>NZ_JBJJTJ010000059.1:0-2493 GCF_054177765.1 Modestobacter lacusdianchii | reverse complement strand
ACCGCGGCGAGCGACCCGGACGACGTCACGCTTGAACTCCGGGGGGAACTTCTTGGGCACAGCGACATCCTTCCCGCGGGACAAGATCCCGCAGAACGAGTGTCAACTGAAGTCGCAGCAGTCCCCAGATCTTCCTTCCGCTGGATCGCCGTGTCGGGCTGATCATGGGCGAGGTGGGCGGTAAGGACATGCAAGCAGCCCCATCTGCTGATCTGGCGCGGCGCATGAACGCGTCCCTGGCCATGAGTGCGACGGCGGCGGTCTTCCACCACCCCGACGACAACCCTTTGGTGGGACTCGAGCTCCCCGCTCCCCATCAGCGGCGGACGGGCGGGTACGAACAGGTGAAAAGCCTCGTCAGCTCCGAGCGGCCGGCCAATTCTCCACAGCCCAGGTAGAGACCACTTCGCCAAGGAGCCTGGCCCCTGGCCCTCCGGACTTGCTGGCGCACGACGACGAGACGGTGGTGGGCACGCCATGACGGACATCGAAGCGGACAGCCACGGCTATTGGCGCTGGCGCGACGCCCTGCTACGCCATCCCGACGGACGAGCGGTGGGGGGAGAACCATGCGTGAAGTGCGGCGCTGCGGTACCACCGAACGCGCACTGGACTCATCGCGACCGGCACGTCTGTGGGTCACGCTGCAACAGCAATCTGGGACGCCAGATCAACCGGCAGATTCGGAAGGGCGCCGACCTACCGGTCCCAGCCCCACCGCCCATGCAGGACCCCCGCGTTGATCCGTCACCTCAGGTGTTCGCCACGGTCACGCCTGTGAGCGATGAACTGCCCTATCAGTTCGACGGCTTCGGACCGCGCGAAGGAGACGTGGTCGAGCGACACGGCGAGTTCACGAGCTACATCTGGCTGCGCCCAGACGAGATGCAGGCGACCCCCGAGTGGGCCCCCCAGGGACTCTTCGTTGCGGTACACGAGTCAGGCCACAAGCACATCCAGGCCGCGTCGAAGGACGGGCTGGGCAGCCGAATGGTGTACGGCGCGGTCGATCCCTCTGGCGAGCGCCGGTCTCTGGACACGTTCGAAGTGGACGGGGAGCGGATGGAGTGGGCGTGGGAGTTTATCAGGGACGTGACACCCGACGGACGCGAGTACACGTGGGAGGCAGTCGCCTGCGTGCCGGTCGCCGCGCAGCACCCACACACTCTCTGGTCGCCGGCCTTCTCTGCCAGGTCGGCCCAGAAACGGCGAGTGTCGTCCTCGACGGCCCGCCATGTCCGACGACAGAGGACACAACTGGCACAGGCAGAGCGCTTCGACCCCGTTGAGATCTTCGAGCGCGACGGATGGATCTGTCAGCTGTGCACCGCACAAGTCGACCCTGTTCTGAAGTGGCCTGACCTTCAGTCAGCGAGCCTGGATCATGTCGTACCGTTGGCTGCCCACGGTCAGCACAGCCGGGACAACACCCAACTCGCCCACTGGTTGTGCAACGTCCGTAAGGGTGCGAGCACACCTGACCTCTGACCTCCGTCCGTCGGAGGGTCTGCGTCGTCGGGGACCCGCCGAGTTGGACCGTCACCGCGCCGTGAGCACCTCGCGGCTAAGACCCGCCGTCCTAGCGTCGCCTTTCACGACGCTGTCCGAGCTGCTGTTCGCACTCGCGCACAGGCAGCCGACGATGCGGCCAACACTGCCTGCCTCACTTGCAGGCTTGGGGACGGACGACGGGGAAGACGTCGGCCGTCACGCGCATTCGGCCCTCTCGGGCCGGTCCTGCCCGGTGTGACCTGGTCCCGACCGGAGCAACTCGGCTCAGCCGGCGCCGCCTCCTCCACGGCAGGCCGCACGGCCGGTCCCTTGACCAGCGACCTTCTGACACCCGCCCTCCGCGGGTATCCGGCTCCTGCCTTACAAGCCACAATGAGCTAGTGGCCGCAGATCAACACACAGCGGCCGGCCAGGCCCTCGGCTACGTGTACCAGGTCGGCTGGGCCCTCATGGAGCTCGCGCGGCCAGGGCCAGAGGACCAGGAACTACGCCTGGAAGACATCGACGACGTTTCTTGGCACGACGCGGCGGGCGATCCTCTCCAGGCGCTACAGATCAAGCACCACTTGGGGGACGGCGGAACGCTTGGCGACATGAGCGTCGACCTATGGCGCACGATTCAGGTCTGGCTGGACAACCCGGCGTTCCAGCAGCCCGACGGACCTTCGCTGTACTTGGTCACAACACAGGCTGTTACGGACACCAGCGCGCTCGCATGCCTCGGGACCCAGGACCGTGACCCAGGTTCTGCATTGACCCTCTTGAACGCGGCTGCCTCCGAATCGACCAATAAGTCAACGGCACGCGCCCGGACCGCCTGGTTGGCCCAGCCGCTAACAACACGGACCAGCATCGGGACTGCTGCGACTTCAGTTGACACTCGTTCTGCGGGATCTTGTCCCGCGGGAAGGATGTCGCTGTGCCCAAGAAGTTCCCCCCGGAGTTCAAGCGTGACGTCGTCCGGGTCGCTCGCCGCGGTGA
>NZ_JBJJTJ010000058.1:0-4777 GCF_054177765.1 Modestobacter lacusdianchii | reverse complement strand
GATCGCCGGCACGGGCCCGGAGGGTCCTGCCGGCGATCGACGAAGCGGCTCAGCGGCGCCGGGCACGGCACCTGGCCGCGGTGTGATCCGTCAGGATCACAAGACCTGCGTGGCCTCGGCGTAGTGGCAGGCGTTGAGGTGACCGGTGCCGCGGGTCTCCAGCTTGGGGTCCACGGTCATGCACAGCTCGCGCTCGCCGTCGGTGAGCACGTTGGCGAACTTCTGGCAGCGGGTGCGGAACCGGCAGCCGGACGGCGGGTTGGCCGGGCTGGGCACGTCGCCGGAGATGATGATCCGCTGGCGGGCGCGCTCGCGGCGCGGGTCGGGCAGCGGGATCGCCGACAGCAGCGCCTGGGTGTAGGGGTGCGCGGGGCGGGTGAACAGCTCTTCCTGCTCGGCGATCTCGATGATCCGGCCGAGGTACATGACCGCGACCCGGTCGGAGATGTGCCGGACCACCGACAGGTCGTGGGCGATGAACAGGTAGCTGAGGCCCAGGGAGTCCTTGAGGTCCTCGAGCAGGTTGATCACGCCGGCCTGGATGGAGACGTCCAAGGCCGACACCGGCTCGTCGAGCACCAGCACCTTGGGCTGCAGGGCCAGCGCCCGGGCGATGCCGATGCGCTGCCGCTGCCCGCCGGAGAACTCCGCCGGGTACCGGTTGGTGTGCTCGGGGTTCAGGCCCACGGTCTCGACCAGCTCGCGGACGCGGGAGCGCAGCTCCTTCTCGTCCTTGGTGAGCCCGTGGATGATCAGCGGCTCGGCGACGATGTCGAACACCGGCAGCCGCGGGTTGAGCGAGGCGTACGGGTCCTGGAAGACCAGCTGGATGTCCCGGCGGAGCGGGCGCATCTCCTTGCGCCCGAGCCCGACGAGCTCCCGGCCCTGGAAGACCACGGAGCCGGCGGTGGCCGGCTGCAGGTTGAGGATCGCCCGCCCGGTGGTGGACTTGCCGCAGCCGGACTCACCGACCAGGCCCAGCACCTCACCGGGGTACAGGTCGAGGTCGACGCCGTCGACCGCGCGCACCGCACCGACGGTGCGCTTGATCAGCCCACCGCCCTTGATCGGGAAGTGCTTCTCCAGGCCGCGGACCTTGAGGATCGGCTCGCCGCGGCGGTCCGCGCCGTCGGCGGCGCGCTCGGTGGTGGGGGCGGTCATGCCCGGTCTCCGTTCGTGGGGCGCGGCTCGGGGCTGACGACGCTGCCGGTCCGGCCCGTGGTGGGGCCGGCGCCGGGCTCGGTCTGGTCGCCCGGTGGGACGCCGGGGGCGCCGGTCTCCCGGCTCTCCTCGGTGGTGGTGAGGTCGGCGGCGCCGACTGCCCCGGCCGGCTCGGCGTCCGCGCCGGTGACGCTGAAGACGTCGGCCGCGTGGCCGTGCGCCTTGGCGACCTCGGCGGTGCGGATGCAGGCGGCCTCGTGGCCCGCCCCGACCTGGAGCAGCGGCGGCTCGGCCTCGTCGCAGGCGGCGACGTGCAGCGGGCAGCGCGGTGCGAAGGGGCAGCCCGGCGGCATGTTGAGCAGCGAGGGCGGCGCGCCGAGGATCGGGGTGAGCCGCTCCTTGGTGCTGGAGTCCAGGCGCGGCAGCGACCCGAGCAGGCCCAGGGTGTAGGGCATTCGCGGCTCGTAGTAGATGTCCTCGACGCTGCCGATCTCGACCGGACGACCGGCGTACATGACCAGCACCCGGTCGGCGAAGCCGGCGACCACGCCGAGGTCGTGGGTGATCAGCACCATCGCGGCACCGGTCTCCTGGAGGGCGGTCTGCAGCACCTCGAGGATCTGCGCCTGCACGGTGACGTCGAGCGCCGTGGTCGGCTCGTCGGCGATGATCACCTCGGGCTGGTTGGCCATCGCGATGGCGATGACCACGCGCTGCCGCATGCCGCCGGAGAACTCGTGCGGGTAGGAGCGCACCCGCTCGCCGGCGTTCGGGATGCCGACCAGCTCCAGCAGCTCCACCGCCCGCGCCTCGGCCGCCTTCGACGACAGCGACTTGTCGTGGATCCGCAGGGTCTCCTCGATCTGGTAGCCCACCCGGTACACCGGGTCCAGCGAGGTCATCGGGTCCTGGAAGATCATCGAGACGCCCTTGCCCCGCACGCGGGACATGCTCCGGTCGCTCTGGCCGAGCAGCTCCTGCCCGCGGTAGCGGACCGAACCGGTGACCCGGGCGGAGGCGGGCAGGAGCCCCATGACCGCCAGCGAGGTCACCGACTTGCCGGAGCCGGACTCGCCGACGATGCCCAGCACCTCACCGGAGCGGAGGGCGTAGTCGACCCCGCGGACGGCGTGCACGGCGCCGTCCTCGGTCGGGAAGTGCACGTTGAGGTCGCTGACCTGCAGCAGCGGCGCGTTCGCGTCGAAGCCAGCGAGGCCGGTGTGGCGGCTGCCGGCCTGGCTGAGGGTGCCGGTCGAGCTGGTGCCGACGGCGGTGGCACCGGACGCACCGGTGCCACTGGTCCCGAGGGTGGACATGGAACTCCTTGTCAGGCCCGCACGCGGCGGTTGCTCGGGTCGAAGGCGTCGCGGATGCCGTCACCGATCAGGTTGATGGCCAGGACGATCAGCAGCAGCGCGATGCCCGGGTAGTAGAAGAGCCAGGGGCGGGTGCTCGCGGCCTGCACGCCGTCGGAGACCAGCCGGCCCAGCGAGGTCTGGTTGGCCCCGTTGACGCCGAACCCGAGGTAGGTCAGCGCGGCCTCGAGGGTGATCGCGGTGGCGGCGGCCAGCGTCGTCCAGACGATCAGCGAGCCCAGCGTGTTCGGGATCAGGTGCTTGAAGATGATCCGGGCGTTCGAGGCGCCCATCGCGTGCGCGGCCTCCACGTACTCCTTCTCGCGCAGCGAGAGGAACTGGCTGCGGACGATGCGGGCGAGGTCCAGCCAGCCGAACAACCCGAGGATGATGCCGACGCCCAGCGGCGTCCGGGAGCTGGGGAAGTTGCTCGCCACGACGATGAGCACGACCAGCAGCGGCACGGTGAGGATCAGGTCGACGATCCGCATGAGCAGGCTGTCGACCCACTTGCCGAAGTAGCCGGCCAGCGCGCCGACGAGCAGGCCGAGCGGGAAGGCGATGACCACGAAGAGCAGCACGATGAACAGCGACCGCTGCACGCCCTGCATCAACCCGGCCAGCAGGTCGCGGCCGATCGCGTCGCTGCCCAGCAGGTAGCCGGAGGTGCCCGGGGGCACCGACTGCGCGTTGCGGTTCTGCGTGTCGTAGGTCTTGCCGTCGACCAGCGGACCGATGAAGCCGAAGACCAGCAGCACGACGAACATGACCAGTCCGGTCATCCCGACCTTGTTGCGGAAGAACCGCCGGATGATCTGCTGCCGCTGACTGCGGGCCTTGACGGTGAACTCGCGCTCGACCGCCCCGCCGCTCTGCGGCGCGCCCGGGGTCGCGGGCAGGACACCGCCGGCGGTGTCCGTGGTGGCCTGGGTGGTGGCCATGGGGGTGTCCTTCTCTCTCGCGAGGCGGCTCAGGCCAGCCGGATCCGCGGGTCCAGGACCGCGTAGAGGATGTCGGCGATCAGGTTGAAGACGACGACGAAGACCGCGCTGACCAGCAGCCAGCCCAGCACCACGTTGATGTCGTTCTGCCCGATGCCGTTGGCGATCAGGTACTCGCCCATGCCGTGCCAGACGAAGACGGTCTCGGTGATGATCGCGCCGCCGAAGAGGGTGCCGATGCCCAGCGCCACGACGGTGGTCAGCGGGATCAGCGCGTTGCGCAGGCCGTGCCGGACGACGGTGCGCCGGTAGGTCAGCCCCTTGGCCCGGGCCAGGCGCATGTAGTCCGACCCGAGCACGTCGAGCATCGCGGCGCGCTGGAAGCGGCTCCAGGCGGCGAAGGACAGCATCGCCAGGCTGATCGTGGGGAGGATCAGGTGCCCCAGCCGGTCGGACCACAGCTCCCAGCCGCTGGCGTACAGCCCGAGACCGGGGGTCTCCTCGCCGATCGTGTAGAGCACCTGCGAACCGACCAGGTCGTTGATGCCGCCGGCCACGAACTCCTTGAGCAGGGCGGCGAACCAGAAGGTCGGCAGCGCGATCAGGATGTAGACGAGGAAGGTGAAGACGTAGTCGGAGGCCTTGTACTGCCGCACGGCGCCGATCACGCCGACCACGATCGCCAGGACCACCGCGATCACCACGGCGGCGATGATCATCCGCCCGGTGACCCCGATCCGGCCGAGGAGCTGGTCGGCGACCGGGGTGCCGTTGACGGTCTGCCCGAAGTCACCGGTCACGACCCCGCTGAGCCAGTTCCAGTAGCGGACGAAGAAGTTGTCGTTCAGGCCCAGCTGCTCGCGGAGGTTGTTGAAGAACGACTCCGGCGGCCGGGGGTTCTGCGTGTAGTACCGGGACAGCGGGTCGAAGCTGGCCGCGCAGAGCGCGAAGACCAGGAACGAGCTCACCAACAACACGAGGACCGACGCGATGATCCGCCGGATCGTGAAGAAGAACATGCGGTGACCTTACGCCGGGAGCGGAAGCCGTCCGGTGCCGGACGACGTGGTGAGCGGCGCGTCCTGAGGGCGGACGCTCCGCCCCGTGGGAACGGGCCGGTGGGGGCGACGGGGCCGCCACCGGGGCGTCACGGTCGCGCAACGGCCGCGACACATCGACCCCGGACACCCCACGGCCCCCCGGGAGGTGTCCCAGGGGGCCGTGGGCCCGGGACCCGGGGGGGGGGGGGGGGGGGGGGGGGGGGGGGGGGGGGGGGGGGGGGGGGGGGGGGGGGGGGGGGGGGGGGGGGGGGGGGGGCGG
>NZ_JBJJTJ010000057.1:0-5884 GCF_054177765.1 Modestobacter lacusdianchii | reverse complement strand
CCGAGCCGAGGGCAAGACCGACCGCGAGATCAAACGCTGCCTCAAGCGCTACATCGCCCGCGAGCTCTACCGACGCCTCGAATCACCACCGATCGCGACTTGACGCGTCATAGGAGCGTCCTGATCACCGACTGTCCCCCTGCACCAGCGTTGGTGCAGGGGGACAGCGGTTGGTGCAGGGGGACGGCCCGGCCGGGTTCCGGGAGGGCGACCCGGCCGGTGGACCGGGGCAGGGGCGATCCCTCCCGACACAGGGGATCGGGCTGGTCACGCCGAAACGCGCGGGACACACGTCCTGTCTAGGTTCGTCGCATGGCGGACCTCTTCGACGGCTACGCCCTCGGGCAGCAGTGGGACGAGATGTTCGCCGCCCCCGGCCGGCCACGCACCCCCTACACCGGTCTGTTCAGCTCGCTGCAGCGCATGTCCGGGGAGGAGCTGGCCGCGCGGGCCGACGTGCTCTCCCAGACCTACCGCGACGCCGGGGTGACCTTCGCGCACGCCGGCGAGGAGCAGCCGTTCCCGCTGGACATCGTGCCGCGGGTGATCGGCCACCAGGAGTGGTCGGTGATCGAGCGCGGCGTCGGCCAGCGGGTCCGGGCGCTGGAGGCGTTCCTGGCCGACGTCTACGGCGCCGGTCAGGTGTTCGCCGACCGGGTCGTGCCGCGCAGCGTCGTCACCACCAGCGCGCACTTCCACCGCGCCGCGCACGGCCTTGTGCCGCCCAACGGCGTCCGGGTGCACGTCTCCGGGATCGACCTGGTGCGCGACGAGGCCGGTGACTTCCGGGTGCTGGAGGACAACCTCCGCTCGCCGTCCGGCGTCAGCTACGTGATCACCAACCGGGCGGCGATGAGCCAGGTGCTGCCGGAGCTGTTCGGCGACCACCGGGTCCAGCCGGTCGCCGACTACCCCGCCCGGTTGCTGGCCGCGCTCAAGGCCTCGGCGCCGGCCGGCGTCGGTGACCCGACCGTCGTCCTGCTCACCCCCGGCGTCTACAACTCGGCCTACTTCGAGCACGCGCTGCTGGCCCGGCAGATGGGCGTCGAGCTGGTCGAGGGCCGCGACCTGGTCTGCTCGGGCGGCCAGGTGAGCATGCGGACGACGGACGGTCAGCAGCGCGTCGACGTCATCTACCGCCGGATCGACGACGAGTTCCTCGACCCGGTGCACTTCCGGTCCGACTCGGTGATCGGCTGCGCCGGCGTGCTGAACGCCGCCCGGGCCGGCCGGGTGACGATCGCCAATGCGGTGGGCAACGGCGTCGCCGACGACAAGCTGCTCTACACCTGGGTGCCCGACCTGATCCGGTACCACCTGGGCGAGGAGCCCATCCTGCAGAACGCCGACACCTACCGGCTCGACGAGCCCGACACGGTCGAGTGGGTGCTCGCCTCGCTGGACCAGCTGGTGCTCAAGCCGGTCGACGGCTCGGGCGGCAAGGGCATCGTGATCGGCCCCCGGGCCGACGAGCGGACGCTGGAGGAGCTGGCGGTCAAGGTGCGCAGCAGCCCGCGGGACTGGATCGCCCAGAAGCCGATCGGGCTGTCGACGTCCCCGACGCTGATCAACGGCCGGATCGCCCCGCGGCACGTCGACCTGCGCCCGTTCGCGGTCAACGACGGGGACGACGTGTGGGTGCTGCCCGGTGGGCTGACCCGGGTCGCGCTGCCCGAGGGGGAGCTGGTGGTCAACTCCAGCCAGGGCGGCGGCTCCAAGGACACCTGGGTGATCACCCCGCCGCGGCCCGCGGCCGAGCCGGCGCCCGAGCACGACGTCACCCGGATCGAGTTCACCACCGCCGACCTGCCGGCCGAGCCCCCGGCCCAGGACCCTGGCCCACCCAACGACAACGCCGTCGCCCAGTCCCAGCAACAGCAGCAGTCGAAGGACCCCGTCCTCCTCACCCCTCGCAGGCTCGGGGCGAGCCTCTGGACGGGGCCGACAGGCGGCGATGACGGGGGTCAGCCGTGCTGAGCCGGATCGCGGAGTCGCTGTTCTGGATCGGCCGCTACGTGGAGCGGGCCGACGACACCGCGCGCATCCTCGACGTGCACACCCAGCGGCTGGTCGAGGACCCGTGGATCGACGAGCGGCGGGCCTGCGCGAACCTGCTCGCGCTGATGGGCGCCCCCTGCGCGGACGACGAGGCGGACACCGAGCGGGTGCTGTCCACCCTCGCCTTCGACCGCGCCAGCCCCAGCTCGATCACCGGTGCGCTCTCCGCGGCCCGGGAGAACGCGCGCGGTGCCCGCGAGGTGCTCTCGGCGGAGATCTGGGAGTCGCTGAACGTCACGCACAACGCGCTGCCCCAGCAGCGCACCATGGCCCGCCGGTACGGCCCGCACTCGCTGTTCCGGTTCGTGCGGGAGCGGTCGGCGATGGTGTTCGGCCTGGCCGACGCCACGATGAGCCGGGACGAGAGCTGGCTGTTCCTCATCCTCGGGCGCTCGCTGGAGCGGGTGGACATGACCGCCCGGATGCTCTCCACCCGGGTGCTGGCCGGGGACGCCGCGCCGTCCTGGACGCTGGTGCTCCGCTCCACCGGCGCCTACGAGCCCTACCTGCGCACCTACCGCGGCGCGGTGAACTCCAGCCGGGCCGCGGAGTTCCTGCTGCTGGACCGGCTCTTCCCGCGCTCGGTGTTCGCCTCGCTGGAGCAGGCGGAGGGGTGCCTGGCCGAGCTGGAGCGGGCCAACGTGCGCGAGGGCCACCGGATCGGGGTCGCCGGCGAGGCGCACCGGATCGTCGGCCGGGCCCGGACGATGCTGGAGTTCATGCAGACCGACGAGATCCTGGCGAAGCTGCCGACCCGGCTCGACGAGCTGCAGCGCACCTGCTCGGCGGCGAGCGAGGCGGTCACCGGTCGGTTCTTCACCGAGCAGGCGCCGCAGGTCTGGGTGCCGGAAGGGGTGGCGTGAGCGTGGTCCCCTCGTCGCAGCGGCAGTCCGGCCCCACCCAGTTCCAGGCGCAGGCCGGCCCGGCGCGGGTGCCGAGCGACCGCTGGCGGCTGCAGGTCGTGCACCGCAGCGCGTTCCGCTACGGCGGCCCGGTGCGCTCCTCGTACAACGAGGCGCGGATGACCCCGGAGAACAGCAGCCGGCAGACCACGCTGCGCTCCCGGGTGGAGATCGAGCCGACGGCCACCGTGCACGCCTACCGCGACTACTGGGGCTCCACGGTCACCGCCTTCGACACCCACGGCCCGCACACCGAGCTGGTCGTGCAGGCCACCTCGGTGGTGGAGGCCGGTCCGGAGCCGGAACTCCCCGACCCGGTCGACTGGGCCGAGCTGGCCACCCCCGACGTCCTGGACCGGTTCGGGGAGGTGCTGCGGCCGACCCCGCTCACCGCGATGGACGCCCCCGTCGTCCAGGACGTGCGCGAGCTGGTCGGGGACGCCGGCCCACGGGAGGCCGGGCACCTGGTGTGCCGCTTCGTGCACGAGCACATGGAGTACCTGACCGGCTCGACGAACGTGAAGACCAACGCCATGCAGGCCTGGACCACCGGCAAGGGCGTCTGCCAGGACATCTCGCACGTCTCCGTCGGCCTGCTGCGCGCCCTGGGCCTGCCGGCCCGCTACGTGTCCGGCTACCTGCACCCGAAGCCGTCGGCCGGCATCGGGACGGCGGTCACCGGGGAGAGCCACGCCTGGGTGGAGTGGTGGGACGGCGGGTGGTCCGGCTTCGACCCGACGAACGTCGCCGAGATCGGCCCCCGGCACGTCACGCTCGGCCGGGGCCGGGACTACTCCGACGTCCCGCCGCTCAAGGGCATCTTCTCCGGCCCGCGCAGCGAGGGCTCGACCGCGACGGTGGAGGTCACCCGCCTGGCCTAGCCGCGGCGGGCCCCGGGGATACTCGACGGTGATGAGCGCACCCCTGAACCTGGTCAACCTGGAACGGGTGTCGAAGGCCCACGGGACGACGGTGATCCTGGACGACGTCTCCCTCGGCGTCGCCGCCGGCGAACGGATCGGCGTGGTCGGCCGCAACGGCGGCGGCAAGTCGACGCTGCTCGGCGTGCTCACCGGCACCCAGGAGCCGGACTCCGGCCGGGTCACCCGCCGCGGCGACCTGGCGATGGGCGTGCTCGACCAGACCGGCACGCTGCCGCCCGGCACGACGGTGCGCGACGTCGTGCTGCCCGCCTCCCGGTTCGCCGCCGAGCACGAGTGGGCCGGGGACGCCGCCGTCCGCTCGGTGCTGACCGGCCTGGAGCTGGACCGGATCGGGCTGGACTCCCCGGTCGCGCCGATGTCCGGCGGCGAGCGGCGCCGGGTCGCGCTGGCCGCGCAGCTGATCCGCCCGCTGGACCTGCTGGTCCTCGACGAGCCGACCAACCACCTCGACGTCGAGGGGGTGGCGTGGCTGGCCGAGTACGTGAAGGCGCGCACCGGTGGACTGATCGTGGTCACCCACGACCGCTGGTTCCTCGACGAGGTCTCCACCACCACGTGGGAGGTCGCCGACGGCAGCGTGCACGCCTACGAGGGCGGCTACTCCGCCTACACGCTGGCCCGGGCCGAGCGGGCCCGGATCGCCAACGTCACCGAGGAGCGCCGGCTCAACCTGGTGCGCAAGGAGCTGGCCTGGCTGCGCCGGGGCCCGCCGGCCCGCACCAGCAAGCCGAAGTTCCGGATCGAGGCGGCCCAGGCGCTCATCGCCGACGAGCCGCCCGCCCGCGACACCATGGCGCTGGCCGGCTTCGCCGCCCGGCGGCTGGGCAAGACCGTGTACGACGTCGAGGACGTCACCTACACGGTGCGCGGTCGGGGGCCGGTGGACGACGCCGCCGACCCGGCCGGCCCGGCCGACCCGGAGGGGCCGCGGGAGCGCACGCTCTTCCGCGACCTGACCTGGCACGTCGGCCCGGGCGACCGGATCGGTGTGGTCGGGGTGAACGGAGCGGGGAAGACCTCGCTGCTCAAGCTGCTGGTGGGGGAGGCGCAGCCCGATGCCGGCCGCGTCGTCGTCGGGCAGACGGTGTCGGCGGCGTACCTGTCCCAGCACGTCACCGAGCTCGACCCCCGGCAGCGGGTGCTCGAGGCGGTGCAGGACGTCGCCCGGATCGCCAAGATCGGCAACCAGGAGATCTCCGCGTCCACGCTGGCCGAGCGGTTCGGGTTCGCCGCCAGCCGGCAGTGGACGCCGGTCGGCGACCTCTCCGGTGGCGAGCGGCGCCGGCTGCAGCTGCTCCGGCTGCTGATGGCCGAGCCGAACGTGCTGCTGCTCGACGAGCCGACCAACGACCTGGACATCGACACCCTCACCGCGCTGGAGGACCTGCTCGACGGCTTCCCCGGCACGGTGCTGGTGGTCAGCCACGACCGGTACTTCGTCGACCGGGTCTGCGACTCGGTGGTGGCGCTGATGGGCGACGGATCGCTGGCCGCACTCCCCGGCGGGGTGGAGGAGTACCTGCGGCGGCGCGCTGCCGGGGAGGCCGCGCTGCCCGGGTCCGGGTCGGCGGCACCGGTGGGCAGCAGCTCGGCGTCGTCCGGGCCGAGCCACAGCGCGGCGGACACCCGGGCGGCCCGCAAGGAGGCCTCCCGGCTGGAGCGCCGGATGCTCAAGCTCGACGCCGACGAGAAGGCCCTGCACGAGCAGCTGGCCGCCGCCGCCACCGACTACGGCAGGGCCGCTGAGCTGGACGCGCAGCTGAAGGCGGTGCAGGCGGAGAAGGAGCAGGTCGAGACCGACTGGCTGGCCGCCGCGGAGATCGCCGAGGGCTGACCCCGCCGACCAGCAGCAGTGATCAGGTCAGGTGAATTCACGGGGTGGACGCAACACCGTCGTCGTGGGCCGTCGACAGTAGCTTGGCCATGGCTTCGGCTGGGGTGTCCCAGCCGAGGGTTTTGCGTGGGCGGCCGTTGAGTTCA
>NZ_JBJJTJ010000056.1:0-6421 GCF_054177765.1 Modestobacter lacusdianchii | reverse complement strand
CCGGGGGCGGCGGCGCCGGGCTGGGGGGGGGGGAGGCGCCCGCGGGCGGGCCCGGGGGGGCGCGGCGCCCCGCCGCCCCCGCCCCCCCCGACGCGCCCCCGATGACCGCCGTGCCGGACGCGCCCGGGGCCGAGGCCACCGGTGAGCCGCCGCAGGACACCCCCAGCGGCGCCCCCCGGGCCACCGGGCGGGCCGGGCGCGACATGGCTGCCGCGATCGGGGTCGGGCTCGGTCTGGGTGCGGTGATCATCGCGACCCTGCTGGTCTGGCGGCCGTCGTTCCTGGCGGTGCTGGGCGCCGCCGTGCTGATCAGCGTGGTGGAGCTCAGCGGTGCGCTGGTGAAGGGCGGGCACCGACCGCCCCGCACGCCGGTGGTCGTGGGTGCGGTGGCCATGCTGACGCTGGCCTGGACCCGCGGCCCGTCGGGACTGGTGGTCGGCTTCCTGCTGACCGTGGTCGCGGTGCTGTTGTGGCGGCTGGGCGACGGCCCGGTCGGCTACCTGCGCGATGCCTCCGCGGCCGTCTTCGTCGCCTTGTACGTGCCGCTGCTCGCCGGCTTCGCGGTGCTGCTGCTGGTGCCGGACGACGGGGTCGCCCGGGTGCTCGCCTTCATCGCGACGGTGGTGTGCAGCGACGTCGGCGGCTTCGCCGCCGGGGTGCTGTTCGGCAAGCACCCGCTGGCCAGGTCGATCAGCCCCAAGAAGTCCTGGGAGGGGCTGGCCGGGTCGGTGACGGCCTGCGTGCTCATCGGCACCCTGCTGGTGACGCTGACCTTCCACGGTCCGTGGTGGGGCGGCGTGCTGTACGGCGTCGCGATCGCGCTCACCGCCACTCTGGGCGACCTGGGGGAGTCGTTGATCAAGCGCGACCTGGGCATCAAGGACATGGGCGACCTGCTGCCCGGGCACGGCGGCCTCATGGACCGGATGGACTCGCTGCTGCCCTCGGCCGCGGTGGCGTGGCTGATCCTGTCGGTGGTCGCCCCGGTCTAGCCGCGGGGGCACGCAGTGGGCGACCGGTGGTGAGGTCGGCCCGCGGTCACGGCCGCGTGACACCATCCCCGGCGATGACCGAGGGAGTGGAGACCGGCCCGACCGAGTGGGGCGGGTCGGTGGGCGTCGGCCCCTGGCCGGGCCCGTGGCCCACCGACGAGCGGTACGACCCCGAGCTGCTCGCCGTGGGCGACCGGCGCAACGTGGTGGACCGCTACCGGTACTGGACGCTCGAGGCGATCGTCGCCGACCTCGACCGGCGCCGGCACCCCTTCCACGTCGCGATCGAGAACTTCGAGCACGACCTGAACATCGGCACCGTCGTCCGCACCGCCAACGCCTTCCTGGCCGCCGAGGTGCACGTCGTGGGCCGGCGCCGGTGGAACCGGCGCGGGGCGATGGTCACCGACCGCTACCAGCACCTGCGGCACCACGCCGACGTCGCGGCGCTGCTGGCGCACGCCGCCGAGGAGTCCCTGTCGGTGGTGGCGGTCGACAACGGCCCCGGCAGCGTCCCGCTGGAGACCGCCGACCTGCCCCGCCGGTCGCTGCTGCTGTTCGGTCAGGAGGGGCCCGGCCTCACCGCGGCCGCGCGGGACGGCGCGGTGGTGACCGTGTCGATCGCCCAGTTCGGCTCGACCCGGTCGCTGAACGCCGGGGTCGCCGCCGGCATCGCGATGCACGCCTGGGTGCGCCAGCACGCCCACCTCAGTGGTGCAGACCTGCCGAACTGACCCCCGGGTCTTGAGCGCAGTGTGGTGCTCCGGTCACGCCGCGCCTACCGCCGCGCCGGAGACCGCTGCGTCAGCATGATCGTTCGGGCTCGGCCGCCGCGTCCCGACCACGACCGGTGGTCGGACGGCTGGCCGGCCGGGAGGAGGGGTCATGAGGTCGGAGGACGTGCGTGACCCCGGCACCCCGGGCGAGGAACCGGTCGGCGCGCAGGACGCGACCCCGGCAGCGGTGGACGCCCAGCCGGCGGCGCCGGCCGAGGACCCGTGGGACGAGGCCTGGCTCCCGCAGTGGGCCGCCTCGCCCGAGTCCTCGACGTCAGCCGCCCCGTCGCCCGAGGTCAGCGCGGCCCGGCTCCCGGTGGCCGAGGAGCCGGCCGACGACGCCGTTCCCCACACGCACGCCCCGGCCGAACCGTCGGACGACGCCCCGCTGGCGCAGGACCGCGGCGCCCCGGTGGGAGAGGGCTCCGACGTCCCGGCCGAACCGGTCGCCCACGACCTGGACGTCGCGGCTGCGCCGCGGGACGCCCCGGTCGCTCAGGTCCACGGTGTCCCGGTCCCCTCGGGGCGCGGTGCCGTGACCGCTCGGCGGGACGACGCCCAGCCCGAGCAGCCGGACGACGCCCCGAGCGAGCCGCAGGGCACCGTCCTGGCCGCCGAGCCCGCAGGGGACCGCGCGGCAGCCGAGCCGGCGACCGTCGTGACAGCTGCTGCGGCGCTCCACCCGGACGACGAGCCGGCCACCGGCGACCCGGGCCCGCCGGCGACTGCGCGACGCCCGCTCCCGCCGCGGCTCGAGGCCGCGCTCGCCGACCTGCAGGCGGCCGAGCTGGCCGCCCAGCGCGCGGCGGAGGAGCAGGCCGCTGCGCAGCTGGCCACCTGGGAGGAGGCGATCCGGGCCGGGGAGGCGTTGGCCGATCAGCGGTCGTCGACCCGCCCGGCCGTGACCACCGCGCCGCCCGCGACCAGCGCCCGCCCTGCCGACGCGGTGCCGTCGGCGGACCCAGTGCCGTCGGCGGACCCGGTGCCGTCTGCTGACCCGGTGCCGTCTGCTGACCCGGTGCCGTCTGCTGACGAGTCGTCGTCGGCGCGGACGGCGTCCCCGGCCGTCCGGCGGCGGGCTCGGGTGCTGCTGCCGCTGGCCGTGCTGCTGCTCGCCGCGGTCATCGCCGGGTTCACCCTGCCGGGGCTCTCCGGCGCCGACCGGCCGGAGGTGGCCGCGGTCCAGCGGGACGCGGGGGCGACCCCGGCTCCCGCCACCCGGACGCCCATCGTCCGCGCCGGGCAGTCGCCGACCACAGAGCCGACCCCGGCCCCGGTGCCCGTCGCGGAGGCCCCCGTCGAGGCCGTCGTCGACAGCCCCGCGCGGGCCACCACCCGCACGCGGGCGGCCACCCGGCAGACCGTGGCCGCCCGGCAGCGAGCGGCGGTCCCCACCCCGCAGCCGACGACGGCGGCACCGGTGGCCGCGGCGCCGGTCGTGGTCCCCCCACCGGTGCCGGCGCCCGCTCCCGTGCCCGTGCCGGGTGGCGGCGGGCCCGGTGCCGACCTGCCCGACGAGCCGGAGTGCCCGGAGGGCGGAGCACCCGAGAGCGACACCCCGGCCCCGGAGCCGGAGGAGGACACCACCGACCCGGTCGCCCTCTCCGCGGCCTGCGCACCGACCGACCCCGACCCGACCACCCCGACGCCGACCGCCCCGACGCCGGGCGCCCCCGACCCGAGCGACCCCGGGCCCACCCAGCCGACCGACCCGACGGCTCCCGTGCCCGGCGACCCGAGCACGCCGGTGACCACCACCCCGCCGACCGCGCCTCCGACCACGGCCCCACCCACCGGGACGCCGACGGCCACCACCACCGGGTCGGCACCGCTCACGACCACCGCGCAGCCCAGCGGCGTCCAGCCGTCCTCGACCGCGCAGGCCGCCCGGGGCTGACCGCGCGTCCCCCCGGGGAGCCATCTCACCCTCGCCGGCCCACCCCGGACGCCCGCGGAGTGGGAGCATGGACGTCGCCATGACTGCCCTGCCCCTGGTCTTCGACGCCCCCCGCCGCACCAAGCCGCCCCGCCACCTGGCCGACCTCACCCGTGAGGAGGCCAGGGCCGCGGTCGCCGAGCTCGGCCACCCGGCGTTCCGAGCCGACCAGCTGAGCCGGCACTTCTACGCGGGGGTGACCGACCCGGCGCAGATGACCGACCTGCCGGCCGCCGCCCGCGACGACCTCGCCGCGGCGCTGCTCCCGGGGCTGCTGACCCCGGTGCGGCACCAGTCCGCCGACGGTGGCCGCACCCGCAAGACGCTGTGGCGGCTGCACGACGGCGCCCTCGTGGAGAGCGTGCTGATGCGCTACCCCGACCGGGCCACCGTCTGCATCTCCAGCCAGGCCGGCTGCGGCATGGCCTGCCCGTTCTGCGCCACCGGCCAGAACGGCCTGACCCGCAACCTCTCCGCCGCCGAGATCATCGGCCAGGCGGTCGCCGCGGCCGCGGCCATGGCCGCCGGCGACGTCCCCGGGGGCCCGGGGCGGCTGTCCAACGTGGTCTTCATGGGCATGGGCGAACCGCTGGCCAACTACGCCCGCGTGCGCAAGACCCTGGACGCGCTGCTGAGCCCGGCGCCGCACGGGCTGGGCCTGTCCCAGCGGTCGGTGACCGTCTCGACGGTCGGGGTCGTCCCGGCGATCCGCAAGCTCACCGAGGAGGGCCTCAACGTCACCCTCGCGGTCAGCCTGCACGCCCCCGACGACGAACTGCGCAACACCCTGGTGCCGATCAACACCCGCTGGGACGTCGCCGAGGTGCTCGGTGCCGCCGACGACTACGCCCGCCGCACCGGCCGCCGCTACTCGATCGAGTACGCGCTCATCCGGGACGTCAACGACCAGCCGTTCCGGGCCGACCTGCTCGGCAAGCTGCTGGCGAAGCGCCTCGCCCACGTCAACCTGATCCCGCTGAACCCGACCCCGGGCAGCCAGTGGGACGCCAGTCCGCTGCCCGCGCAGCGGGAGTTCGTCGCCCGGCTGCGCGCCGCCGGCGTGCCCACCACGGTGCGCGACACCCGCGGGTCGGACATCGACGGGGCCTGCGGGCAGCTGGCCGCCGCGGACCAGGTCGAGGGCGTGCCCAGCGTCGCGGTGCCGGTGCCGGGCATCGAGGACGGCGTTGCACTGGGAGCCGAGTCGGACCAGGGCTGACCGCGGTGACCGACGTCGAGCTGCACGAGCACAGCCACGCCGACGTCTCCGGCGGGTGGCTGCGGGCCGCCGTCTTCGGTGCCATGGACGGCCTGGTCACCAACACCGCGCTCGTCGCGGGGGTGGGCGCCGGCGGGGCCGCCGCGCAGACCGTCGTCCTGTCCGGGATGGC
Source organism: Modestobacter lacusdianchii (assembly GCF_054177765.1). Lineage (NCBI taxonomy): Bacteria > Bacillati > Actinomycetota > Actinomycetes > Geodermatophilales > Geodermatophilaceae > Modestobacter > Modestobacter lacusdianchii. The sequence goes on along the minus strand of NZ_JBJJTJ010000056.1, from coordinate 1,326 downwards.
CAGCCTGGTGGCCGGTGCCATCTCGATGGCCCTGGGTGAGTACACGTCGGTGACGACCCAGAACGAGCAGCTCGCCCTCGAGGTCGCCAAGGAACGCGGGGAGCTGCTGCGCAACCCGGAGGGCGAGCGGCGGGAGCTGGTCGCGCTGCTGCGCCGTGGCGGGGTGGACGACGAGCTCGCCGAGCAGGTGTCGGTCCAGCTCTCCCGTGACCCGGAGACGGCGCTGCGGCTGCACGTGGTGGCCGAGATGGGGCTGAGCCCGGAGGACACGCCGTCCCCGAGGGTGGCCGCGGTGTCCTCGTTCGTCACCTTCTCCGTCGGCGCCGTCGTCCCGCTGCTGCCGTTCCTGTTCGGGTACAGCAGCCTGTGGGTCGCGCTGGTCTGCGGCGGAGCCGGTCTGGCGGCGGCCGGGGCGCTCTCCTCGCGCTTCACGCCGCGGCCGTGGTGGTGGTCGGCGCTGCGTCAGCTGGCGTTCGGCGCCGTGGCCGCCGGTGCCACCTACCTGATCGGCAGTGCGATCGGCGTGGCCGTCTCCGGCTGATCCCCGACCGCAGAGAGGCCCGCTCCCCGGTCGGGGGAGCGGGCCTCTCTGCGGTGCGGGGGACGGGTCAGCGGGAGCGCCAGGCGTTCTTCCGCCGGCGGACGTCCCACAGCAGCATGACCACGAGGGTGAGCGCGAAGCCCAGGACCCAGAGGTCCTCGACGCGGCCCTCGTGGTTGCCCACCAGGAAGGTCAGCATGACCACGACGAACACCCAGCCGGTGATCCGGCCGACCTTGCCCGCCTCGGCGTGCCAGCCCCAGTCCTCGGGCCACTCGTGCGTCACGGGAGCAGCACCGGCGCGGGCGATGCCCTCCTCGCGCTCGGACTGCTCGATCACCTGGGCGCTGGTCTGGTGGCCCTGTCCCCGGCCGGTCGCGTCGCTCACCCCCTCATGATGACAGGCCCGTCCGCGGCACACCTGGTGGCCGCCCGGGCGGGTCTTGCGAGGATGACCGCCGGCGGGCACGGGACCGGGCGCGCCGGGACGAGCGCAGCGAGGAGTGCAGATGAGCGAGCCGCGCGAGGTCACCGTGCTGGGCTCCACCGGGTCGATAGGCCGGCAGGCGATCGCGGTGGCCGGGCAGAACCCCGACCGGTTGCGGGTCACCGGGCTCGCCGCCGGGGGCGGTGACATCGGCCTGCTGGCCGAGCAGGCGCTGTCGCTCGGGGTGCGCACGGTCGCGGTGGGCCGGGGCTCCGCCCCCCACCACCGTGACGATGGCGTCATCCACCCCGCCCACCATCGGGGCAGGGGGGTGTGGAACAACGCGCTCCGCGAGTTA
>NZ_JBJJTJ010000055.1:0-6650 GCF_054177765.1 Modestobacter lacusdianchii | reverse complement strand
CGTGGCCGAGCCGGCGGTCGCGCACGGGGTCCCGACGGTCGGGGAGGCCCGGGCCACCGCCGCCCAGGACCTGCAGCTGGCCTTCTACGCCGCCGCCCAGCAGCGCGGCTGGGCGCAGGGCAACTACGCGCTGCCGGAGATCCTGGCCGGTCCCCGCGCCGCCGAGGAGCTGGCGACCCGCCCCGCCGACGTCGTCCTCAACGGGATCTCCGGGTCGATCGGGCTGCGGCCGACGCTGTCGGCGCTCGCCGCCGGGCGCACCGTCGCACTGGCCAACAAGGAGTCCCTGGTGGCCGGGGGCGAGCTGGTGACCGCCGCGGCCGCTCCGGGTCAGCTGGTGCCGGTCGACTCCGAGCACTCCGCGCTGGCCCAGTGCCTGCGCGGTGGTTCCCGCGGGGAGGTGGCCAGGCTGGTGCTCACCGCCAGCGGTGGCCCCTTCCGCGGCCGGACGGCCGAGGAGCTGGCCGGGGTGACCCGGGAGCAGGCGCTGGCCCACCCGACCTGGGACATGGGGCCGGTGGTCACCATCAACTCCGCGACCCTGGTCAACAAGGGCCTGGAGCTCATCGAGGCGCACCTGCTCTTCGACGTCCCCTACGCCGACATCGACGTGGTGGTGCACCCCCAGTCGATCGTGCACTCGATGGTGACCTTCGCCGACGGCGCCACCATCGCCCAGGCCAGCCCGCCGGACATGCGGCTGCCGATCGCGCTGGCGCTGGCCTGGCCCGACCGGCTGCCCGACGTGCAGCCGGCGCTGGACTGGTCGGCCGCGAGCACCTGGGAGTTCCTGCCGCTGGACTCCGCGGTCTTCCCCGCGGTGCGGCTCGCCCGGGAGGCGGGAGAGGCCGGCGGTGTCGTCCCGGCGCTGTACAACGCGGCCAACGAGGAGGCGGTCGCGGCGTTCACAGCCGGACACCTCTCGTTCCCAGCGATCGTGCAGGTGATCGCGCGTACCCTCGACGCCGCGCCGGACCTCGGCGCACCCACCTGCGTCGAGGACGTGCTGGCCGCCGAGAAGTGGGCCCGGGAGCACGCCCGCGCCGTCATCGGCCAGGGCAACGGACAAGGGAGCTGAGCTGAGCGGGTTCCTCCTGACGGTCCTCGGATTCGTCGCCTTCGCCATCGGTCTGCTGTTCAGCATCGGCTTCCACGAGTTCGGGCACTTCTACTGGGCCCGGAAGTTCGGCATGCGCGTGCCGCAGTTCTTCGTCGGTTTCGGCCCGACGGTGTTCTCCCGCCGTCGCGGGGAGACCGAGTTCGGGATCAAGGCCGTGCCGCTGGGCGGCTACATCCGGATCGTCGGCATGATCCCGCCGGCTGAGGAGAACGAGAGCAAGCGCGCGACCCGGATGCGCAGCTTCATCGCCGAGGTCCGCGGCGCCGCGCTCGACGACGTGCGGCCCAGCGACGGCGACCGGGTCTTCTACAAGAAGCCCTGGTGGCAGCGGGTGATCGTGATGGCCGCCGGGCCGTTGCACAACCTGGTCCTCGCGGTCGTCTTCTTCACCCTGGTGCTCACCGTGCTGGGCACCAACGTGCTGACCACCCAGGTGTCCAGCGTGCCCGCGTGCGTCGTGCCCGCCGGCGCCGAGAGCGCGACGGCCGACGACCCGTGCCAGGTGCCGATCGTCACCTCGGGCGCGGACGCCGGTCAGGTGTGCGAGGAGGGCACGGCGGACTGCTCCCTCCCGGTCGCCAGCCCGGCGGCCGAGGCGGGTCTGCGCCCCGGGGACACGATCGTGGCCATCGACGGTCAGGTCATCGACCCCACCGACCACGCCAGCTGGACGACGGTGCAGGACGCGATCCGCGCCCACCCCGGGGACGAGGTGGCGCTGACGATCGAGCGGGACGGCGAGCGCCGCGAGCTGACGGTGACCCCGATCGCCACCACCGTCTACACCGACCAGACCGGCGAGGACACGATGACCGCCGGGTACCTGGGCGTCAGCCCGGTGCCCGGGTTCGCCCGCCAGTCGCTGAGCGACGTGCCCGGCTACTTCGCCAACGTCATCACCCAGTCGGTCGCCCGGCTGGTCGAGATCCCCGAGCGGGTGCCCCAGCTGTTCCGCGCCGCCTTCCTGGGCGAGGAGCGGGACCGCAACGGGCCGATCGGCGTGGTCGGCGTGGGCCGCATCTCCGGGGAGTACTTCGCGCTCACCGAGTTCAGCGCGCTGGAGAAGCTGAGCTTCTTCCTGAGCCTGCTGGCCAGCGTGAACCTGGTGCTGTTCCTGTTCAACCTGCTGCCGATCTACCCGCTCGACGGTGGGCACGTGGCGGGGGCCCTGTACGAGAAGGCGCGGTCGACCGTCGCCCGGGTGCGTGGGCGCCCCGATCCGGGGCCTTTCGACATCGCCCGGCTGATGCCGGTGGCCTACGTGGTGGCCGCGCTGTTCGTGCTGCTGTCGGGCACCCTGCTGGTTGCCGACATCGTCAACCCGATCACCCTGCAGTAAGTGGGAGACTGACTTCTCGTGACCGTCTCGCTGGGCATGCCCGCCTCTCCGCCGCCCGTCCTGGCCCCGCGCCGGAAGACCCGCCAGCTCGACGTCGGCGGCGTCGGCGTCGGCAGCGACTCCCCGGTCAGCGTGCAGTCGATGTGCACCACCAAGACCGCCGACATCAACGCCACGCTGCAGCAGATCGCCGAGCTGACCGCGTCGGGTTGCCAGATCGTGCGGGTCGCGGTGCCCGACACCGACGACGCCGAGGCGCTGCCGATCATCGCCAAGAAGTCGCAGATCCCGGTGATCGCCGACATCCACTTCCAGCCGCGGTACGTCTTCGCCGCGATCGACGCCGGCTGCGCCGCCGTCCGGGTCAACCCGGGCAACATCAAGAAGTTCGACGACAAGGTCGGCGAGATCGCCAAGGCGGCCAAGGACGCCGGCACCCCGATCCGGATCGGCGTCAACGCCGGCTCGCTGGACCGCCGGCTGCTGGCCAAGTACGGCAAGGCCACCCCGGAGGCGCTGGTCGAGTCCGCGCTGTGGGAGTGCTCGCTGTTCGAGGAGCACGACTTCCGCGACATCAAGATCTCGGTCAAGCACAACGACCCGGTGGTCATGGTGCGCGCCTACGAGCTGCTGGCCGCCCAGTGCGACTACCCGCTGCACCTCGGCGTGACCGAGGCCGGCCCGGCGTTCCAGGGCACGATCAAGTCCGCCGTCGCCTTCGGGGCGCTGCTGTCCCAGGGCATCGGCGACACCATCCGGGTCTCCCTCTCCGCCCCGCCGGCGGAGGAGGTCAAGGTCGGCAACCAGATCCTGGAGTCGCTGAACCTGCGCCAGCGCGGTCTGGAGATCGTCAGCTGCCCGTCCTGCGGCCGGGCCCAGGTGGACGTCTACAAGCTCGCCAACGAGGTCACCGCCGGTCTGGAGGGCATGGAGGTGCCGCTGCGGGTGGCGGTCATGGGCTGCGTCGTCAACGGGCCGGGCGAGGCGCGCGAGGCCGACCTCGGCGTGGCGTCGGGCAACGGCAAGGGCCAGATCTTCGTCAAGGGCGAGGTGGTCAAGACCGTGCCCGAGTCGCTGATCGTCGAGACGCTGATCGAGGAGGCCATGCGGATCGCCGAGGCGCAGGTCGCCGACGGCACGCCGTCGGGCCCGCCGGTCGTCACCGTCTCCTGACCGGCTGCCGAGCCGACCGGGGAGGTGGAGCGGGTGCTGCGTTCGTCGCCTGCCCGGGTGCTGGACGCCGAGGACGAGGCCGCGGTCACCGAGCTGCTGGCCGGTGACCCGGTCGCGGCCTGCATGCTCGCCGGCCGGATCGAGGCGTACGGGACGGCGACCGGTTCGCTGGGCGCCCCGCTGTGGGGCCTGCACTCGGGGCGGCGGCTGGACGCGGTCTGCCTGGCCGGCGCCAACCTGATCCCGTTCGCCCGCCCGGGCTGCGAGCAGACGGCGGCCTCCGCCTTCGCCGAGCTGGCCCGCCGGGCCGGCCGCCGCTGCTCGACCATCGTCGGCCCGGCGGCCTCGGTGCTGCCGCTGTGGGAGCTGCTGGCGCCGTCCTGGGGCCCGGCCCGTGAGGTGCGGGCCCGGCAGCCCCTGCTGGCGATCGAGGGCCCGCCGGCCGTGCCGGCCGAGCCCCGGGTGCGCCCGGTCGGCCTGGGCGAGCTGGACACCCTGCTGCCCGCGGCGGTCGCCATGTTCACCGAGGAGGTCGGGGTCAGCCCGCTCCGGGGCGACGGCGGTGCCGGGTACCGCGCACGGGTCGCCGAGCTGGTGCGGGCCGGCCAGGCGCTGGCCTGGATCGAGGACGGCGAGGTGCTGTTCAAGGCCGACGTCGGCGCGGTGTCCCGCGCGGCGTGCCAGCTGCAGGGCGTCTGGGTGTCCCCGCGGTACCGGGGGCAGGGCATCGGCCAGCGGGGCACGGCCGCCGTGGTCGAGTACGCCCGGACGGCGATCGCGCCGGTGGTGAGCCTCTACGTCAACGACTACAACGGGGCCGCCCGCGCGGCCTACGAGCGGGTCGGTTTCCGGCCGGTCGGCACGTACGCCTCGGTCCTCTTCTAGGCGGGCCCCGCTGCCCCCCACCGCTCGTCGGCTCGCGCTGGGGCACGTGGGGCTGGTGCGGCGCGCACTTCCGGATCAGCACCGGCCATCTGCCAGGGTGGGGGTGTGCTGAGCCGAGAGCTGACCAGCGGTACCGGGACGATGCGCCGCGTGGCGACGGCGGGCGGGGCGGCCGTCGTCCTCCTCGTCCCGCTGCTCGCCGGGTGTTCCAGCGACCCCACCGACGACGTGCGGGCGGCTGCGCAGGCCTTCCTGGACGACTGGTCCGGTGGCGAGACCGCCGCGGCGGCCGACCGCACCACCGACCCGGCGGCCGCCACCGCGCTGCTGGAGCAGACCGCCACCGACCTGCCCGAGGCGTCGCTGTCCGCCGAGCTCGGTGACGTGCAGGTCGAGGACGGCACCGCCACGGTCGACTGGCAGGCCACCTGGGACCTCGCGGCCGCCCCCGACTGGGCCTACGACGCCGCGCTGGAGCTGCAGGAGGGCGAGGACGGCTGGCAGGTCGTCGCCGAGCCGACCGTGGTGCACCCGGAACTGGGGGAGGGGCAGCACCTGGTGGTGAGCCGGTCGCTGCCCGAGCGGGCGCCGATCACCGACGGGACGGGCGCGCCGCTGTTCACCGAGACCGAGGTGGTCAACGTCGGTGTCGACCCGGCGCAGGTGACCGACCTGCCGGCGCTGGCCGCCGGGCTGGCCGCCGCGACCGGGGTCTCCGCCGAGCAGGTCACCGCTGACGTGCAGGCCGCCCCGGCCGGGCAGTTCGTGCCGGTGATCACGCTGCGGCGGCCGGACTTCGAGGCGATCCGCGCCCAGGTCTACGACCTGCCCGGCGCGGTCTTCCCGACCAGCAGCCGGCTGCTGGCGCCGACCGCCCGCTTCGGTGCCGCCCTGCTGGGGCGGGTGGGGAAGGCCACCGCCGAGGTGCTGGAGGAGACTGCGGGGGAGGACGGCGAGCAGGTCTACGCCGCCGGTGACCGGCTGGGCCTCTCCGGCCTGCAGCGCGCCCACCAGGAGCAGCTGACCGGCACCCCGGGCTTCACCGTCTCGGTGGCCAGCACCGACGAGAGCCTCTCCGACGCCGGCCGGGTCGTCGCCACCGTCGAGCCCGTGCCCGGCACCCCGGTGCAGACGCCGCTGCTGCCTGCGGTGCAGGGCGCCGCGGACGCCGCGGTGGCCACCCAGCCGCTGGCCACCCACCTGGTCGTGGTGCGACCGGGCACCGGCGAGCTGCTGGCGGTGAGCTCGAACGAGGCCGCCAACCCGGCGAACGCGCTGTCCGGGCAGTTCCCGCCCGGCTCGAGCATGAAGACGATGACCGCGACCGCGCTGCTCTCCGCCGGTGCGCTCACCCCGGACACCGCGGTGCCCTGCCCCGGGACGACGGTCGTGGAGGGCCGGGAGTTCGAGAACGAGGACCAGTTCGACCTCGGCACGGTCCCCTTCACCGAGGCGTTCGCCCAGTCCTGCAACACCACCTTCATCCAGCAGGCGATGCAGCTGCCCGACGACGCGCTGAACGCCGCGGCCGCCTCCTACGGTGTCGGCACCGACTGGCAGCTGCCGGTGGGGGTCTTCAGCGGTGCGGTGCCCACCACGAGCACCGGCACCACCAAGGCCGCCGACGCCATCGGCCAGGGGCAGGTGCTGATGAGCCCGGCGCAGCTGGCCCTGGTCGCCGCGGGCATCGCCAGCGGCACGCCGGCGGCACCGGTCGAGGTGGTCGGGGCCGACGCTGCCGGCCCCGCGCCGGCCGGGCCCGGCCAGGCGGTGCTGGACCAGCTGCGGCCGATGATGCGCCAGGTCGTGCTCAGCGGCACGGCCTCGGGGCTGTCCGACCGGGGTGAGTTGTACGGCAAGACCGGCACCGCGGAGTTCGGCACCAACACCCCGCCGGACTCGCACGGCTGGTTCATGGGCTATCAGCTCGGTGGCCCGCAGGGCGACCTGGCCTTCGCCGTCCTGGTCGAGGCAGGTCAGTCCAGCAGTGCCGCCGTGGCGGTCGCCGACGCGTTCCTCGGCGCACTCTGACGCCGTCCCGGGGGGGGGGGGGGGGGGGGGGGGGGGGGGGGGGGGGGGGGGGGGGGGGGGGGGGGGGGGGGGGGGGGGGGGGGGGGGGGGGGGGGGGGGGGG
>NZ_JBJJTJ010000054.1:0-10536 GCF_054177765.1 Modestobacter lacusdianchii | reverse complement strand
CCCCTCGTGAGGGTGGTGGCCCGCGGGGGCGGGCAGCGCGGGGGGGGGGGGGGGGCGGGGGGCGCCGCCCCCCCCCCCCCCGCCGCCGTCCGCGGGCTCGCGCGCGCCACCGAGCCGGTGCCGACCCGTTCGGCCGGGCCGGGCCGGGCCGGGCTCAGCCGAGCTGCTTGCGCACCTCCGCGGCCACCCGGCCGCCCTCGGCCCGGCCGGCCACCTGGCCCTGCACGGCGCCCATCACCTTGCCCATGTCCTTCATGCCACTGGCCCCGGTGCGCGTGATCACGTCCGCGACCAGCGCGGTGAGGTCGGCGTCCTCGAGCTGGGCGGGCAGGTAGCCGGCCAGCACGCCCTCCTCGGCCCGCTCCCGCTCCGCCTGCTCGGCGCGGCCGGCGCCGGCGAACGCCTCCGCGGCCTCACGGCGCTTCTTCGCCTCGCGGCGCAGCACGGCCTGCACCTCGTCGTCGGCCAGCTCGCGGGCCTCCTTGCCGGAGACCTCCTCGGCGCTCACCGCGGCGAGCACCATGCGCAGCGTGGCGGTGCGCAGCTCGTCGCGGCTCTTCATGGCGGTGGTCAGGTCGTCGCGCAGTCGGTCCTTCAGCTCGGGCACGGCACAGAGCCTGCCACCTCGACCCCGACCGGGACGACGCAGTTCGGCCCAGCCGTGGTCGCACCGACCGCCCGTGGCCGCCCGGCCCCCTAGGCTCGGCGCATGCGTGCCACCACCGCCGTCCCCGCCGCTCTCGTGGCCACCGGTGCCGCGACGGTCGCCTACGCGGGCCTCGTCGAGCGGACGCACTGGACGCTCCGCCGCTTCGACGTCCCCGTCCTGCCGCCGGGCTCGGCGCCGCTGACCGTGCTGCAGCTGTCGGACCTGCACATGACCGCCGGTCAGCGCAGCAAGCAGGAGTGGGTGGCGGGGCTGGCCGACCTGCGCCCGGACCTGGTGATCACCACCGGGGACAACCTGGCCGGGATGGACGCCGTCCCGGCCACGCTGCGGGCGCTGGAGCCGCTGATGGAGCTCCCCGGCGCCTTCGTGCTGGCCAGCAACGACTACTACGCGCCGCGGCCGAAGAACCCGCTCAAGTACTTCAAGACGAACCACAAGCGGGTGCACGGGGAGGAGCTCCCCTGGCGCGAGCTGCGCGACGGGATGACCGACCGGGGCTGGCTCGACCTGACCAACGGCACCGGCGCCCTGACCGTGGCCGGCACCCGGATCGCCTTCGCCGGGGTCGACGACCCGCACCTGGCGCGTGACCGTTACGACGACGTCGCCGGCCCGGCCGACCCGTTCGCCGACGTGCGGATCGGGCTGGTGCACTCCCCCGAGCCCCGGGTGCTCGACCGGTTCGCCGCCGACGGCTACGACCTGCTGCTGTGCGGGCACACCCACGGCGGCCAGCTGCGGGTGCCCTTCTACGGCGCGCTGGTCACCAACTGCGGCATCGACCGGCAGCACGTCCGGTGGCTGCACCGGTGGACGCCGCCGACCGCGGGGCACCCGACCGGCACCTGGCTGCACGTCTCCGCAGGGCTGGGCACCAGCCCGTACGCGCCGCTGCGGTTCGCCTGCCCGCCCGAGGCCACCCTGCTCACCCTCACCGCCCGCTGACCCGACCAGCGGGTCGATCGCGGGGCCGAAGGGGGCCGCAGAGCCGGAACGGGCATCGGTTACAGTTGTCGACGCACCTCGGGGTGTGGCGCAGCTTGGTAGCGCGCGTCGTTCGGGACGACGAGGCCGCAGGTTCAAATCCTGTCACCCCGACCACCCACTCAGGGACCGCCGATCCGGCGGTCCCTGAGTGCGTTCGGGGCCCAGGTCACTCCGCCTCACCGTTTCCGCCCACCGTCGCGAGGGCACCGGCCCCTGGTGACCGAATGGCTGCTCCTGCTCGCGGCCGTGGTGTTGACCGCGCTCACCGGGTTCTTCGTCGCGGCCGAGTTCTCCCTCACCACCGTCGACCGTGGCAAGGCGCAGGAGGCCGCCCAGGCCGGCGACACGGGTGCCGCCGGCGTCGTCACGGCCCTGCGGGGGCTGTCCACCCAGCTGTCGGCGGCCCAGCTGGGCATCACGCTGACCACCCTGGTCGTCGGGTTCCTCGCCGAGCCGGCGCTGGGCGGCCTGCTCGAACCGGTGCTCGAGGCGATCGGCCTCCCGGAGAACGCCACGAGCCCGATCGCCATCGGGCTGGCCATCTTCCTGGCCACGTTCCTGCAGATGATCATCGGTGAGCTGGGCCCGAAGAACCTGGCGATCGCCCGGCCGCTGCCGACCGCCTCGCTGGTCGCGCCCGGCATGCGCTTGTTCACCACGGTGGCCGGCCCGGTGGTCCGCTCCCTGCAGCGGCTGGCCAACGCGATCGTGCGCCGGCTGGGCTTCGAGCCCCGCGAGGAGCTCGACGACACCCGGGACGCGCAGGGCCTGGCCGCGGTCGCCCGCCGTTCGGCCGAGGAGGGCGACCTCTCCCCCGTCGCCGCCCGGCTGCTGGCCCGCTCGCTGGGGCTGCGCGAGAAGTTCGCCACCGACGTGATGACCCCGCGGACCCGGCTGTGGACGCTGAGTTCGGCGGCGACCGCGGCCGACGTCATCGACGCCGCCATCCGGTCGGGCAACTCCCGCTTCCCGGTCTACGGCGCCGACCTGGACGAGGTCACCGGCGTCGTGCACGTCAAGCACGCGGTCTCCGTCCCCGACGACGAGCGGCTCGAGCGCACCGCCGGTGAGCTGGCCGAGCCGGTGCTCGCCGTCCCGTCGTCCCTGCACCTGGACCCGCTGCTCGACCTGCTCCGCGAGCAGGGGCTGCAGCTGGCCCTGGTCGTCGACGAGTGGGGCGCCACCCACGGCATCGTGACGCTGGAGGACATCGTCGAGGAGCTGGTGGGCGAGATCACCGACGAGACCGACCGGCCGCTGCGCCAGCTGCGCCGGGACGGCGACGACTGGCTGCTGTCGGGCCTGCTGCGCCCGGACGAGCTCCGGGAGCGCACCGACATCACGGTGCCCGAGGGCCGCTACGAGACCGTCGCCGGCTTCGTCGTGGAGCAGCTGGCCCACCTGCCGGAGGAGGGCGAGTCGGTGGAGGTCGAGGGCTGGCGACTCACCGTCGACGAGGTCGAGGGCCGGCGCGTGTCACGGCTGCGGGCCACGCCGGCCCCGGACCCGGACGACGACCGGGTCGAGGACGTCGGCCGACCGGCCGGCGCCACCGCCGTCCGGCCCGAGCGAGAGGTGGCCCGGGCATGAGCGACGGCATCGCCCTGCTGGTGCTCGTCGTCCTGCTGCTGGGCAACGCCTTCTTCGTCGCCGCCGAGTTCGCCCTGGTCTCGGCGCGCGCCGACCAGATCGAACCGCGCGCCGAGGCCGGCTCGGTGCGCGCCCAGAAGACGCTGGCCGCGATGCGCAACGTCAGCCAGATGATGGCCGGCGCCCAGCTGGGCATCACGCTGTGCTCGCTGGGGCTGGGCGCGGTGGGTGAGCCCGCCGTCGCGCACCTGATCGAGGTGCCGCTGGAGGCGGTCGGTGCCCCGGAGGCGCTGCTGCACCCGATCGCGCTGGTGATCGCCCTGTCGCTGGTCACCGTGCTGCACATGGTGCTCGGCGAGATGGTGCCGAAGAACATCACCATCGCCGGCCCGGACCGGGCGGCGATCGCGCTCGGCCCGCCCCTGGCCCTGCTCGTGCGGGTGCTCAAGCCCTTCATCTGGTTCTTCAACACCGTCGCCAACGGCTTCGTGCGGCTGTTCGGGGTCACCCCCACCGACGAGGTCGCGGCCAGCTTCGACCAGGACGAGATCCAGTCGATGATCACCCAGTCGCGGCGGGAGGGGCTGCTGGGCGCCGAGGTCAGCGACCTGGCCGCCGGTGCGCTCACCTTCGAGCAGCACGACGTCAGCTCGGTCCTGCTGCCGCCGGACTCGCTGGTCACCGTGCCCCGCGCCTCCACCCCCCGGCAGCTGGAGGGCGTCGTCGCCGAGCACGGTTACAGCCGGTACCCCATGCGCGGCGAGGACGGCGCGCTGGTCGGCTACGTGCACGTCAAGGACGTGCTGGGCACCGGGCCCACGTCGCGGGACCAGCCGGTGCCCGACCAGGCGGTGATCGACTTCGTCGAGCTGAGCCCGGCAGAGCCCCTGCCGGAGGTGCTGCGGGAGATGCGCCGCTCCGGTGCACACCTGGGGCTGGTGCGTGACGGCGACCGGGTGCTCGGCCTGGTGGCGCTGGAGGACGTGCTGGAGCAGCTGATCGGTGACGTCCGGGACGCCGGTGTCCAGCGTCCGGCCGCCGGCCGGCCGCCCGTCGTGGAGGCCGGTGCAGGCGCAGGGGGAAGATGAGCCGGTGACCGCTGAGCCGACGTCGTCCCCACCAGCTCTCCCCGAGGAGGTCACCGCCCGCTGGCAGGCCCGGTTCCGGGCGCCGCGGGTGAGCCTGCCCGACTGGGCCGACGACGCCCCGCACCGCAGCCTGTACGCCTCCGACGTCAGCGGCGTCGTCGAGCAGTACGCCTGGGACCGGGAGACCGACACCCACCGGCAGGTCACCGACCGCGCCAACGGCACCCTGGCCGCCACGCTCAGCCCCGACGGCGAGACGATCTGGTGGTTCGCCGACACCGACGGCGACGAGTTCGGCGTCTGGATGACCCAGCCCTTCGCCGGCGGACCGGACACCGTCGCGCTGCCCGAGGTGGGCCCGGCCTACCCCGCCGGGCTGGAGATCGGTCACTCCGTGGTCGCCGTGGGCCGCTCGACCGACGACGGCAGCGAGCTGTGGATCGCCCCCGTCGGCGGCACCCCGTCGGTCTTCTACACCTCCCCCGACACCGCCGGCGTCGACGCGCTCTCCCAGGACGACACGCTGCTGGTCTACTCCCACTCCGAGCACGGCGACCCGCGCTACCCCGCGCTGCGGGTGCTGCGCACCGCCGACCTGTCGCTGGTCGCGGACAAGTGGGACGGCGAGGGCCGCGGCCTGCACGCGCTGAGCTTCTCCCCCGTCGCCGGCGACCAGCGCCTGCTGGTCGGGCACGAGCGCCGCGGTCGCGAGGAGCTGCTGATCTGGGACGTCGCCACCGGCGAGGAGACCGAGCTGCGGCTGGACCTGCCCGGCGACGTGACGGCCGGCTGGTACCCCGACGGCTCGGCGCTGCTGGTCGGCCACGACCACGCCGCGCGCAGCGAGCTGTACCGCTACGACCTGGTCACCGGTGCGCTGGCGCAGCTCGACACCCCGCGGGGCGTCGTGCGGGGCGCCACCGCCCGCCCGGACGGCTCGGTGGAGCTGGCCTGGTCGTCGTCGGAGCTGCCGCCGGTGATCCGCCGGGCCGACGGTCCGGTGGTGCTCGCCGCCCCGGGTGAGGCGCCACCGGCGGCCTACCCGGTCGAGGACCGCTGGGTGCCCGGCCCGGGCGGCGACGTGCACGCCCTGCTGGTCCGGCCCGCCGGCGAGGGCCCGTTCGCGACCGCCTTCCTGGTGCACGGTGGCCCGGAGTCCCAGGACGACGACTCCTACCGCGCGCGTCGGGCGGCCTACGTGGACGCCGGGTACGCCGTGGTGCACGTCAACTACCGCGGCTCCACCGGCTACGGCAGCGAGTGGCGCGACGCGCTGACCGGCCGGCCCGGCCTGACCGAGCTCGAGGACATCGCCGCCGTCCACGACGCCCTGGTCGCCGAGGGCGTGGTCGACCCGGCCCGCACCATCCTCACCGGCGGCTCGTGGGGCGGGTTCCTCACCCTGCTCGGCCTGGGCACGCAGCCCGAGCGCTGGGCGGCGGGGATCGCCGAGGTGCCGGTGGCCGACTACCTGGCCGCCTACGAGGACGAGATGGAGGGCCTGCGGGCCTACGACCGCGCGCTGTTCGGCGGTTCACCCGAGGAGGTGCACGACGTCTACGTGCGCTCCTCGCCGCTGACCTACGTCGACGCGGTGGCCGCCCCGGTGCTGGTGGTCGCCGGCGCGAACGACCCGCGCTGCCCCATCCGGCAGATCGACAACTACCTGGCCGCGCTGACCGAGCGCGGCAAGGACCACGAGGTCTACCGCTTCGACGCCGGCCACGGCTCCCTCGTCATCGAGGAGACCATCCGCCAGGTCGAGGTCGCCCTCAGCTTCGCCCTGAGGCACGTCGAGCCGTAGGACGCCGACGCACCTGCGAGCTACGATGACGGACCACGGCACCGCAGCGGAGCTGCGGTGCTCGCCCGGCGCGGGGCCGGAGGCTCCCGCCGGGCGAGCACCGCGTGCCGCAGTCGCCGCCCGTCGCGGCGGCCGGAGGCTGCCCGACGAGCGGCGACGGAACGGCTCAGCGCAGGCCGGGCACGGCTCCTGGCCGCGGTGTCACGCGGAGCGTGACGAAGCAATGAGCTCCGCGATCTGCACGGTGTTGAGCGCCGCGCCCTTGCGGAGGTTGTCGTTGCTGACGAACAGCGCCAGCCCGCGGTCGCCGTCCTGCCGGATGCGGCCGACGTAGCTGGGGTCGGTGCCGGCGGCCTGCAGGGGGGTGGGGACGTCGGTGAGCTGCACGCCCGGTGCGCTCGACAGCAGCTCGGTCGCCTGGGCCACCGACAGCGGCTGGGCGAACTCGACGTTCAGCGACAGCGAGTGGCCGGTGAAGACCGGCACGCGCACGCAGGTGCCGGAGACCCGCAGGTCGGGGATGCCGAGGATCTTGCGGCTCTCGTTGCGGAGCTTCTGCTCCTCGTCGGTCTCGAAGGTGCCGTCGTCGACGACGGAGCCGGCCATCGGCAGCACGTTGAACGCGATGGGCGCCACGTACTTGACCGGGGCGGGGAAGGTGACCGCGCTGCCGTCGTAGGCGAGCGCGTCGGCCTTGTCCACGACCGCCTTGACCTGGCCGTGCAGCTCCTCGACGCCGGCGACGCCGCTGCCGGAGACCGCCTGGTAGGTGCTGGCCACGATCCGGACCAGCCCGGCCTCGTCGTGCAGCGGCTTGAGCACCGGCATCGCGGCCATGGTGGTGCAGTTCGGGTTGGCGATGATCCGGCCCTCGGCGGCCAGCGCGATGTCACCGGGGTTGACCTCGCTGCAGACCAGCGGGATCGCCGGGTCGCGGCGGAAGGCGGAGCTGTTGTCGATGACGGTGACCCCGGCGGCGGCGAACCGCGGCGCCTGGGCCCGCGAGGTGGTGGCGCCGGCGGAGAACAGCGCGACGTCCAGCCCGGTGGGGTCGGCGGTGGCGGCGTCCTCGACGACGACCTCACCGTCGCCCCAGGGCAGGGTCTTCCCCGCCGACCGGGCGGAGGCGAAGAACCGGATGGAGGCCAGTGGGAAGTCGCGCTCGGCCAGGATCGAGCGCATGGCCACGCCGACCTGCCCGGTCGCGCCGACGATCCCCAGGTGCAGCGGGCGGCTCATCGTCCGGTACCTCCGTAGACCACTGCCTCGGCCTGGTCGGAGCCGAGGTCGAACGCGTCGTGCACCGCGCGGACGGCGAGGTCGACGTCGGTGTCGCGGCAGACGACGGAGATGCGGATCTCCGAGGTGCTGATCAGCTCGAGGTTGACCCCGGCGTCGGCGAGCGCGCCGAAGAACTTCGCCGAGACGCCCGGGTGCGAGCGCATCCCGGCACCGACGAGGGAGACCTTGCCGATGTGCTGGTCGAAGCTGACGCCGGTGTACCCGACGGTGTGCTTGACCCGCTCCAGCGCCGCGATCGCGGCCGGCCCGTCGCTCTTGGGCAGGGTGAAGGAGATGTCGGTCAGCTTCGCCTCGGTGGAGACGTTCTGCACGATCATGTCGATGTTGATCTCGGCGTCGGCGAGCACGCGGAAGATCTGGGCGGCCTCGCCCGGCCGGTCCGGCACACCGGAGACGGTGATCTTGCCCTCGCTCCGGTCGTGTGCGACGCCGGTGATGATCGCCTGTTCCACGGTGAGGTCCTCCATCGAACCGGTCACGATCGTGCCGGGGAGCTGTGAGTAGGAGCTGCGCACGTGCACCGGGATGCCGTACCGGCGGGCGTACTCGACGCAGCGGAGCATGAGCACCTTCGCCCCGGAGGCGGCGAGCTCGAGCATCTCCTCGTAGGTGACGGTCTCCAGCCGCTTGGCGTTGGGCACGATCCGCGGGTCGGCGGTGAAGACGCCGTCCACGTCGGTGTAGATCTCGCAGACGGCGGCGCGCAGCGCGGCCGCCACGGCGACGGCGGTGGTGTCCGAGCCGCCGCGGCCGAGGGTGGTGACGTCCTTGGTGTCCTGGCTGACGCCCTGGAACCCGGCGACGATGACGATCGACCCGTCGTCCAGGGCGTCGCGCAGCCGGCCCGGGGTGACGTCGATGATCCGCGCCTTGCCGTGGCTGGAGGTGGTGATCACCCCGGCCTGCGAACCGGTGAACGAGCGGGCCTCGTAGCCGTGGGTGGAGATGGCGATGGCCAGCAGCGCCATCGAGATGCGCTCGCCGGCGGTCAGCAGCATGTCCAGCTCGCGACCGGGCGGGTCGGCGGTGATCTGACTGGCCTGGTCGAGCAGCTCGTCGGTCGTGTCGCCCATCGCGGAGACGACGACGACCACGTCGTCGCCGTTCTTCTTCGCCTCGACGATGCGCTCGGCCACGCGCTTGACGCGCTCGGCGTTCGCGACGGAGGAACCGCCGTACTTCTGTACCACCAGGGCCACGGCACCAGGCTACCGGCGCGGACCAGCCGGTCTCACCGACGCCGGTCCGACGTTCACCTGGTGGGACGCCGCTGGGCCACCCGAGGGTGAGGTCACGTTCTCCTCACGCCGCCGACGCGGTTGGATCACCGCGTGACCGATCCCGAGGACTGGCTGCTCACCGGCGCAGAGCGCGACAACCCGGACACGGTGATCCCCGCGTGGACGGCCGGCAACCTCGCCGAGCCGCTGGTCCACGGCGCGGCCTACTTCGACCGGCTGGTCACCGCGGTGCAGGGCCTCGAGCCCGGTGACCACCTGTTCTTCACCGACTGGCGGGGTGACCCCGACGAACGGCTCCGCGAGGACGGCCCGACCGTGGCCGAGCTGTTCGGGGACGCCGCCCGGCGCGGGGTGTGCGTGCGAGGCCTGGTCTGGCGGTCGCACTGGGACGGGCTCAGCTTCAGCAAGGCGGAGAACGCCTCCCTCAACGAGGCGATCGAGGACGCCGGCGGTGTCGTCGTGCTCGACCAGCGAGTGCGCCGGCTGGGCAGCCACCACCAGAAGTTCGTCGTCCTGCGGCACGTCGGCCGGCCCGAGCGGGACGTCGCCTTCGCCGGCGGCATCGACCTGGGCCACTCCCGCCGGGACGACGCCGGGCACCACGGCGACCCCCAGCCGCAGTCGATGTCGTCGGCGTACGGGGAGCGGCCGCCGTGGCACGACGTGCAGCTGCAGCTGCGCGGGCCGGTCGTGGGCGTGCTGGACACCGTGTTCCGGGAGCGCTGGGACGACCCGACCAGTCCGGACTCGGAGAACCCGCTGGCCTGGGTGCACGACAAGGTCCTGGCCCTGCGCGGCAGGTCGCACATGGACCCCACGCCGCTGCCGGACCAGCCCCCGCCGCCCCCGACGTGCGGGCCACACCTGGTGCAGACGCTGCGCACCTACCCGAAGGTGTGGCCGGCGTTCGACTTCGCGAAGCAGGGCGAGCGGTCGGTGGCCCGGGGCTACTCCAAGGCGATCCGCCGCGCCCGCCGGCTGGTCTACCTGGAGGACCAGTACCTGTGGTCGAAGGAGGTGGCCGAGCTCTTCGCCACGGCGCTGCAGGAGAACCCGGCGCTGCACCTGGTCGTCGTCGTCCCGCGGGTGCCCGACCAGGAGGGGGCGGTCTCCGAGCGGCCGCAGTACGTGGGCCGGCAGCGGGCGCTGGACACCGTCCACCGCGCGGCCCCCGGGCGGGTGCACGTGTTCGACCTGGAGAACCCCGAGGGCACGCCGGTCTACGTGCACGCCAAGGTCTGCGTGGTCGACGACGTGTGGGTCAGCGTGGGCAGCGACAACTTCAACCGGCGCTCCTGGACCCACGACAGCGAGCTGTCCAGCGCCGTCCTGGACCTCACGCCGGACGAGCGGGAGCCCCGCGACCCGGCCGGGCAGGGCGACGGCGCCCGGGTCCTGGCCCGCGACCTCCGGCTCGAGCTGGCCCGTGAGCACCTCGACCGGGCCACCGACGGCTCGGAGGACGCGGACCTGCTCGACCCGGACGACTTCGTCGCCGCCGTCGGGGCCTCCGCCGCCGCGCTGCAGGCCTGGCACGACGGCGGGCAGGTGGGGCCGCGGCCGCCGGGCCGGCTGCGGCCGCACCGGGCGGAGACGCTGTCGTTCGCCACCCGACTGTGGGCCGTGCCCCTCTACCGGCTGGTCAACGACCCCGACGGCCGCCCCATCCGCCTGCGCCGCGCTCACGGGTTCTGACCAGGCACGTCGTCTGCGCCCGTCCGGCCAGGTCGGACCCGGCTGGACGGTGTCCACCGGACAGTGGGGGGGGGGGGCCCCCCCCGCGGGCGGGGGGCGGGGGGGGGGGGGCGGCGGCCGCGCCCGGGGGGGGGGGGCGGGGGGGGGGGGGGGGGGGGG
>NZ_JBJJTJ010000053.1:0-11781 GCF_054177765.1 Modestobacter lacusdianchii | reverse complement strand
CGCGCCCCCCCCCCCCCCCCCCCCCCCCCCCCCCCCCCCCCCCCCCCCCCCCCCCCCCCCCCCCCCCCCCCCCCCCCCCCCCCCCCCCCCCCCCCCCCCCCCTCGAGGGGCGTCGGCGAGACTGCCGGTGTGGACGTCGAGGCCTTCTACCTGCCGCTGGGCGACAATCGCTACTCCCCCACCCGGGCCACCGAGAGCCCCTGGGAGACCACCGCCCAGCACGGCGGGCCGCCGTCCGCACTGCTGGCCCACCTCGCGATCAGCGCCACCGGTGAGCAGCTGCGCGCCGCCCGGGTGAGCGTCGACTTCTACGGCGCCATCCCCCGCCGCGAGCTCACCGTCGAGGTCTCCCCGCTCCGCCCGGGCCGGCGGATCGACCTCACCGAGGCCACGATGAGCGTCGACGGGCGCACCGTCGCCGTCGCCCGGGTCTGGTCGATCGCCACCGGGCCGACGCCGCCGGTGGTCACCGAGCTCACCCCGCCGCCCGCCGTCCCGGCCGAGAACGACCACTTCCTCCCGCACCTGTCCGACTGGGGCTACGGGGAGGCCCTCGACTGGCGCTGGACCGCCGGTTCCCCCGACCGGCAGGGCCCGGCCGACGTCTGGACCCGGGTGCGCGTGCCGCTCATCGCCGGCCAGGAGCTCACCGGCACCGACCGCGCGCTCATCGCCGCCGACGCCGCCAACGGCCTGTCCGCCGAGCTGCCGATCAGCAGCTGGCTGTCCATCCCGCCGGGCATGACCACCCACCTCACCCGCGAGCCGGACGGCGAGTGGGTGCACCTCTCCTGCCGCAGCCAGCTCACCGACGACGGCCTCGGGCTGTGCTCCGGCACGCTGTCGGACACCCGCGGCGCGATCGGCGAGGTCGCCCAGCCGCTGCTGGTCCGCGAGCGCTGAGGGTCCCACCGGCCCGGGCGACTGCCGATGACAGAGGGCATGAGCACCACCCGGACCGACGACGCGCTGGACAGCTGGCTGGCCGACCTCACCGGCGGCGAGCCCTCGATGCGGCGGCTGCGCCGTCGGCTGACCGCCGAGGGCAACACCACCGCCGACGCCTGCCCGACCTGCCACCGCGCAGCCGACGACCACACCGCGAACTGGGTCGCCACACCCCTCGACTGAGCACAGCAGGGGCCAGCGAGAACGGGCCGTACTCAGCCCGCCGGCGACCAGCCCAGCGCCGGGCCGAGCTTCTCGGCGGTGTCGGTGAGGATCTGCACGTAGTCCTCGTGCTCGAAGCTGAACGGCAGCGCGAACGCCACCTCGGTCACCTCGCGGAAGCCGGCGTGCGCGTGCAGCTGCTCGGCGATCTGCTCCGCCGTCCCGATCAGGTCGGCGGCGAACATCATCCGCGCCGGGCCCTGCGGTGACCGGGTCCGCGGCGTCCGCGCCTCGACGTAGGCCTCGTACCGTGCCCGCTGCGCCGGGGTGGCCGAGTCGGTCGGGATGACCACCAGCCCCTGCGACACCCGCCCGGCCGGGTTCGCGGCCTTGAACGCCTGCACCTGCCGCGCCTGCTCGGTGGCGAAGTCCTCCGATGCCTCGGGCTTGACCACCGACGAGGTCAGGAAGTGCATCCCGTTCTCCCCCGCCCACTGCGCCGAGCGCAGCGACCCGCCGCCGTACCAGAGCCGCGACCGCAACCCGGGTGAGTACGGCTGCACCCGATCCGACCACTCCTCGACCACACCCTCCCGCCCGCGGAAGGACGAGGCAGCCGAGCCCGCGACGAGGCGCAGGAACCGGGCCACCCGCTCGTAGGAGAAGTCCTCCACCTCGGCGGTGTCGGGGTAGAGCGCGGCCTTCACGTCGTCCCAGTGCATCGGCGGGCCGACCGACACCCCGGGGTTCAGCCGGCCACCGCTGAGCACGTCGACGGTCGCCAGGTCCTCGGCCAGCCGCAGCGGGTTCTCCCAGGCCAGCGGGGTCACCGCCGTGCCGAGCTCGATCCGCGACGTCCGCTGGGTGGCCGCCGCCAGCACCGCCACCGGTGAGGAGATGCCGTACTGCAGGTGCCGGTGCCGCAGCCACGCGCTGTCGAAGCCCAGCCGCTCCCCCAGCTCGATGACCCGCAGCGTCGTCTCGTGCCCGGCGGCCGGATCGGCCTCGTCGAACAGACCGATGGTCAGGAAACCCAGCTTCTCCAGCGGCACCCCAGGCTGCGGCATGGGCACATCAGATCAGGCCGCCACCGGTGCCAGCGTGGCCACCAGCTCGGCCGCCGGCTGCGGCCGGCCGAAGAGCCAGCCCTGGGCGAACGGGCAGCCCAGCTCGGTCAGCGCCTGGGCCTGCTCGGTGGTCTCCACACCTTCCGCGATCAGCGTGAGCTCCAGCGCGTCGGCCAGCGTCACCACGCTGCGCAGCAGCCGGGCCCGCCGATCGGAGGTGGTCACCGAGGAGACGAACGAGTTGTCCAGTTTGAGGTGGTCCGCGGGCAGCGTGTCCAGCCGCGACAGCGCCGAGTAGCCGGTGCCGAAGTCGTCGATCGCCACCTGCAGCCCGTGTTCGCGCAGCACGTGCAGGGCGAGCACCGACCGGGTCGACTCCGCCTCGACCAGGCTCTCGGTCACCTCCACCACGGTGCGTTCGGCGGGCCAGCCGGTCTGCGCGAGGACGTGCAGCACCTGCCCGGGGAACGCGACGTCGTCCAGCTCCAAGCCGGAGACGTTGACGGTCAGGAACAGGTCACGTCCCGTGGCCTCGCACAGCGTCCGGGCGTCGCGGCAGGGCGCCGCCCAGACGAAGGCACCCAGCTGCCCGATCAGGCCCTCCCGCTCCGCGACCGGGACGAACTCCACCGGTGGCACCGGACCGCGCTCGGCGTGGTGCCAGCGCACCAGCGCCTCGACGCCGGCCACCTCGCCGTCCGCCAACCTGACGATCGGCTGCAGGTGCACGCTCAGCCCACCCGCGTCGGCTCCGGCCAGCGCGGCCGCCAGGTCGCGCGCCAGCGGGCTGGGTCCGCCGGAGTCCAGCTCGGTCCGGCCCCGCCCCAGGGACTTGCCCCGGTACAGCGCGGAGTCCGCCCGCCGCATCAGGTCCGCGGGCGAGTCCCCGGGCAGGAGCTGCGCGACTCCCACCGACGTGCCGATCCCCGGCAGCGCGGCACGCAGCTGCTCGGCGGCCGCCAGGGCTGCGTCGCCGCCGAGTCCGGGCATGAGCAGGGAGAACTCGTCCCCGCCGTGCCGGGCCAGGACGGCACCGGCCGGCAGCAGCGACCGCCAGGTCCCGGCCACGTTCTTCAGCACCTCGTCGCCCGCCGCGTGGCCGCGGGAGTCGTTGACCGCCTTGAAGTGGTCGAGGTCGAACAGCGCAGCCGACAGCGGGACACCGGCGCGGACCGCCACGCGCACCGCGGCCTCGAGCGCCTCGTCGAAGCCGCGCCGGTTGACCAGGCCGGTCAGCGCGTCCTCGTGTGCGCTGGCGGCGCGCTGCGCCAGGACGCCGATGGCACCGGCCGATCCGATGACCAGCAGCCCGAGGACGGCGGCGGGGCCCATCGCGATGTCGCCGCGCAGCACGACGACGAGGGTGCCGATGGCCAGCAGCTCCCCCAGGAAGCCGACGGCCCACACGAGCGGGAAGAACAGGAACGCGTCCATCGAGGCGAAGCTCATCAGCCCCAGGACCGCCACCGCGCCGGTGGCCGTGGGCGAGGCACAGGCGAACACGCCGATGCCCACCGATCCGACGGCGAGCAGCACCCGGTAGAAGACCAGGGGCACCCGACTGCCCCAGCGCATGACCGCGAGCCCCACGACCGTGGTCCCGGGTCCCAGTGCGGCCACGGCCGGGTGCACGTGGGCCAGGCCAGCCGGTGTACCGAGGACGAGGGCCACCGCCGCCACCCCGCCCAGCGCCGTGAGCAGGCCGGCGGTCCGGGCGACCACCCGGGGCGTGGCCACCTCGGGTGCCATCCGACTGATCCGCATGACCTCTGATCGAACGACCGGCGCGCCGACTGCAGCGATCGCGCACCCACGGGCCCTCGGTCGTCACCCCCGCGGGTGAGGCCCCCGGTCATCTCGGGCCCAGCCCGCAGCGGCGGACGGCCTCAGAGGTCCTTGCGGCGGAACGACAGCGCCGCCA
The DNA here is from genome assembly GCF_054177765.1 of Modestobacter lacusdianchii. Classification (NCBI taxonomy): domain Bacteria; kingdom Bacillati; phylum Actinomycetota; class Actinomycetes; order Geodermatophilales; family Geodermatophilaceae; genus Modestobacter; species Modestobacter lacusdianchii. Next base: position 7,683 of record NZ_JBJJTJ010000053.1, on the reverse strand, counting down.
GGCCCCAGATCATCAGCACCCAGAACGCCGCCCAGGCCAGGTAGGCAGCGGTCAGCGGCGCCTCGCTCAGGAACGGGAAGCCCGCCATCTCCTGGCCGAACTGCAGCAGCGCCGCCGGGTCCTGGAAGGCGTGCATCGCCCCGCGCCACAGCCCGTCGGTGGGCAGCAACATCCGGGAGATCGTGCCGACCCGGGCCACGCCGTCGTTGCCCAGCGCCTCCCCGATGCCACCGACCACCCCGGCGATCCACGTCGCGCCGAACAGCCCGACCGCGACCACCCCGGAGGCCATCGGCGAGATCACCGTCGACAGCAGCAGCCCCAGGGTCAGCAGCACGACGGTCTGCGCGGCCAGCAGGGCCAGCGCCACCACCGGCTGCGGCGGCCAGTAGCCGACCGTCACCTGGACGACGAGGCACTGCGCCAGCCCGGCCAGGACGACGAACCCGCTGCCGAACGCGGCCAGCCCCAGCCACTTGCCCGCCAGCACCGCCCAGCGCCGCACCGGGCGGACCAGCAGCGACAGCGAGATGCCCGACTCGATCTCCCCCGACAGCGTCGGGCCGGCCAGGAACGCGGTGCCCAGCGCGGCGATCAGGCTCAGGCCGAACATCACCAGGTTGAGCAGCTGGGAGGCGACCAGCCGGGCCTCGCCGCTGGTCAGCGTGCCGAACTCCGACTCCGCCGACAGCCGGGAGAAGCCCCAGGCGCTGAGCACCAGCAGCACGACCGTCAGCCCGGCCAGCGCCCGCAGCACCTTGCGCCGGGACGCCTCGCGCAGGGTGAGCCCGGCGATGGTCAGCACGGTCCGCGCGGTGCTCATGCCCGGTCCTCCGCGGCGGCGCGCAGGATGCCCAAGAGCCGCTCCTCCAGGCTGATCCGCACCGGCTCCACCGCGTGCACCCGGACGCCGGCGGCGACCAGGTCACCGACCAGGTCGGGCACGGCGTCCCCGGCGTCCTCCGCGGGCAGCGCCACGGTGAACCAGTCGCCCTCGCGCTCGACCAGGCTGGTCGCGGACAGCCGCGCCTGCGCCGCCGGGGTCACGCCGGTGAGCTCCAGCCGCACCTCGCGCTGGCCGAGCAGCTCGTCGAGCGTGCCGGAGGTGGCGACCCGGCCGCGGTCGAGGATCACCACCCGGTCGCAGACCCGCTCGACCTCACCGATCAGGTGCGAGTTGAGCAGCACCGCGACCCCGCGCTCGCGCAGCGACAGCACGATGTCCCGCACGTCGGCGCGGCCCAGCGGGTCGAGCGCGCTGGTCGGCTCGTCGAGCACCACGAACTCCGGCCGGGCCACCAGCGCCACCGCCAGGCCCAGCCGCTGCTGCATCCCCTTGGAGAAGCCGCCCACCCGGTCACCGGCGCGCTCGGCCAGCCCCACCAGGGCCAGCACCTCCCGCTGCTCGGCCGCCGGCACCGAGACCCCGGAGAGCCGCACGTGCAGCGCGAGCACCTCGGCGGCGGACAGCCACGGCTGGTAGCGGAACAGCTCGGGCAGGTAGCCGACCTTCGTCCGGGACGCCGGGTCGGCCGAGGGCGAGCCGAACAGCATCGCCTCGCCGGCGTCCGGGGTGACCAGCCCGAGCAGCATCTTGATCACCGTGGTCTTGCCGGCACCGTTCGGGCCGAGCAGGCCGACCACCTCGCCGCGGCCGACCTGCAGCGACACCTCCTCGACCGCCTGGCGCCTGCCGTAGCGCTTGCGCAGCCCGGAGGCCCAGACCGCGGGCGCCGGCGGCAGGTCGGCGACCAGCTGCGCCGCCGCCTGCCGCGCGGCGTCCCCGGCCGGGGACGCCCCGGCCGAAGCGGCTCCGGCCGGGGCGTTCGCCGTGGAATCGGCCGCCATGCTCAGCGCAGGCCCTGGGCGACCGACAGCACCTCGTCGGTGTCCAGCGACCCGGCGACCGCGGTCACCACGCCCTCGTCGACCCAGACCACCGCCGACATCGAGCCGTCGGCCAGCTCCAGCACGGTGGCCTGGACGCCGTCCACCTCGGCGGTCGAGGTGCTGACCCGGTCGCTGGGCACCGGCAGCGGCAGCGTGCCGCCGTCCGCGGTGAACTGGCTCAGCTGCGCGGCGACGTCGTCGGGCAGGCCCGGCAGCGACAGCAGGTGGTCGCGCAGCGTCTCGAACGGCACGCCGGAGGAGTACGCGGTCGGGGCGACCGCGCGCCCCACGACCAGGGCGGGCACCCCGGCCGAGGACTCCCACGCCTGGGCGACGCCAGGGCCGGCGACCATCCGCACCGTGGCGCCGTCCAGCCCGGCGGGCGCCGGCGGCAGGGTCTCCCCCGCCGCGGCCGCCGCCTGGGCGGCGCGGTCGGCGGAGAAGGTGAACGTCGCGCTGATCTCGCTGCCCACCTGGTAGGTCGGCTCACCGCTGATGCCGCGCGGCAGGTCGGCCACCTCCGGCAGCTCCAGACCCGACTCGGCCTCGGCCGCCGCCGCGTCGTCGACGGTGCGCAGGTCGCCGTCACCGGTGACCACCACGTCGCCGTAGGCGCTCAGGTCGGGCAGCGCGATCAGGTCGGCGGTGCTGAGCGCCACCGGCTGCACCTGCTCGGTGCGGAAGATCTGCAGCCAGTCGTTGGCGGCGGCGGTGCCGGCACCGGTGAGCACGACGGCGGCGGCGACGGCCGCGACCACCGGACGGCGCATCGCGGGGCGGGACCGGCGGGGGGTCGCCACCCGCTCCGGCTCGGCGGTGGCCGCGGACAGCCGGCGCCAGGCGGCGTCGACGTCCGGGGTGCCCTGCGGCGCCAGCGCCGAGTCGAGGGCGGTGGCGTCGGTGCGCATGGTGGCCAGCGTGTCCAGGCACTGCGGGCAGCCGGTCAGGTGCGCGCGGTCGGCGTCGGAGATCCCGGCGGGCTCGTCGAGCAGCCGGCGCAGCACGCCGTCAGATGGATGACGCATGACGGTTCAACTCCTTGCGAAGAGCGGACTCGGCGCGCCGCACGGTGGTGCCGACGCTGCCCGGGGAGAGGTCGAGGGCGGCCGCGACCTCGGTGTAGCTCAGGCCGCTGTGCCGCAGCACCAGGGCCACGGCCTGGGTGCGGGGCAGCCGGGCGAGCGCCGTCCGAACCCGGCGGCGCTCCTCCAGCGTCACCACCGCGTCGGCGACGTCGGAGACGACGGCGTCCTGCGCGACGGCGGAGAACTCCTCCCGGGACGCGCGGCGGCGCCCGGAGCGGAGCAGGTTGAGCGCGGTGTGCGCGGCGGCCACGGACAGCCAGCCGCGCGCCTCACCCGCCGGCACCGCGGAGCGCCCGAAGGAGAGGAAGACGTCCTGGGCGACGTCCTCGGCCTGGTCACGGGAGCCCAGCACGCGGGTGGCCACCCCGACGACGAGGGCGTAGTCGCGGCGGAACACGTCCTCGAGGTCGGCGCGCACGGCACCGGGAGACGAACGGAACACCGCTTCCCGCTCCCTCCCCGCGACCCGTCCGGCCGAGATCCCGCCGACCGCTCCGGGGGCGGCGAGGACGGCCGCGGACCGCGCTCCCCCGTGCCTGATCAGTTCCATGTCTCTACAGCACCGCCGGCGCCTGGAATGTGACACGGCCCCCGCAGATGATCTGCGGGGGCCGTGTCGGTGGTCTCTCGGTGGTCAGCGCGCCTCGGGCATCGGCTGCAGCAGCTCCGCCGCCGGGCGGGGCGCCGGGACGGTCGTCGTCCCGTACAGGCTGACGCCGGACGGCGCGGCCATCATGGCCTCCAGCTCACCGGTGTCCAGGGTGGGCTCACGGGTCTCCAGCGTCGGCTCGACCAGCGCGGGGACGGGCTGGGCGGCCGGTGCCCGGCCGGTGACCAGCCGGACCAGGCGGCGCAGCGAGCGCGCCTCCTTGCGCCGGGCCCTGCGCTCCGCGGCGCGCTCGGCCTCCTCGCGGGCGGCGTTCTCCCGGTCGAGGATCTCCCGGGCCATCCGGTCGGTCTCTGCGGCGACGATCAGGTCGGCCCGGGCCTGCTGCGCCCGCTGCCGGCCGTCGCGGCGGATCTCCTCGGCCTCGACCTCCTCGTCGTCCCGGACCTTGAGCAGCCGGTCGTAGGCGCTGGGCAGCTGCATGTTCAGCAGCGCCTTCATCAGCACCGGCAGGATCTCGACGCTGAGGAAGAGCAGGAAGAGCATGAGGTGGGCGGTGCCGACCATCGGCCGCTCCGCCGACAGCCGGTCCATCGCCTCCAGGCGGGCGAGGATGCCGTCGCTCTGGGAGTTCTCCGCGTCGAAGGCGGCCTGCTCGGCCCGCCGTGCCTCGTTCAGCCGGGTCAGCTCGGCCTTGTCGGTGACCAGGTCGGCCTGGGCGAGGGCGACGCTGCGGGCGTCGGCGCTGGCCGCGGCCTCGCCGGCGTCGGTGCGCACCCGGGCGAGCTCGGCCTCGGCGGCGTCGAGCTCGGCCTTGGCCGCGTCCCGCACGCCGCCCTGCTGGGTGGCCGCGGCCGCGGCGGCGAAGTAGGCCGCGCCCTGGCCGACGTCCCCGGAGCCGCAGCTGCCGTCCAGCTCGCACTGGGCCTTGGCCTGCAGCTCGGCGAACCGGTCGACCGCGGTCTGGAAGGCGGTCTGCTTGGCGTCCCGCTCGGCCTGCGCCGCGACCACCCGCGGGTCGGTGTTCGGGTCGGCGGTGCCGCCGCTGGCGATCACCGCCTGCTGCTCGGCGACCCGCGCCTCGAGGGTGGGGATCTGGGCGTACCGGGCGTCGGCGTCCAGCTCGGCGGTGAACTCCTCGGCGGCCTCGGCCTGCATCGTCACGATCGTCGCGTCGATCTCCTTGCCGAAGACCTGCAGCGTCAGCGGCGTGGAGATGACCGTGCCCAGGACGACGGCCAGCGCCACCCGCGGCAGCGCCATGCCCAGGTTCCGCTTCCAGGACGGCTCGTGCGACATGCCGACCAGCAGCATCCGGTCCAGGTTCAGGATCACCAGACCCCAGCCCAGCCCGACCAGGACGGCGACCACCCACGGCGCACCGAGCGCCATGTGCAGCGCGAACGCCATCGACAGCGCGGCCAGCGCGCCGGTGGAGATCAGCACCCCGCCGAGGGCGATGAACCGCGCTCGGGCACCGGGGGCCACCCGCAGCAGGTCGAGGCGGGCGCCGGCCAGCACGGCCAGCCGGTCGCCGGAACGGGTGCGGGTGCGGGTGCGCACGGGGTGGGGTCCTCTCGCCGAGTTGTACCCACCCGTCATCGGCCGCCCGGCCCCCCGCCGGTACCGCCGCCCACCTGTGAGGTGGCCCCCCACCCGGCCATGTTGGCGAACATGGCCGGGCGCGGGTCAGACGCCGAGGTGGGCCAGGGCCTGGAGGAGCAGGGTGCTCTGGCCGTTGGCCAGCTCGGCCAGCACCTCCGGCCGGCGGGCCTCCTCCGGGCTCACCCAGGTCAGCTCCAGCGCGTCCTGCTGCGGGGCGCAGTCCCCCTCGACCGGGACGACGTAGGCCAGCGACACCGCGTGCTGCCGCGGGTCGTGGAACGGCGTGACGCCCGGGGTCGGGAAGTACTCGGCGATGGTGAACGGCTGCGGCGCCGGCGGCACCCGCGGCAGCGCGAGCGGGCCGAGGTCCTTCTCCAGGTTGCGCAGCAGCGCCGAGCGGACCCGCTCGTGGTAGAGCACCCGGCCGGAGACCAGCGCCCGCTTGACCTGGCCGTCCTCGCCGATCCGCAGCAGCAGCCCGACCGCGGTCACCACGCCGTGGTCGTCCACCCGCACCGGGACGGCGTCGACGTAGAGGATCGGCAACCGCTCGCGGGCGGCGTCCATGTCCTCCCGGGAGAGCCAGCCGGCATCGGTGAAGTTCACGTCGGTCATGTGCCCTGTCTAGCCGACGCGGGCCCGACCCGAACCCCGGACGTGCCCGACCCGCCCCCGTGAGCGTCCACACGTCGGCCCCCGGGCATGTGTCGCCCCCCGCTGGATCGGGCACGGCGGGGCCATGGCCGATCAGTTCACGTTCACCGACCCGACCACGATGTACCGCACCGACGGCTTCCCCGAGCAGACCCAGGACGCCCCGGGTCTCGTGCAGGACCTGCAGCCCGGCGCCGACCACGGCGAGCAGAGCTACCGCGGCACCGGCCGCCTCACCGGCCGCAAGGCGCTGGTCACCGGCGCCGACTCCGGCATCGGCCGCGCCGCCGCGATCGCCTTCGCGCGGGAGGGCGCCGACGTCGTCCTGAACTACCTGCCCAGCGAGCAGTCCGACGCCGAGCAGGTCGCCAAGCTGATCGAGGAGGCCGGCCGCAAGGCCGTGCTGGCCCCCTCCGACATCGCCGAGGAGTCCGCCGCCCGGGCGCTGGTGCACACCGCCGTCGACGAGCTCGGCGGGCTGGACATCGTGGCCAACATCGCCGGCAAGCAGACCTACGTCGACGACCTGGCCGACGTCATCAGCGAGCAGTTCGACCGGACCTTCAAGACCAACGTCTACGCGCTGTTCTGGATCGTGCAGGAGGCGCTGCCGCACCTGCCGGCCGGCGCGACGATCATCAACACCAGCTCCATCCAGGCCTACCAGCCCTCCCCGGGCCTGGTCGACTACGCCACCACCAAGGCCGCGATCAACACGATGAGCAAGGCGCTGGCCCAGCAGCTCGCGCCCAAGGGCATCCGGGTCAACGTGGTGGCGCCCGGCCCGTTCTGGACGCCGCTGCAGGCCTCCGGCGGGCAGCCGACCGAGGCGCTGCCGGAGTTCGGCCAGGAGACCCCGATCGGGCGCGCCGGTCAGCCGGCCGAGCTCGGCCCGGTCTACGTCTTCCTCGCCTCGCCCGAGTCCAGCTACGTCTCCGGGGAGACCCTCAACGTCAACGGCGGCATGCCGACGCCGTGACCGCTGAGCACCAGGCCCGGTCGACGAGCGGGACACCGACGGCTACGCCGACCTGCGCTCCTACGCCGCGATCGGTGACGGCCGCACCATCGCGCTCATCGCCCGGGACGGCCGGATCGACTGGCTGCCGCTGCCGGAGATGAACGCGCACGCCGTCTTCGGCGCGCTGCTGGACGCGGAGAGCGGCGGCTGCATCGAGCTCTGCCCGGTCGAGGAGTTCACCGCCGAGCGCGAGTACGTCGAGCACACCAACGTGCTGACCACGACGTTCACCACCGCCTCGGGCCGGGTGCGGATCACCGACTCGCTGAACTCCGGCATCGCCGGCCGGCTGCCCTGGTCCGAGCTCGCCCGCCGGGTCGAGGGCCTGGACGGCGAGGTGCGGCTGCGCGCCGCCGTCCGCCCGGGCACGTGCCTGAACACCGTCTCCCCGTGGGTGCACCAGACCGCGCACGGCCCGGTGCTGCGGGTGGACGACCTCACCCTCGCCGTCCGCACGTCGGGGGCGGACGACGTCCGTGCCGGTGACCGGCGGATCGACGTGGACTACACGACCGGCCCCGGGTCCCGGCACCTGCTGGCACTGGTGTCCACCGAGCGGGAGCCGCTGTTCCTGCCGCCGGTCGAGGCGATCGACGCCGGGGTCGACCGCACGATCGGGAACTGGGCGGCGTGGATGCGCGCCTTCGAGTGGGACGGCCCCTGGGACGACGCCGTGCGGCGCAGCACGCTGCTGCTCAAGCTGCTCATCCACGCCGAGAGCGGGTCGAGGGGGGGGGGGGGGGGCCCCTCCCAGCCCCCCGCCCCCCCCGCCGGCGAGATCATGGTCCTAACACAATCCCATGATGTGGAAACCACCTACC
>NZ_JBJJTJ010000052.1:0-12104 GCF_054177765.1 Modestobacter lacusdianchii | reverse complement strand
TGGACGCGTGGGACGGCTGGGGCGGGTGCAGCGGGACTCGCCGGGTTCCTTGGTCCGCTGCGGACGGGGTCGGTACGTTTCCGCGTGCCCTCGGTCGCTGCCCTCCAGGGTCGACGTGGCGAGGAGACGAGGAGCTGGACGGGTGACGATGCGCGCGATGGACCGGCAGCAAGGGCGTCTGGAGCTGCTGGACGGGCTCCGCTTCCTCGCCGCTCTCAGCGTGGTCGCCTTCCACTTCACGGCCCGGGAGAGCCCCTCGTGGGACGGCCTCGCCGTGCCCGCGGACCTCGAGTGGCTCGGCCGGTGGACGGTGTACGGGGAGCTCGGTGTCCCGCTGTTCTTCATCATCAGCGGGTTCGTGCTGCTGATGACCGCGTGGGACCGGAGCGTCCCGTCGTTCATCGCCTCACGGGTCGGCCGGTTGTTCCCCGCCTACTGGGTGGCCGTCGCCTTCAGCATGGTGCTGGTCCTCGTGCTGTGGCCGGAACAGTGGCCGACGCTCGGCCGGGTCATCACCGAGCCCGGTGCACTGCTGAACCTGACGATGGTCCAGACGGCCTTCGGTGCCCCGGACATCGACGGGCCGTATTGGACCCTGTGGTACGAGCTCCGCTTCTACTTCCTCGTCGTCCTGCTGATGCTGGTGGGCATCACCCGGGCCCGCGTGCTGGCCTTCGCCACCCTCTGGCCGATCGTCGCGGCGGTGGCCCAGGGGTCCGGCTCGGGCCTGCTCACGACCGTGCTGATGCCCGAGTACGCCTGCTACTTCGCCGGCGGGATGCTGCTGTACCTCATCCGCCGTGACGGGCATGACCTCGGAACGTGGCTGCTGGTCGGGCTGCAGTGCGTCATCGGTGTCGGTATCAGTGTCCCGCGGTACCAGGACCTGCACGCCGCGGACCTGACCTGGGGGCGGTCGTCCCTGCTGCTGGGAGTCGGGATCGTCGCCTGCTTCGGCCTCGTCGCCCTGGTGACGCTGGGCCCGGTCGCCGGGCGCAGGTTCCGCGGCATGGGCTGGCTCGGTGCGCTGACCTACCCGCTGTACCTGGTGCACGAGAACCTGGGCTGGTACGTCATCCATCTCCTGTCCGACCGCACCGGACCGCTCGCCGCGGTGCTCCTCGCCACGGTGGCCGCGCTGCTGGCCGCCGTGCTGGTCCACCACCTCGTCGAGCGGCCGACGGCCCCTCGGCTGCGCCGGGTGGTGACCGACATGTTGCTGCGGGGGGCGGCCCCGGCCGGCACCGCGCAGCCGTCGCAGACCACGGCCCTGGGCATGTCGACGGAGGACAGGGCGCACCGGACGGCGCTGCTGCCCAGGGTGGCCCACCCGGTCCTCCCAGCCTCACGACCGCACCGTCAGCCGGTGGGCGCGGCATCCGCCGAGGACCACCCGACGGTCCACCTACGGGGACGCGCGCCCCAGCCGGCCGACCCCGTCCGGGGCTGAGGCCGACGGTCGGACCCGGCGGGTGTCCCCGGGCGGCATGGCCGCCCGGGGGACCGGTTCAGCCGTCGGCTGAGGTGATCGTGCAGAGGTCGGCCCCGCTGGTGACGCTGGCGCCGACCTCCGCCGACAACCCGGACACCCTCCCGGCCTTGTGCGCCACGATCGGCTGCTCCATCTTCATCGCCTCCAGGACGACGACGAGGTCACCGGCTGCCACGGTGTCCCCGTCGGAGACGGCGACCTTGACGATCGTGCCCTGCATCGGCGCGGTCAGGCTGTCGCCGGAGGCCGCCGATCCGCCGTGCCCGCCACCCCGCTTGCGGGGCTTCGCGCCGCCGGCCGCGGGGGCCGCCCCGCCGCCACCAGCGAGCCCGGCCGGCAGCGACACCTCCAGGCGCCGTCCGCCCACCTCGACCACGACGGTCTGCCGGGCCTCGGGCTCCTCGACGGGGTCCGCGGCACCGTAGGGGGGCACCTGGTTGTCCCACTCGGTCTCGATCCACCGGGTGTGCACGCTGAACGGCTCGCTGGTGAAGGCCGGGTCGACGACGACCGCCCGGTGGAACGGGACGACGGTCGGCATGCCCTCGACGACCAGCTCGTCCAGCGCACGGGCCGCCCGCTGCAGGGCCTCGGCCCGGGTGGCGCCGGTGACGATCAGCTTGGCCAGCATCGAGTCGAACGCGCCGGCCACCTCGCCGCCGGCCTCCACGCCGGAGTCCCAGCGCACGCCGGGGCCCTGCGGCACGACGAGCCGGGTGACCGGGCCGGGAGCGGGCATGAAGTTGCGGCCGGCGTCCTCGGCGTTGATCCGGAACTCGATGCTGTGCCCGCGCGGGGTCGGGTCCTCGGTGATCTCCAGCGGCAGGCCCTCGGCGATGCGGAACTGCTGGCGCACCAGGTCGATGCCCGAGGTCTCCTCGCTGACCGGGTGCTCCACCTGGAGCCGGGTGTTGACCTCCAGAAACGAGATCGAGCCGTCGGTGCCGACCAGGTACTCCACGGTGCCGGCGCCCACGTAGCCGGCCTCGGCGCAGATCGCCTTGGCCGAGGAGTGGATCCGCGCGCGCTGCTCCTCGGTGAGGAACGGTGCGGGGGCCTCCTCGACCAGCTTCTGGTTGCGCCGCTGCAGCGAGCAGTCGCGGGTGCCGACGACGACCACGTTGCCGTGCGTGTCGGCCAGCACCTGCGCCTCGACGTGCCGCGGCTGGTCCAGGAACCGCTCGACGAAGCACTCGCCGCGGCCGAACGCGGAGACCGCCTCCCGGACGGCGGAGTCGAACAGCTCGGGGATCTCCTCGATCGTGCGGGCGACCTTCAGACCCCGACCGCCGCCGCCGAACGCGGCCTTGATCGCGACCGGGAGCCCGTGCTCCTGCGCGAACGCGACGATCTCGTCGGCATCCGCGACGGGGTCCTTGGTGCCGGGCACCAGCGGAGCCCCGGCGCGGGTGGCGATGTGCCGGGCGGCGACCTTGTCGCCGAGGTCGGTGATCGCCTGCGGTGAGGGGCCGATCCAGGTCAGCCCGGCGTCGATGACGGCCTGGGCGAAGCCGGCGTTCTCGGACAGGAAGCCGTAGCCGGGGTGCACGGCGTCGGCGCCGGACCGGCGGGCGGCGTCCAGGATCTTGTCGAACACCAGGTAGGAGTCGCCGGGCGTGGTGCCGCCGAGGGCGAACGCCTCGTCGGCGGTGCGCACGTGCAGGGCGTCGCGGTCGGGCTCGGCGTAGACGGCGACGCTGGTGAGCCCGGCGTCCCGGCAGGCGCGGGCGACCCGCACCGCGATCTCGCCCCGGTTGGCGATCAGGACCTTCTGCACGTTCGTTCTCCCTTTGAGAGGCGTTCTGACTGGCCGGCGCGGGCCGGTCAGCGTTGCCAGAGGTCGGTGAGGGCCAGGCCGAGCTTGGCCAGCTGGGTGCGCAGCAGCGGCAGCGAGAGGCCGATGACCGCGGTGTGGTCGCCCTCGATGCGGTGCACGAAGGGCGCGCCCAGCCCGTCCAGGGTGAACGCCCCGGCCACCGCCAGGGGCTCGCCGGTGGCGAGGTAGGCGTCCAGCTCCGCCGGGGTGGGGGAGGCGAAGTGGACGACGGTGGAGGAGACGCCGACGTCCCGAGCCGTCACCGCGCCGTCCCGCACGTCGAACACGGCCTGGCCGGTGTGCAGGACGCCGCTGCGCCCGGCCATCCGCTGCCAGCGGACCCGGGCCTCGGCGGCGTCGGCCGGCTTGCCCAGCGGCTGACCGCGGAACTCCAGCAGCGAGTCGGCGCCGATCACCAGCGCGTCGGTCTGGCCCTTGGCCACCGCCGCGGCCTTGGCCGCGGCGAGCAGCGCGACGAGCTCGGCGACCCGGGGCGACCGCACGGTCGACTCGTCGACGCCGCTGACCACCACCTCCGGCTGCAGGCCGGCCTGGCGGAGCAGCTGCAGCCGGGCGGGGGACTGCGAGGCGAGCACGAGACGGCGGCTCATGACGCCCGCCCCGATGCGCGCCAGCCGCCGGGCCCGGCGAGCAGTGGCCGGCGGAGGACGTCGGCCCGCTCCGCCCAGGCCCGGACCGGGGTCGGCCGGCGACGAGGACGGTGCCGCTGGGACAGGGACGCGACGACGACGGTCAGTGCGGCGAGCTCCTCCGGAGTGGGCTCGCCGCGGACGACGCTGAGCAGCGGCTGGCTCACCGTGACATCTCCCCGTTCTGCGCGTTCTTCGTTCTACTGCTCGGTCGCCGGCGCTCGCTGCGGTGCTCGCTCACAGCGGGATGTTCCCGTGCTTCTTGGCCGGCAGCGTCTGACGCTTGTTGGCCAGCAGCCGCAGCGCCCGCACCACCTGGATGCGGGTGTGCGACGGCGGGATCACCGCGTCGACGTACCCGCGATCGGCGGCGATGTAGGGGTTGGCGAGCGTGTCCTCGTACTCGGTGACCCGCTGGGCGCGCAGCGCCTCCGGGTCCTCGGCCGCGGCCAGTTCCTTGCGGTAGAGAATGCCCACCGCACCCTGCGCGCCGATCACGGCGATCTGCGCGGTCGGCCACGCCAGGTTGACGTCGGCGCCCAGGTGCTTGGAGCCCATCACGTCGTACGCGCCGCCGTAGGCCTTGCGGGTGATCACGGTGATCAGCGGCACGGTCGCCTCGGCGTAGGCGTAGATCAGCTTGGCGCCGCGGCGGATGATGCCGTCCCACTCCTGTGACGTGCCGGGCAGGAAGCCGGGGACGTCGACGAAGGTGAGCACCGGGATGTTGAAGGCGTCGCAGGTGCGCACGAACCGGGCGGCCTTCTCGCTGGCGTCGATGTCCAGCGTGCCGGCGAGCTGGGTGGGCTGGTTGGCCACGATGCCGACCGGCCGGCCCTCGACGCGGCCGAAGCCGGTGAGGATGTTCGGCCCCCACAGCGCCTGCACCTCGAGGAACTCGCCGTCGTCGAGCACGTGCTCGATCACGGTGTGCATGTCGTAGGGCGTGTTCGGCGAGTCCGGGATGAAGGTGTCCAGCTCCCGGTCGGTGTCGGTCAGCGCGTCGGGTAGCGCGACGTCGACCGGGGGCACCTCGACCGCCGGCAGCGGGTCGAGGTTGTTGCTGGGCAGGTGCGCCAGCAGCGCCTTGACGTAGTCGAGCGCGTCGGCCTCGTCCTCGGCCAGGTAGTGCGCCACGCCGGACTTGGTGTTGTGGGTGCGGGCGCCGCCCAGTTCCTCGAGCGTGACGTCCTCACCGGTGACGGTCTTCACCACGTCGGGTCCGGTGATGAACATCTGGCTGGTCTTGTCCACCATCACGATGAAGTCGGTGAGGGCGGGGGAGTACACGTGGCCGCCGGCCGCCGCGCCCATCACCAGCGAGATCTGCGGAACGACGCCGGAGGCGTGCACGTTGCGCCGGAAGATCTCGGCGTAGAGGCCGAGGGAGACCACGCCCTCCTGGATCCGGGCTCCGCCGCCCTCGTTGATCCCGATGACCGGGCAGCCGGTGCGCAACGCCAGGTCGAGCACCTTGACGATCTTCTCGCCGTAGACCTCACCGAGGCTGCCGCCGAAGACCGTGACGTCCTGGGAGAAGACGCAGACCGGGCGGCCGTCGATCGTGCCGTGGCCGGTGACGACGCCGTCGCCGAACGGCCGCTTGGCGTCCATCCCGAAGTTGGTCGACCGGTGCCGGGCGAACTCGTCCAGCTCGGTGAAGGAGCCGGGGTCCAGCAGGGCGTCGATGCGCTCCCGGGCGGTCATCTTGCCGGCGGCGTGCTGCTTCTCCACGGCGCGCTCGGAGCCGGCGTGCGACGCCTCCTCCACCCGCCGCTCGAAGTCGGCCAGCTTGCCGGCGGTGGTGTGCAGGTCGAGGCCTGCGGAGACGTGCTCTCCAGCGGACTCCAGTTCGGCGGCACTCACAGCGCCGTAGCGTAGGTGACGTGCCCGACAGCGACCGCACCGCAGTTCCCACCGTCGACCGGCCCGGCCTCGACGCCGCGGCGCTGACCGCGGAGCTGGTCGGTGCCGACCGGCTGTGGCGGGCGGTCGAGGTGGTCGAGGAGATCGGCTCGACCAACGCCGAGCTGGCCGCCCGGGCGGCCGCCGGCGCCGACGAGGGGCTCGTGCTGGTGGCCGAGCACCAGGTGGCCGGCCGGGGCCGGCTCGACCGCACCTGGACCTCCCCGCCGCGCGCCGGGCTGACCGTCTCGGTGCTGCTGCGCCCCGACGTCCCCGCCGCGCGCCGGGCCTGGCTGTCCCTGCTCACCGGGGTGGCCCTGGCCGAAGCGGTGACGGAGACCGCCGGCGTGCGTGCGTCGCTGAAGTGGCCCAACGACCTGCTGGCCGCCGACGGCACCAAGCTGGCCGGCATCCTGGCCGAGACCTCGGGCACCGCCGTCGTCGTCGGCACCGGCCTGAACGTCTCGACCCGCCGCGACGAGCTGCCCGACACCGGCACCTCGCTGGAGCTGGTGGCCGCCGCGCCGGTCGACCGGTCCGCCGTCCTGCTGGGCTTCCTGCGGGCCCTCGAGCGGCGGTACCGGCGCTGGGTCGAGGTGCTCGGCGACCCGATCGCCTCCGGGCTGGCGCACGACCACCTCGCCTGGTGCAGCACCGTCGGCGCCACCGTCACCGTGACGCTGCCGGACGGCTCGACGGTCGAGGGCGTCGCCGAGGCGGTCGACTGGGACGGCCGGCTGGTCGTGCGCACCCCGGACGGGGTGCTCGAGCTCGCCTCCGGCGACGTCCGACACGTGCGTCCGCGCCGCCGGGAGGCGTGACCCGGACGGGCGGGTCGGTCATCCTGGTGGGGTGGCGTACCCCGACAAGGTGCTGGGTGAGGACGAAGAGGTCGTCCGGCACCTGCACCCGCACTGGCTGACCGTGCTGTGGCCGATCGTGCTGTTCCTGCTGCTCGTCGGTGCGGCGTCCTTCGGTGCGGCGCTCGTGCCCGCGGGCGACCAGCAGGCGACGTGGCGGCTGGTCGTGGTCGCGGTGGCCGCCGTCCTCGGGGCGGTCTTCGTCGCCGCGCCGCTGCTTCGCTGGCGGACGACGCACTACGTGATCACGACGCACCGGCTGCTCTACCGGACGGGCATCCTGGCGAGGTCCGGCCGGGACATCGGGCTGTCCCGCATCACCGACGTGTCCTACCGGCAGACCCTCTGGGACCGGGTGGTCAACTCGGGCACCGTCTCGATCGAGACGGCCGGGGAGGGCGGCCCGACCGTGTTCTCGGCGATCTCGGACAGCGACGGTGTGCAGCAGCTGCTCAACCAGCTGATCGAGGAGGACGCCCAGCGCCGGGCGTACGAGGGTGCCGGGCACCTCAGCGGGCCGGTCTGGGACGGCCAGCACCCCACCGAGCAGTTCTGAGCCGCCGCACCACCGCCCCCGCCCGCCCCGTGCGCACCGGCCGGACCGGTCCGTCACGGCGTGCCGGGACGGTTCTGTCGGAGGGGCCACCTACCGTGCGGGACATGCGGTTGCTGCACACCTCGGACTGGCACATCGGCCGCTCCCTGCACGGCACCGACCTGCTCGCTGAGCAGGAGGCGGTGCTGGGCGGGCTGGCCGACCTGGTGGTCACCGAGGCGGTCGACGTCGTCCTCGTCGCCGGCGACGTCTACGACCGGGCGGTGCCCTCGGCCGACGCGACCGCCGTCCTCGACCGGGTGCTCACCCGCATCCGGGCCGCCGGGGCAGCGGTCGTGCTGACGCCGGGCAACCACGACTCGGCCCGCCGGCTGGGCTTCGCCTCCGGCCTGCTGGCCGTCTCGGGCGTGCACGTGCGGGCCGCCACCGGGCTGCTCGACGAGCCGGTGCTGCTCTCCGACGAGCACGGCGACGTGGCGGTCTACGGCTTGCCCTACCTGGAGCCGGAGGTCGCCCGGCACGAACTGGGGCTGACCGAGGCCCGCAGCCACGAGGCGGTGCTCACCGCCGCCATGGACCGGGTCCGGGCCGACCTGTTCCTCCGACCGGGCGCCCGGTCGGTCGTGCTCGCGCACGCCTTCGTCGGCGGTGGGGTGCCCAGCGACAGCGAGCGCGACATCTGCGTCGGCGGCGTCGACCTGGTGCCGGCCGCGGTGTTCGACGGGGTCGACTACGTCGCCCTGGGGCACCTGCACCGGCCCCAGTCCCTCAGCGACCGGGTGCGGTACAGCGGCTCCCCGATGGCCTACTCCTTCGGCGAGGCCGGCCAGCAGAAGCAGGTCTGGCTGGTCGACCTGGACGCCGAGGGGCTGGCCGGCGTCCGCAGCGTCCCGCTGCCCACCCCGCGCGAGCTCACCGTGGTGCGCGGCGAGCTGGCCGAGCTGCTGGCCGACCCGGAGCTCACCGCGATCGAGAGCCACTTCGTCTCCGCCCAGCTCACCGACGCCGTCCGCCCCGCCGACCCGATGCGCCAGCTGCAGGGCCGGTTCGCCCACTGTGTGCACCTGGAGTGGGCAGGGTCGGGTCCGCTGACCGACCGGCGCAGCTACCAGGAGCGGCTCACCGGTCGCAGCGACCTGGAGGTCGCCGGCGAGTTCGTCGCGCACGTCCGCGGGGTGGGCGCCTCGGCGGCCGAGCAGGAGCTGCTCGGCCGGGCGCTGGCCGCCGCGGCGTACCAGGACACCCTGGCGTGAGGGTCCATCGGCTCGCACTGACCGCCTTCGGGCCCTTCGCCGACCGGGTCGAGGTCGACCTCGACGACGTCGGCCGGGACGGGTTGTTCCTGCTGTGGGGCCCCACGGGGGCGGGTAAGACGACGCTGCTCGACGGCATCGTGTACGCCCTGTACGGCACCGTGCCCGGAGCGCGCGGCGAGGAGCGGCGGCTGCGCAGCGACCACGCCGGCGAGCAGGTGCGCACCGAGGTCGAGTGTGAGGTGACGCTGAGCGGTGAGCGGCTGCTGATCACCCGCCGGCCCGAGCAGCAGCGACCCAAGCGCCGCGGCACCGGCTGGACGACCGAGCAGGCCAAGCTGGTCGTCCAGCGCTGGGCGGGGGAGGGCTGGGAGCCGGTCAGCACCCGCATCGACGAGGGGTCCGAGCACCTGCGCACCCGGCTCGGCCTCTCCGCCGAGCAGTTCTGTCAGGTGGTGCTGCTGCCGCAGGGTGACTTCGCGCGGTTCCTCCGCGCCGAGCCGGAGGACCGGGGCCGCCTGCTGCGCACGCTGTTCGACGTCGGCCGCTTCGCCCGGGTGGAGGACTGGCTGGCCGAGCAGCGGGTCGCGGCCCGCGACCAGCTCGACGAGGCCCGGCTGCGGGCGAGCACGTTGCTGGCCCGGGTCGCGCAGGTCGCCGACGTCGAGGTGCCCGAGCAGCTGGCGCCCGAGCTGGTGGGCGCCGCGCCGCCGGCCCACGCCGGCACCTGGGTGCACCGGGTCCGCGCGGAGGCCGCCCAGCAGCTGGCCGGGCGCGTGGCCGCTGCCGAGACGGCGGCCGCCGAGGTCGCCCGGGTCGACGCCGGGCTGGCCGCCGCCCGGGCCGAGCTGGACCGGCACGTGCGCCGCGACCGCGCCCGCGCCGACCTGGCCAGGCTGCAGGCCGAGGCGGGCGAGCTGGAGCCGCTGCGGGTCGCGCTGGAGGCCGGTCAGCGCGCCGAGCCGGTGCGCGACGTGCTGGAGGCTGCCGGCCGGGCCGCTCTGACTGCCGAGTCGGCCACCGAGCGGCGGGCTGTGGTGTCCCGAGCCTGGACGCCGGTCGCGGACGGGCGGGCCGCCGACGCGGTCCTCGCCCGTTCGCTGCGTGACGAGGTCGCCGCGCTCCGGGCCGCGCTCCCGGAGGTCGACCGGGCCGGTGAGCTGACCGGCGCGGTGACCGGCAGCCGCCGGCAGGTCGATGCGCTCGTCGCCCGGTGTGCCCGGGAGGAGCAGGCGGTCGCCTCCTGGCCCGCCCGGCTGTCGGACCAGGAGGCGGTCGTCGCCGCGGCAGCCGAGGCGGCGGCCGCGCTCCCCGGCCTGGCCGCCGAGCTGGACCGGCGCCGCACCGCGCTGGACGCCGCCCGGGCAGTCGACGCCCTGGTCGCCCGGCTCGCCCAGCAGCACGCGCAGGCGGCCGCGGCCCGGGAGGCGTGGGCCACGGCTCGTGAGCACTGGCTCGACCTGCGGGCCCGCCGCCTGGACGGCATGGCCGCCGAGCTCGCGGCCGGGCTGGTGGACGGGGCGGACTGCCCGGTCTGCGGCGCGGTCGAGCACCCGCGGCTGGCCGAGCCGACGGGCCAGCCGGTCGGCCAGGCCGACGAGGACGCCGCCCGTGCGGTCGCCGAGCAGTGCGAGGCCGAGCACGACCGCGCGCAGCGGGCCGCGGCGGAGACCGGCCGCGAGCTGGCGGTGCTGCGCGCGCAGGCCGGCGACGAGCCGCTGGCAGACCAGGAGCAGGCCGTGGCCGCTGCGGCACAGCAGGAGGCCGTGACCCGTCGACGGGCCGGCACGCTCGCCGAGGCGCGGCGGGAGCTGGCCGTGCTCGTTGCCCAGCGGGACGCCGCCGCCACCGGGCTGACCGCGGCTCGGGAGGAGCTGGCGCGCCGCCGGGCCAAGCTCGCCGCGCAGCAGGAGGCGCTGGTCGCCCTGCAGCAGCGAGTGGACGCCGCCCGGGGCGACGACCCGGACCTCCCCGCCCGGATCCGCCGGCTCACCGCGGTGGCCGAGCACTGCGAGGCACTGATGGAGGCCGAGACCACCGAGCTGCGGGCGCGCACCGAGGCCGACGCCGCCCGACGGCACGCCGCGGAGCGTGTCGTCGAGGCGGGCTTCGCCGACCTGGTGGCCGCCGCCGACGCCCTGCTGGAGCGCGGACAGGCCGCGGCGATCGGCCGGCGGGTGACCGAGCACGACGAGCAGTGGTCGGTGGTCACCGCCACGCTCGCCGAGCCCGAGCTCGCCGACCTGGCGCCGCGACCGGACCTGGAGTCGATGACCGACTCCTGCCGGGATGCCACCGCAGCCCGCGAGGACGCCGTGGCCGCTCTCGCCGAGTCCCGGCGCCGAGTCGCGGACCTGGACGAGCTGGCCGCCGAGCTCACCGCCGTGGAGGTCCAGCTCGACGAGCGGCGGGCGGCGGCCGAGCAGGTCACCGCGCTGGCCGACCTGGTGAACGGCCGCGGGGCCAACACGCTGCGGATGCGGCTGCAGTCCTTCGTCCTGGCGGCCCGGCTCGAGCAGGTCGCCGAGGTGGCCAGCCGGCGGTTGCGGGACATGTCCGGTGGGCGTTACACGTTCCTGCACAGCGACGCCCAGGGGCGGCACGGTGCCCGGGGCGGGCTGGGCCTGGACGTGCTCGACGAGTACACCGGCGTCCGACGGCCGACCAAGACCCTGTCCGGTGGGGAGAGCTTCATGGCCTCCCTCGCCCTGGCCCTCGGCCTCGCCGACGTGGTCACCGCGGAGAGCGGCGGCGTGCAGATCGACACGCTCTTCGTCGACGAGGGCTTCGGCACGCTGGACCCGCGGTCGCTGGACGCGGTGATGACGGTGCTCGACGAGCTCCGCCGGGGCGGTCGCACGGTGGGCGTGATCAGCCACGTGGAGGAGCTGCGCACCCGGATCAGCAGCCGGCTGGAGGTCATCTCCGGCCGGCACGGCTCGCGGCTGGCCGCCTGACGCGGCGACCCCTCAGCGTGGACTCGGCGTCGACTCGGGGGTCGGTCCCGAGCTCAGCCGGAGGCGAGGGTCACGGCTGGGCCGTGCTCCACCGGCTCCGGCTGGTCGCCGTCTCGAGGGGGAGGTCCACTGGGGTCGCGCGGAACACCCAGCGGCGGTAGCCCAGATAGCGGATCACCGTGCCCAGCACGATGGAACCGACGTTGGCGACCTGTAGTACCAGCGCGCTGTCCTGCCCCAGCGGGTAGCGGACCACCGCGACGACGGCCAGCCCGAGCAGCAGGGTGGCCCCGTTGATCGCGGCGAAGACCAGGTACTGGCGGGCCACGCCCGCGCGTTCCCGGTGAGAGAACGACCAGTAGCGGTGCCCCAGGTACGCCGCCGTCATCGACACCACGGTGGCGACCAGGTTCGACGTCACGGCGCCGACCCCGAGGTGCGCGTAGAGCAGCTGGAAGCCTCCGACCTGCAGGACGAAGCAGACGGCCCCCACCACACCGAACGCCGTCAGCTCCTTGGCCAGGAGCCGCCACCGGTTCGATCCCCGACCTACGAGGACGGGGGACTCGGGCACCTGCCGAGTGTAGGCAGGCGCCCGAGTCCCCCGCTCGGTGT
>NZ_JBJJTJ010000051.1:0-13428 GCF_054177765.1 Modestobacter lacusdianchii | reverse complement strand
GAGCCCTGCCCCCACCTGGGGGCAGGGCTCGACTGTCCGGCACCTCCCACCCGGGACCGCGGACGAGCGCGACGAGCGGCTGTCCACAGATCGTCGTGGTGGGTCACCCGCGTCTGACGGCTGACCGAGGGTGGGCCGGTGGAGACCTTCATGCTCCCCGGCGTCCTGCGGCGCATCCGCCGGGCCGCCGACTGCTCGCAACGTGAGCTGGCCGAACGGATCGGCACCTCGAAGACGGCGGTGGCCGCGGCCGAGAAGGGCACCCGTGACCTCCCGGTCACGCTCCTGGCCCGGGCCGCGGCCGCGGCCGGCTGCCGCCTGGCGGTCCTCGACCCGTCGGGTGCCGAGCTCGCACCGATGCGCGAGGACACCGTCCGGGACGGCGCCGGGCGCCTGATGCCGGCCCACCTGGACACCCGGCACGGGGACGAGGACTGGTGGGGCGGCGAGCACCGCCCACGGCTGCGTGCACCCCGGTACACCTACGACCTGGACCGCCGGGTGCGTGACGGGCGGCGGCGCCGAGAGGTACCGCCCGACCACCACCGGCCGGCTGCCGGCGACTCGCTCGCCGACCGCGCCGCGGCCCGGCGCGCGGTCCGCGCGGAGGCAGCGGCGCGGGAGCTCCGGCGTCGCTTCCTGGCCGGCGAGCTGCCCTCCTCACCGCCCGACCCCCCGTGCAGCTGCCCCGCGGCCTGCGACGCGCTGCTGGACACCGACCTGCGGGTGCCGCACGTCGAGAGGTGCGCCTGCCGGTGCGACGTGGGCTGAGGGGACAGCGCGCCCGGTCCCACCGCGGTCGGACGACCCCGGTGTGTCCGCGGGCAGCCGGGCCCTCGACCGGCCGTCCGGGGCCGACGGCGGACGCGACGAACGGGCCGGCGCCTCCGGCGGCCCTGCCGGCGACCGCCCCCGCTGCTACCGTGACCCTGTGCGCGGCCTCCTCCTGCTTACCCGCCGCGGCGAGGCCCTCTCCTAGGTCGGCTCCCTCGTCGCGGGGTTCGCGCGTCCCCAGCGCCCGCTGACCGCTTCCCGGAGCCGTGTGCACCACGGCGACCGCAGCACCTGGAGCCCCCATGAACGAGTCCCACCCGCACGCCCGCAACCCCCAGCGGCCCTCGCCGATGCCGATCGGCAAGTACGCCCCGTTCACACCGATCGCGCTGCCCGACCGCACCTGGCCGGAGAAGGTCACCACGGCCGCCCCGCGCTGGTGCGCCGTCGACCTGCGCGACGGCAACCAGGCGCTGATCGACCCGATGACCCCCGACCGCAAGCGGCGGATGTTCGAGCTGCTGGTCCGGATGGGCTACAAGGAGATCGAGGTCGGCTTCCCGGCGGCCAGCCAGACCGACTACGACTTCATCCGCCTGCTCGTCGAGGACGACCTGATCCCCGACGACGTGACCGTCCAGGTGCTGACCCAGGCCCGGGACGAGCTGATCGAGCGCACGTTCGAGTCCCTGCGCGGGGCCGAGCAGGCGATCGTGCACCTGTACAACTCCACCTCCACCCTGCAGCGCCGGGTCGTGTTCAACTCCGACCGCGCCGGGATCACCGACATCGCCGTCCACGGGGCGCAGCTGGTGCGCAAGCTGGCCGAGCAGGCCGGCGACACCGAGATCCGCTTCGAGTACTCCCCCGAGTCGTTCACCGGCACCGAGCTGGAGTTCGCCGTCGAGGTCTGCAACGCGGTCACCGACGTCTGGGAGCCCACCGTCGACCGGCCGACGATCCTCAACCTGCCGGCGACGGTGGAGATGGCCGAGCCGACCGTCTACGCCGACCAGATCGAGTGGATGCACCGGAACCTGGCCCGCCGGGACGCCGTCGTCCTGTCCCTGCACCCGCACAACGACCGCGGCACCGCCGTCGCCGCCGCCGAGCTGGGGTACCGGGCCGGCGCGGACCGGATCGAGGGCTGCCTGTTCGGCAACGGCGAGCGCACCGGCAACGTCGACCTGGTCACCCTGGGGCTGAACCTGTTCAGCCAGGGCATCGACCCGCAGATCGACTTCTCCGACATCGACGACATCCGGCGCACCGTCGAGCACTGCAACCAGCTGGGCGTGCACGAGCGGCACCCCTACGGCGGCGACCTGGTCTACACCGCCTTCTCCGGCTCCCACCAGGACGCGATCAACAAGGGCTTCGCGGTGATGAAGGCCGACGCCGAGGCCGCCGGCACCACCGTGGACGAGATCCCGTGGGCCGTGCCGTACCTGCCGATCGACCCCAAGGACGTCGGCCGCAGCTACGAGGCCGTCATCCGGGTGAACAGCCAGTCCGGCAAGGGCGGCGTCGCCTACATCATGAAGACCGAGAACCACCTGGACCTGCCGCGCCGGCTGCAGATCGAGTTCAGCGCGGTGGTGCAGCGGCACACCGACGACGAGGGCGGCGAGGTCACCGCCGCCCAGATGTGGACGGCGTTCAGCAGCGAGTACCTGCCCGACGCCGATGCGCCGTGGGGCCGGTTCGCCCTCACCGGCCACGAGCACACCGCCTCGGGCAACGGACCGGACCAGATCAGCGTCCAGCTGATGGACCGCGGGGTGCCGGTGACCGTGCAGGGCCGCGGCAACGGGCCGATCGCGGCGTTCGTCGACGCGCTGCGCAGCGTGGACGTCGACGTCCGGGTGCTCGACTACGCCGAGCACGCGCTCAGCGCCGGGGGTGACGCCCGGGCGGCCTCCTACGTGGAGTGCGCCGTGGGTGAGCGGGTGCTGTGGGGTGTGGGCATCGACGAGAACATCCTCACCGCCTCGTTGCGGGCCATCGTCTCGGCGGTCAACCGCGCCGAGCGCTGACCGCACGTGCCGGTGGCCGGCGCGGCGTCACGCCGTGCCGGCCACCAGCACCGCGGCGGCCTCGTCGAGGGCCTGCCGCACCCGGGCCCACGACACCCAGCTGGCTGCCTCCCCCAGCAGGACGACCACCCGGCCGTCACCGAGCACGCCGGCCGAGTGCAGGTGCCGCTGCCCCGCGACGCAGCACATCCAGCCCTGCTTGACCGCCACCTCCCCGCCGGTGCCGCCGGCCAGCAGCCCGAACCGCTGGTCGAAGCCGTCGGCCGCGGTGGCGGTCACGCCGCGCATCCACGCCAGCAGCGCGGCGGCACCGGGCGCTCCCGCGGTCAGCGCGGCGAGGAACCGGCCGGTGTCCGCGGCCGACATCGACGCCTCACCCCACTGCCCGGGACGGGCCGGTGGCGTGGTGCCGGTCAGCCCGAAGGTCGCTGCCGCGGACCGGACGAGGTCGGCCCCGTCGTGGGCGTCCCAGAGCAGGCTCATCGCCGTGTCGTCCGAGGCGGTGATCGCCCGCTCCATCCGGTCGAGGTCGCCCGGCCCGAGCGCGAGGACGCCGACCTCTGCCCTGGCCAGCAGCTGCTGGACGACCAGCAGCTTGACCAGCGAGGCACTGGGGACCGGCTGGTCGGCGGCCGGCGTGCTGATGAGCACCGATGCGTCCCGGTCCAGCACCACCGCCTCCAGCGCGACACCGGCCGACCGGCCGGCGGTCTGCAGTGCGACCAGCACCGCGTCCCGGTCGACGAGAGGCACCGACGGGGCCGGTGGGCTCGGCCTGGAGGGTCCTTCCACCTGACGGACCGACGGCACCGGACCTGCGTCGTCCAGGGTCCGGGCGGAGCCGGCGGAGCAGAGCGCCGGGCTGACCAGCAGGCCGGCGACCAGCGCCCCGGCGACCGCGACGATCCCCGCCCGCGTGCGGCGCCCGGCCATGCCCCGATGGTGCGCCCGCCTGCCCCCCGTCGCCACCGTTCCCCGGCGGCACAGCGCCGCGCCGGCTCCGGCCGCCGCACCGCGGGCAGCCCGCGTCCGGGTCAGTCGGGCAGGGCCTGGTCCAGGTCGTCCGGCGTCCGGGGGTCGTCGGTCCGCCGGGTGTGCTCGGGAGCATCGGCGGGCTGGTCGCCGCTCATGCCCTCCTGCCCGGCGCGCAGCTCCGCCCCGCGTTGGGCGCCGACCAGCTCGTCGACCACCAGGAGGTCCCGGCGCACGTGCCGGCGGCGGTAGGCGATCCGGCTGACCATGTGCGCGTTGACCGGGGCGGTGATCAGCTGGAACGCCGCGACCAGCAGCAGCATCCAGGTGGCCGACCAGCCGGTGAGCCGGATCGCCCCACCGACCATGATCAGCAGCACGCCCATGACCTGGGGCTTCGTGCCGGCGTGCATCCGGGAGAGCACGTCCGGGAACCGCAGCACACCGAGCCCCGCGGTCAGGCAGAGGAACGCGCCGACCAGGAGGCAGCCTGCGGCGACCCAGTCGGCCACCGAGTCGAAGTCGTTCACGGAGTCCCCTCCCGGTCCTGACGGGCACCGGGTGGGGCCAGCCCGGACTCCTCGCCGTCGTCGGTGGGCGAGCGCATCAGCATGCCGCCGACGTAACGGGCCACGGCCACCGAGCCCACGAACGCCAGCAGCGAGACCACCACCAGCACCGGCACGATCGTGGGGTCGCGGTGCAGCGCCGCGTACACGGCCAGCCCCGCGGTGATGATCACCAGCAGCGTGTCGGTGGCGACCACCCGGTCCAGCAGCGAGGGCCCGAGCGCCAGCCGGACGACCGCGAGCACGGCACCGGCCCCGAGCAGCGCGTAGACGACGAAGGAGAAGACCGTCACCGCCGCACCTCCCGGCCGTCCGGTCCCGGGGCCGGCTCCCCGGCCGGGCCGTCCTGGTCCAGCCGGGCGATGTCCTCCGCCGTCCCGAACGCGCGGACGACCCGGTCCTCCATCGTCAGCACCCCGGCCCGCTGGTGCTCCACGTCGTCGGCGTCGTCCACGTGCAGCAGGTGGATGCCGAGGGTGCGGCGTGGCCGGTCCAGGTCGAGCACGATCGACCCCGGCACCAGGGTCAGCGCCTCGGCGATGAGGGTCAGCAGCAGGTCGGAGTCGGTGCGCAGCTGGACGGCGATGATCGCGCCCTGCTCGATGCCACTGGGCCGGATCGCCTGCCACGCCACCTGGGCACTGGAGACGACCAGGTCCTTGAGGAAGTAGCCGGCGAAGACCACCAGGGCCACCGGGTGCACCCGCGCCCCGCCGACGACCGCGGGCAGCGGCAGGACGTTGGTCACCAGGACCGCGACCAGGACCCCGGACAGCAGGTTGGCCCACGACCAGGTGCCCCACAGCAGGATCCAGACGAGCACCAGCCAGGTCAGCACCGGCAGCTGGTGCCGCAGCCGGAGTGCGCCGCTCATCGCCCGGCCTCCGCGTCGTAGACGGCCTCGAGGTAGGGGACGCGGTCGAGCAGGTCCCGCGCGGCCCGGTCGGTCATGCCGTACAGCGGGCCGGCGACCACCGTCAGCCCGACGGTGAGCGCCACCATCACCGCGGTGGCCGCGGTCATCACCGCCGGCAGCGGCTGCAGCGACGGCTCCCGGTCCTCGTCGCCGCCGCTGGGCCGGCCGTCGCCACCCCCGGGCGCCGCGGTCGCCACGGCGACGTGCCGCGCCCAGGCGCCACGGCGGCCCGTGCGGCGGGCCGTGCTGGTGGAGGTCGCGCCCCCGGCCGGCTCGTCGACGTCGGCAGTCTCGTCGTCCGGCTCGTCGGTGCCCGGCGGCACCTCGTCCGGTCCGTCGTCGGGGCCGGCGTCGCGGGCGGCGGCCGCCGCGGTGTCCGCGGCGGGGGCCTGCGCCGGCGGCCGCCAGAAGGCCCGCGTCCAGACCCGGGACATAGCGACCAGGGTCAGCAGGCTGGTGACCACCGCCCCGCCGACCAGCACGTAGGCCCCCCAGCCACCGTCGGCGACCCCGGCACCGAGCAGGCCGACCTTGCCGATGAAGCCGGAGAAGGGCGGGATCCCGGCGAGGTTCATCGCCGGGACGAAGAACAGCACGGCCAGCAGCGGGGACGCCGTGGCCAGCCCGCCCAGCCGGTCGACCGCCATCGTGCCGCCACGCCGCTCGATCAGCCCGGCGACGAGGAACAGCGTGGTCTGGATGGCGATGTGGTGGACGACGTAGAAGACGGCTCCGGCGAGGCCGGCCGCCGAGCCCAGCGCGATCCCGAAGACCATGTAGCCGATGTGACTGACCAGGGTGAACGACAGCAGCCGCCGGATGTCGCTCTGCGCCACCGCGCCGAGGATCCCGATCACCATCGTCGCCAGGGCGGCCCACATCAGCACGTCTTCCAGCGCACCGTCGGGGAACAGCAGCGTCTGGGTGCGGATGATCGCGTAGACACCCACCTTGGTGAGCAGGCCGGCGAAGACCGCGGTGACCGGCGCCGGTGCCGTCGGGTAGCTGTCGGGCAGCCAGGCCGAGAGCGGGAAGACCGCCGCCTTGATGCTGAAGGCGATCAGCAACAGGCTGTGCAGCAGCAGCTGGGTGCCCTCGGGCAGGTCGCCCAGCCGGCCGGCCAGCTGCGCCAGGTTCACCGTGCCGGTCGCGGCGTACACCAGCCCGATCGAGGCGAGGAAGAGCAACGAGCTCAGCAGGCTGACCACCACGTAGGTGATGCCGGCGCGGATGCGCGGGGCCGAACCGCCCATGGTGAGCAGCACGTAGCTGGAGGTGAGCAGCACCTCGAAGCCGACGTAGAGGTTGAACAGGTCGCCGGCCAGGAAGGCGTAGCTCACGCCGGCGATCAGCACCAGGAACGTCGGGTGGAAGATCGACAGCGGGGTGTTCTCGTCGCCGTCGGCGGTGCCCTGCCCGACCGCGAACACCAGCACGCCCAGGCCGACGGTGCTGGCCACGACGAGCATCAGTGCCGACAACCGGTCGACCACCAGCATGATCGCCACCGGCACCGGCCAGTCGCCGACGGCGACGGCGGCGGCCCCGTTCGCGTCGGCGACCAGCAGCAGCGCCACCGAGACGGCGACGACCGCGGTGAGCACCAGGATGCTGACCGTGCGCTGCAGCCGCGCGTGCCGGCCGACCAGCAGCGCGGCGGCCGCACCCAGCAGCGGCAGCAGCACCGGCAGCGGCGCCAGCACCCCGATCACGACCGGCCCCCACGGGTCGGCGGCAGGGTGATGTCGTCCGAGGGGCCCCGGTAGCGCTGGGCGAGCCGCTCGGCGACGTCCGCGTCGGAGGGCAGTGCGTTGCCCTTGCCGGCAGGCCGGTCCTCGGTCGGGAGGTCGTCGGGGTCCATGTCGTCGGCGTCCATGCCCTCACGGGTGGCGACCCGGCGGTCCTCCTCGTCGACCTCGATGACCTCCTGGCGGACCAGCTGCCACGACCGCTGCACCATCGCGAGCAGGAACGCGGTCACCCCGAAGGTGATCACGATCGCGGTCAGCACGAGCGCCTGCGGGAGGGGGTCGCTCATCTCCTCCGCCTCGGCGTAGCCGAAGACCGGCGCGAGCGCGGACGGGCCGCTGGCGGACAGCAGCAGCAGGTTCGTGGCGTTGCCCAGCAGCAGGAACCCCAGGATCACCCGGGTGAGGCTGCGGTCCAGCAGCAGGTACACGCCGGCGGCGTACAGCCCGCCGATCACGACCGGCAGCACGACGGTGGGGGTCATCGGACGATCACCTCACCGGGCGCGGCGTCGACGGGGTCCTGCTCGTCCTCCTGGCGGTCCTGCTCCGCGCCCAGGCTGCGCAGGATGTCCAGCACCAGACCGACCACGATCAGGTAGACGCCGATGTCGAAGAAGAGCGCGGTCGGCAGGCTGACGTGCCCGAGCACCGGCAGGTCGGTCTGCAGGTAGGCCGACTCGAGCACCTGCCCGCCCAGCAGCAGCGCGGTCACCCCGGTGCCACCGGCGAACAACAGGCCGGCGCCCAGCAGCAGGCCCGGGTCGACCGGCGCCGCCTCACCGAGCTCGTAGCGCCCGCCCGCCAGGTAGCGGAGCACCAGGGCGAGGCCGGCCACCAGACCACCGGCGAACCCGCCGCCGGGGTCGTTGTGCCCGGAGAAGAGCAGGAAGAGCGAGAACACCACGATGGTGTGGAAGAGGAACCGGGTGGCCACCTCGAGCACCACCGACCGGCGCTGCGGTGCCAGGGTCGAGGACGCCGAGAGCCAGCGGCTGCGGGGCGCGCGCCGTGCGTCGCTGGGGTCCCCGCCGGAGGTGTGCTCCTCGGAGGCCCGGTCGACGGCACCGGTGCGGCGCCGCAGGAAGACCAGGCTGGCCACCCCGGTGGCGGCCACGACCAGCACCGACAGCTCGCCCAGGGTGTCCCAGGCCCGGATGTCGACCAGGATCACGTTGACCACGTTCTCCCCGTGGCCCTCCTCCAGCGCCAGCTGGGGGATGTCGGCGGAGACGGGCGTGGCCGTGCGGGCGCTCAGCGCCGCGGCACCCACCCCGGCCATCACCAGGCCGACGGCGACGGCGATGACCGCGCGCACCGTGCGCTCGGCGGGCCGGTGCCGGTCGCCGATGTCCTTGGGGAGCCGGCGCAACACCAGCACGAAGACGACGAGGCTCAGCGTCTCGACCAGGAACTGGGTGAGCGCCAGGTCCGGGGCGCCGTGCAGCACGAACAGCAGCGCCAGCCCGTACCCGGTGATCCCGACCGCCAGCACCGCCGACAGCCGCTGGCGCAGCCGCAGCGTCAGCGCCGCGGCGATCAGCACGACCGCGCCGACCAGCGCCTGCAGCGGGGTGTCCCAGGCCCGCCACTCGTCCGGCCACGGCGTGCGCGCCAGCAGCACCCAGCCCGGCAGCAGCAGGACGACGACCAGGATCGTGCCCAGGTAGGTGGGCAGCGAGCCGCGCTGCGTCGTCCCGGTGACCAGGACGGCGACCCGGTCGACCGCCTGCAGGGTGTTCCAGTAGCCCTCGTCGGCGGAGGCGCCGACGGCCAGCCGCTGCTGCAGGCGGTTGAACCGGGAGCGCAGCGCGAAGATCGCGGCACCACCGAGCAGGGTGACCGCGGACAGCGCGAGCGCCGGCTGCAGCCCGTGCCACAACGCCAGGTGCTCGGCCTCCGGGGCGATCAGCGGCAGGGTCTCGGCGTAGCGGACCACCAGGTGGTCCAGCAGCGGGCTCGCCGGGCCGGCGGCCAGCCCGGCCAGCGCCAGGACGGCCGGCGCGGTGAGGAACAGCGGCCCCGGGTGGTGCTCCAGCTCCTCCGGCGCGGTGTCGGGCAGCTCCGGCTTGCGGGCGAACGCGCCCCAGAGGAAGCGCGCGCAGTAGGCGGCGGTGAACACCGAGCCCAGCACCAGGCCGACCAGGACGACGACCGCGGTGACCCGGTCGGGCAGCCCGCCGTCCCACAGCGCGGTGAAGGCGGCCTCCTTGCCGACGAAGCCCAGGAACGGCGGCAGGCCGACCAGGCTGGCCGCGGCCAGCGTGCCGATGCCGGCGAGCACCGGCATGCGGCGGCCCAGCCCGGACAGCAGGCGCAGGTCGCGCACCCCCGTCGCGTGGTCGACCACCCCGACGGTGAGGAACAGCGTCGACTTGCTCAGCGCGTGCGCGACCGTCATGGCCAGGCCGGCCGCGGCCAGCTCCTCGCTGCCGGCGCCGACCATGGTGATCAGGAAGCCCAGCTGGCTGACCGTGCTGAACGCCAGCAGCAGCTTGAGGTCGTTCTGCCGCAGCGACCGCCAGCCGCCGATCAGCATGGTGGCCACGCCCAGGCCCAGCACGATCGGCCGCCAGCCGGGCACGTCGGCGAAGCCGGGGGCGAGCCGGGCCACCAGGTAGATGCCGGCCTTCACCATCGCCGCCGCGTGCAGGTAGGCGCTGACCGGGGTCGGCGCCTCCATCGCGGCCGGCAGCCAGAAGTGGAAGGGCACCATCGCCGACTTGGTCACCGCACCGGCCAGCACCAGCACCGTGCCGGCCACCAGCACCGGGCCGCTGCCCGGGTCGGCCACGATCGCCGACAGCAGGCGGCTGCCGCTGGCCGCGGAGACCATCAGCAGCCCGACCAGCATCGCCAGCCCACCGGCCGTGGTGAGCAGCAGCGCCTGGCTGGCCGCCCGCCGCCCGGCCAGCTTGGCCCCCGACCCGCCGATCAGCAGGAACGAGAAGACGGTGGTGAGCTCCCAGAAGACGTAGAGCACCAGGACGTCGTCGGCGAGGACCAGCCCCAGCATCGAGCCGGCGAAGGCGGTCATCACCCCGGCGAACCGGCCCACGCCCTCCTCGTCGGGCTCGAAGTAGCGCGCGCAGTAGACCAGCACCAGCGCACCGACCCCGGTGACCAGCGCGGCGAAGGTCAGCGACAGGGCGTCCAGCCGCAGCGCGATCTCCAGGTCCAGGGCCGGGATCCAGGAGAGGGTCTGCCGGACCTCCTCGCCGTCGACCACCGGGCCCAGCCGGGTCAGCACCCAGCCGAACGCCGCGCCCGGGGCCAGCGCGAGCGCCAGGAACGCCTGCCGGCCCCACCAGCGGACGAGCAACGGTGCGGCGAACGCGGCGACGAGGTGGAGGAGCAGCAGCAGGCCCAACGGGTCCCTTCCGGTCGTCGTCGGCCGGGCGTGCAGGTGCACGCACCGCAGATCGGCGCGATCGAATCGTTGCGCCCCATCTTCCCGGTGATCGCCGTCCCCGGCGACTCGGGAGATCATCGACCGGGGGTCACCGGCCGGGCGTGACCAGGCCGCTCTCGTAGGCGAACGCGACCGCCTGCACCCGGTCGCGCAGGCCCAGCTTCAGCAGCACCCGGCTGACGTGGGTCTTCACCGTCGCCTCGCCCAGGTACAGGCGGCCGGCGATCTCGGTGTTGGACAGCCCGGCGGCCACCAGCGCCAGCACGTCGGTCTCCCGCTCGGTGAGCTGCGCGAGCGCCGCGGCGCGCACCGGGTCGGGGGCCGGCGCGGTGGCGAAGGACTCGATGACCCGCAGCGTCACCGCCGGGTCGAGCAGCCCACCGCCGTCGGCGACGGTGCGCACCGCGGCGACCAGGTCCTCCGGCGGGGCCACCTTGAGCAGGAACCCGCTCACCCCCGCCCGCAGCGCGGCGCTCACGTACTCGTCCTCGTCGAACGTCGTGAGCACGACCACCCGGGTGGGCAGGCCGGCAGCGACGATCCGCCGCGCCGCCTCCAGCCCGTCCACGCCGGGCATCCGGACGTCGAGCAGGACGACGTCCGGGCGCAGCGCGGTCACCACGCGCACGCCCTCCGCGCCGTCGGCTGCCTCACCCACCACCTCGACGTCGGGCTCGGCGGCCAGCACCATGCGCAGGCCGGTGCGCACCATCGCCTGGTCGTCGACCAGCACCACCCGGATCGTCACCCGGCCACCGCCGCGGCGCGCACCGCTCGCACCGGGAAGCTCGCCCGCACCCGGTAACCGCCCCCGCGCACCGGCCCGACCTCCAGGCTGCCGCCGGCGACCGCGACCCGCTCCCGCATGTGCAGCTGCCCGAAGCCGCCCGGTGCGGCGTCCACGACCGCACCGGTCACCCGGGGCCGGCCGTCGTCGGTGACGGTCACCGTGACCCGGTCGGGTCGCCAGCCGACCTCGACCCGGGTCGCGGCCGCCCCGGCGTGCCGGACGACGTTGGACAGCGCCTCCTGCACCACCCGGACCGCCGAGACGTCGACCAGCTGCGGCAGCGGCACCGGGTCGCCGGTGACCTGCAGCTCGACGGGCACGCCACCGGCCCGCAGCTCGTCGAGCACCGCGTCCAGCCGGGTCAGCGACGGCTGCGGCGCGGGTTCGCCCGTGGCCGGCTCGCGGAGCACCCCGACGACCCGGCGCATCTCCTCGACCGCCTCCCGGCCCAGTCGTTCCAGGCCCAGCAGCACCTCCTGGGCCTCGGGCCGGTCGGGCAGCAGCCGTCGCAGACCGCCCATCTGCAGCACCATCACGCTCACCGAGTGGGCGACCGAGTCGTGCACCTCCCGGGCGATCCGGGCCCGCTCGGCGACCGCGGCCGCGGTCGCCACCGTCTCCTGCTGGGCGGCCAGCCGCGCCGCCAGCACCTCCAGCTCGCGGGCGCGCTGGCGGGACTGGCGCACGAGCGCGCCGACGCCCCAGGCGACCCCGGTGACCAGGAGGTAGAAGAAGCCCTCCCACGGCGAGTCGGAGAACAGCAGCCCGGCCACCAGCACCAGCGCCGTCGCCGCCAGGGCAGCCAGGACGCCGCGGCGCACCGGCAGCACCGCCGCGGCGTGGCCGACCAGCACGGCCATGCCGATCAGCTGCGCACCGCCCGGTCCGGGTGCGCCCAGCGCGAAGTTGCCCAGCACGGTCGCCGAGCCCAGCAGCGCCGCCGCCGTCGGCCAGCGCGGGCAGCAGGCCAGCAGCAGCCCCACCGCCAGCCCCGGCAGCACCAGCGCGAGCTGCTGGCGGAAGAAGGTGTCGATCGCCGACTCGAGCACGGCCATGCCGGCGATCAGCGCGCCCACCGCGGGCCAGGCCCAGCGGCCGGCGGAGCGGACGTCCCAGCGCGGCATGCGAGCACGGTAGGGGGCCCGGAGCCGGCCGGACATCCCCCGCGCGACGGACCCGGGCGCCGTCCCCGTCCCCCGCCCGGCGGACCCCGGTCGGTGCGTGCGGACGGACGCCGGCCACCCCCCGCCGTCCCTAACTTCCTCGCCGACACCGCGACGAGACGGTGCACCCCCGATGCGAGGACGGACGATGACCACCCAGCTCCCCACCCCCACCGGCCGGCCGGCGCCCACCTCCGGCGCCGATCGCCCCACCCGCGGCACCGCCGCCCGGCTGCTGCCGATCGCCGGCGGCGCCCTGGTAGCCGGCCCGCTGCTCTACGTCGCGGGCATGGCCACCTCGCCGACGGCCGACTCGATGGCCCCGGCCGACTACATCGAGTCCCTGGCCCGCGACGAGGGGCTGACCGCGCTGTCGGCGCTGCTGCTGCACTACGGCAACCTGCTGCTGGCGCTGGCCTGGCTGGCGGCACCGGCCCTGGTCCGTGGTCGCCGGGGCGGCACGCTCACCCTCGTCGGTGCGCTGCTGTCGTCCCTCGGGCTGGTGAGCGTGACCGGCCTGGTGCTGTCGGACTTCTGGACCGGTGCGATCGGCCGCGAGCTCGACCCGGCGACGGCGGAGTCGCTGTTCACCACGGTCGAGGGCTCGGCCGGGATGGGGGTCGTCGGCACGCTGACCCTGTTCGGGCTGATCGGCCCGGTCGTGGCCCTGGCCGGTCTGGCCCGGGCGGGGGTGATCAGCTGGTGGCTGCTGGCCCCGGCCGTCGCCTCGCTGGGGCTGTCGATGGCGTTCCCGTTCCAGCCGCTGCTGTTCGCGGCGTTCGCCCTGCTCGGCGCCGTCCCGACCGTCGTCGTCGGACTGCGGCTGCTGCAGCGCTCGCGGGCCGGTGCCGCCTGACGCACCGTCCTCCCCCAGCGACGGCTGTCCCCCCGCACCGACGCTGGTGCGGGGGGACAGCCGTCGATCAGGTGACTCGAGTTCAGGCGGTGCTTGCAACACCCTGATGGAGGGGTGTGCTGGTGGCGGTCACGCGGGAGAAGGAGCGGGCGTTCTGGCGGGCGGTGGTCTGGGAGGGCGCGTCGACATCGG
>NZ_JBJJTJ010000050.1:0-14142 GCF_054177765.1 Modestobacter lacusdianchii | reverse complement strand
CGCGATGAGCCGGCCGGGAGCGGGCGCCCGCCCCCCCGCCCGCCCGCCCCCCCCGCCCCCCCCGCCGCCCCCCCCCCCCCCCCCCCCCCCCCCCCCCCCCCCCCCCCCCCCCCCCCCCCCCCCCCCCCCCCCCCCCCCCCCCCCCCCCCCCCCGACGTGCGTCCGCGGCCGGATGACGTCTCACCTCCCCGGGTGAGGCGCGGCTCCAGCACCACCGTGCACCTGCCGTTGCCCGACGTGACGCAGTCCGTCCCGGCCGGGGGCGGGCCACGCCCGCAGAGGAGCGCGACACCGTGGACCGCGACACCGCAGAGGCCGCCGCACGCGTGCTGGTCGCCGACGACGAGGAGGACATCCGCCTGCTCGTCACCCTCGCCGTGCGCAAGGCCGGGTGCACGGTGGTCGCCGCCGTGGCCGACGGGTCCCAGGCCCTTGCCTCGGCGCGGGCCGAACGCCCCGACCTGGTGGTCCTGGACGTGTCGATGCCCGGCGCCACCGGGCTGGAGGTCTGCGCCGCCCTGCGGCAGGACCCGGTGACCGCGGGGTGCCGGGTGCTGCTCCTCTCCGCCGGCGCCTCCCCCGACGACGTCGCCCGCGGGCTGGCCGCGGGTGCCGACGCCTACCTGCCCAAGCCGTTCACCGTGGCGGCCCTGGTCGCGCAGGTGCGCCGGCTCGTCACCGTCGGGAGCCCGGCATGACCGTCGTCGCCACCCCGCCGCCGCGCACCGTGCACCGGCCCGTCCCCCGGGCCCTGCCGGCCGGCCTCGCCGTGGGCGCCGTCGCCGCCCTGGGCGTGCTGCTCCTGCGGCCGCCCGTGCCGGTCGTCGTGCTGGCCGCGGTCACCGCGCTGGGCGCCGTCCTCGAGCTCGCCCGCCGGCTGCGCGGCCAGCTGGCCGCCGCCGAGGAGCTGGAGGCCCAGCGGCTGGAACTGGTCTCCCGCGGCCGGTCGACCGCCGACGAGCTCGAGGTCGCCACCCGGATGATGCGGGCCCGCGCCCAGACGATGACCAGCGTGATCGACGCGGTCACCGAGCAGTCGATCATCGGCACCGACCCGGACGGGCTGATCCGGGTGTGGAACCCCGGGGCGGAGCGGATGCTGGGGCTCCCCCGCGCCGACGTCGTCCGCAGCCGGTCGATCACCGACTTCCACGCGCCGGAGGAACTGGGCACCGAGGGCGCGCCGGGCACGCCGGCGGAGCGGTTCGCCGCGCTGGTGCAGGGCGCCCGGGAGCACGGCAGCGACGTCCGGGACTGGACGTACCTGACCGCCGACGGTCGCCGGCTCACCGTCTCGGTGGCGATCACCCCGCGCACCGACGACGACGGCGAGCAGGCCGGCTGGAACTTCGTGGGCACCGACATGACCGAGGCCCGGGCCGCCGAACGGCTCAAGGACCAGTTCGTCAGCCTCATCTCCCACGAGCTCCGCACCCCGCTGAGCTCGATCCTGGGCTACCTCGAGCTGGTCCTGGACGACGACGAGCAGCCGCTGACCGCCGAGCAGCGGCAGTACCTGGGCACCGTCGAGCGCAACGCCCAGCGGCTGCTGCGGCTGGTCGGGGACCTGCTGTTCACCGCCCAGGTGGACGCCGGCCGGTTCACCCTCCAGCCCGAGGACGTCGACCTCGCCGGCGTCGTCCGGGCCGCGGAGGAGACCGCCCGCGTGACGGCCGCGGCCCGCGGGGTGACGGTCTCCGTCGAGGCGCCGGTCACCGGACCGGTCGTCCGCGGGGACGCGCTCCGGCTGGGGCAGGCCTGCGACAACCTGGTCTCCAACGCGGTCAAGTTCACCCCGGGCGGGGGCCAGGTGACCCTGCGCCTGCGGCAGGCCTGGCAGCACGAGGACGGCGCGATCGTCGAGCAGCCGGCGCCGAGCGCACGGCCGGTGGCGCTGCTGTCGGTCAGCGACACCGGGGTGGGCATCCCCGCCGGCGAGCAGGGGCAGCTGTTCACCAGCTTCTTCCGCGCCTCGACGGCCCGGCGCAACGCCGTCCCCGGGGTCGGGCTGGGCCTGACCATCACCAAGGCGATCACCACCGCGCACGGCGGCACCCTGGACGTGAGCAGCGTCGAGGGCCGCGGGACGACGTTCACCCTCACCCTGCCCCTGGACGGCGTCCCCGCCGCCTGATCACCGCCTGCTCCCCCACGACGCCCCCGCCGGCCTGCCCGGCGGGGGCGTCGTCGTCTCCACCGCCGGCCCGGGTCGGGTCGGGTCGGGTCGGGTCGGGTCGGGTCGAGTCGAGGGGATGGTGCTCCGGCCGGCGCAGCGCGGCCGCGAGCTCGTGCCGCCAGGACCGCAGGGTCCGTCGACCTCTTCTTGCGGTTCTCTTGCGGATCGCTGGCGGGTGCCCTGCGGATGGGCCTCCAGAGTCGTGTCTGTCGCCGGGAACACCCGCCGACACGGGACAGACCAGGGAGACAGCGATGACCGCCACCACCACCAACCGCAGCCGCACCACCCGCAAGATCATCGGCTCGCTCGGCATCATCGGTGCCGCCGCCGCCGTCGCCGGCATGGGCACCTTCGGCACCTTCACCGACAGCACCGCCCCGCTCAACGCCTCGGTCGCCTCGGGGACCCTGTCCCTGGACCTCGCCGCTGGCGGTGCGGCCGGCATGACCATGAACGCCGCGGGCTTCGTGCCCGGCGACTCGATCAGCCGCTCGGTGGAGCTGGTCAACAGCGGCAACCTCGCCATGTCGAGCGTCTCGCTCGTGTCCACCGCGACCACCCAGAGCGTCCTGACGACCGACAAGGTCAACGGCCTGCAGCTCGGCGTCGACTCCTGCTCGGTCAAGTGGACCGAGACCATCGCGGCCAACGGCGCTGCCACCTACACCTGCTCCGGTACCACCGTGCCCCTGTACACCCAGGGCTCCGGTGTCGTGACCCCCGGTACGAGCCTCCGTGACGTCGCCAGCAAGAACGTCGGCGGCACCGACCACCTGCGGGTCACCGTGACGCTCCCCGCCAGCGCGGACAACAACTTCCAGGGCAAGACCGCCGGCCTGTCGATCAACTTCGTCGGGGCGCAGCAGACCGGCACCAACCGCTGATCCGGCGCCGTCCGCCCACTTCCTGACCCCTGACCGGAGGACCCGCCATGACCACCGCCCTGCTCGCACCGCTGGCCCGCACCACGGACATCGCGATCCCGCACCGTCCCGCACGTCAGCTGGTCCAGGAGCCCCGCACCGCGGGCCTCGGGATCCGTGCGGCTCGCCTGGTGGGCCGCTGGCTGCTCCGGCTCGTGGTCACCGTCGCCGTCCTGGCGTTCGGCGTCCTGGCGGTCGGGCCGCACGTCCTGGACTACCGGACGATGACGATGCTCACCGGCAGCATGTCGCCGGTGATCGACCCGGGTGACGTCACGGTCGTGACGCCGCTGCCGGTCGACGAGGTCGCCGTGGGCATGATCATCGCCTACCACATCCCGATCGACGACCACCGCCTGGTCAGCCACCGCGTGGTCTCCGTCGAGCACGGGGCCGACGGGGCGGTCACCGTCGAGACCAAGGGCGACGCGAACGAGGCCGTCGACCCGTGGAAGGCCACGCTGCAGGGCGACACCGCCTACCAGGTGCAGGCGGTCATCCCCGAGATCGGCAACGCCATCCAGGTGCTGCGCACGCCCGTGGTGAGCCAGGCGCTCGTCTACGGGGCCCCCGCCCTGCTGGCCGGCTGGCTGCTGCTGTCCATCTGGCGGCCGGCGAAGGTCGAGCAGGAGGACGACACCGAGGGTGACCGGGCATGAGCCGGATGCGCCGCAGCCTGCTGCTCCTCACCGTCGCCGTCGCCACCGTGCTGGGGCTGACCATCGCCCCCGCCCAGGCCACCTTCACCGCCCGGGCCGCCACCACCGTCGACGCCAGCACGCTGACCGTCGCGCCGGTCACCGGCGCCTCGACCGCCGGCACCCGCTGCTCGACGACCTACACCTACAACGGGTGGAACAACACCTGGTACGCCAGTCGCACCCTGCACGCCCAGGTCTCCTGGACCGCCAGCGCCACGACCCGCGGGGTCACCGGCTACGAGCTCACCGCCGTCTTCCGCGACGGCAGCACCTACCCGCTGGCCACCGTCGGCCCGGGCACCACCAGGATCGCCCAGGACGTCGACGGTTCCTACGCCGACCAGGGCATCCGGGTCCGCATCACCACCCTCACCAGCTACGGCTGGACCTCCACCCCGGCCCAGACAGGAGCAGTGACGTGCTGACCGCCCTCGTCATCGACGCCTCCCCCGCCGCCCGGCAGCAGGTCACCGGCCTGCTGGAGCTGGCCGGCTGGGGCGTCCACGAGGCCGGCGACGCCGAGGACGCCCGCTGGCTCACCGCCACCATCGCCATGGACCTGGTGGTCACCGCCGCCACCGTCACCGGGGCCGCCAGCGGCCCCGCACTGCTGACCGAGCTGCGCGCCGCCGGCAGCACCGCCCGATTCCTGGTGGTCACCCCCGAGCCGACCGACGAGGTGCGCGCCGCCGCTGCGGCCGCCGGCGCCCTCGCCTGCCTGGCCGCCCCGTTCGACGCACGGCTGCTGCTCGACCTGGTGCGCAACCGGAGCGCCGCCGCGCCCGCCGGACCCCTCGACCTCGTGGACGTCGAGGACCTGGAGGACGCCGACCTGGACGCCGAGCTCATGGACCGGCTGCGGGTCATGTACGACGACGCGCTGCCGACCCGGCTGTCGGCGATCGCCCGGGGCGTCCGCTCCGGTGACCCCCGCGCGGTGGCCACCGCCGCCCAGGCCCTCGCCGGCCCCTCCGGCCAGCTCGGCCGCCCCGAGCTCGCCGACGTGTGCCAGGCGATCGCCGCCGACGCCCGCCGCGGGATCATGGCCCACGGCCGGCTCGCCGAGCTCAGCGGGCTCGCCGCCCCAACCCACCGCCGAGGCGACGTCGACCGGCGCCGCCAGCTGGCCTTCGCCGCCGACGCGGCCGCCGGGCGGGCCGACCTGGCGGGCCTCGTGCACGCGGTGGACGCGGCGGCCGGCCGGATGCTGGCCCGACGGGGCGACCTCGCCGCCTGAACCGGACCACGACAACGAGGCCCGGCTCCCCTCACGGGGAGACCGGGCCTCGTCGTCGGATGCAGCTGTGTTCCCTCGCGCCCACCTCCCGCCCCGGCGTGCCGGGGCCGGGCGTGGGTGCGCCCTCAGGCCACGAGGCGGTACCCCACCCCCCGAACGGTCTTGATCTCGGGGTTGCTCAACCCGGCGGCAGCGAGCTTGCGCCGCAGGTTGGACATGTGTGCCTCGACCAGGCGGAGGTTCCCCTCCCAGTCGGTCTGCCAGACCTCGCGCAGCAGCGTCTCCCGCTGCAGCACCCGGCCGGGCCGGGAGACGAGGGCGGCGAGCAGGTCGAACTCGGTACGGGTCAGGTCGACGGCCGCGCCCTCCACCCGCACCTCGCGGCTGTCCGGGTCGACCTCGAGGTCGGCCAGCCGCTGGACGGAGTCCTCCACCGGCGTCCGCGGCTCCGGGACCGCGACGGTGCGCGGCCGGCGGAGCATCGTCTGCACCCGGGCCACCAGCTCGCGCGGTGAGAACGGCTTGGCCATGTAGCCGTCCGCCCCGACGGCGAGGCCGATCAGCAGATCGACCTCCTCCGCCCGCGCGGTCAGCATCAGCACGTAGCAGTCGGTCTCGGCGCGCAGCTGCCGGCACACCTCGGTGCCGTCGGCGTCGGGCAGGCCCAGGTCCAGGACGACGACGTCGGGCGCCTCGCGGCGCACCTCGGCCAGGCAGGCGGCACCGGTGGTGGCC
Organism: Modestobacter lacusdianchii; assembly: GCF_054177765.1. Classification (NCBI taxonomy): domain Bacteria; kingdom Bacillati; phylum Actinomycetota; class Actinomycetes; order Geodermatophilales; family Geodermatophilaceae; genus Modestobacter; species Modestobacter lacusdianchii. Next base: position 8,367 of record NZ_JBJJTJ010000050.1, on the reverse strand, counting down.
TCCCGCACGTCCATCCCGGCCCGGCGGAGCACCGTGACGACGAGCTCACGGATCTCGTCGGTGTCCTCGACGACGAGCACGGACTGACCCGACACGACCCCTCCCAACGACAGATCACCAGCGGGCACGCCACTCCGGCGTACCTGCTGGTGATCGTCACGGAGCGGTCCCGACTCCAGCCCTGGCCGGGCCGACCGCCCCGAACGGGTGAGGGTGCACCTGCCGCTTGCGCTTCCGGCCCCCTTTCAGGGGCCCGCCGCGAGCTTGCGAGTGGTGGGGGGAAAGGGGGTCCTTCTTCAGACGAAGGCGCTCATCCCGGTGATCGAGCGGCCGACGATGAGGGTGTTCATCTCCCGGGTGCCCTCGTAGGAGTACAGCGCCTCGGCGTCGGCGAAGTACCGGATGACGTCGTTCTCCAGCACGATCCCGTTGCCGCCGAACAGCTCCCGGGCCCAGGCGACGGTCTCCCGGCCTCGGCTGGTCACGTACAGCTTGGCCAGCGCGGCCTGGTCGTCGCGCAGCGCGTCGACCTCCTGCAGCTGGGCGATCCGCACCGTCATCCCGAGGCTGGCGGTGACGTTGCCGAGCATCCGGGCGAGCAGGTCCTGGATCAGCTGGAACGAGCCGATCGCCTTGCCGAACTGGTGCCGCTCCCTGGCGTAGGCCGCCGCCACCTCGTAGGCGCCCAGCTGGCAGCCGACGCCGCTCCAGGCCACCCCGCCGCGGGTCACCTTGAGCACCTTGTTGACGTCCTTGAACGAGTTGCCACCCTCGAGCTTGTTGCCCACCGGGATGCGGCAGTCGGTGAAGGTCAGGTCGGCGTTCTGCACGGTGCGCAGCGCGAACTTGTCCTCGATCTTGGTGGCCAGGAAGCCGGGGGTGCCCTTCTCCACGACGAAGGTCTTCACCTGGTCGTCGGCCTCGTCGCGGGCGAAGACCACCACGACGTCGGCGAAGGTGCCGTTGCCGATCCAGCGCTTGGCACCGTTGAGCACCCATTCATCGCCGTCCCGCCGCGCGGTGGTGCGCATGCCGCGGGCGACGTCCGAACCGCCCTCGGGCTCGGTCAGCCCGAACGCGCCGATGGTCTCCATCCGCATCATCGCCGGGATCCAGCGCTGCCGCTGCTCCTCCGAGCCCAGGATCATGATCGAGCCCATGGCCAGGCCGTTGTGCACGCCGAGGAAGGTGGCCATCGACGGGTCGACGCGGGAGAGCTCCATCGCCTGGAAGCCGGTGAACAACCGGGAGGCGCGGGGGCGGCCGTCCCAGTCGTAGGAGCGGCCCACGATGTCGGCCTCGGCGAACTTCGGGATCAGGTCGTGCGGGAACTCCGCGGCGGCCCAGGACGAGTTGACCCGCGGCTTGACCTCCGACTCCAGGAACTCCCGGAGCGCCAGCAGCTCCTTCTGCTCGTCGTCGGGCAGCAGGCTCTGGAAGGCGAAGAAGTCAGCGGGCAGGAGCAGCTCGGTCATGTCGGCGGTGCCTTCTCTCTCGTCGTCGTCGACGTCCTCCCCGATGCTCCGCCCGATCCGGCACCCCAGCCACCGAGCGTGTCCCACCTCACCCCCGCGCGCACCGTCGAGTGACAGCTCAGCGGGCCCCCACTGCCCCGGGAGCCCGCTGAGCTGTCACTCGACGAACGGTTCGGGGCTCACTGCCCGTAGGAGAGGCGCAGGTCGGCCCACAGCAGGTGGTTGACCCGGTACCGGAGGTGGCCGGTGAGGCTCTCGTCGGGCGGCTCCCCCACGGCGGTCAACGTCCAGCGGAGCGCCGTCTCCGACCCCACCGGTCGCAACTGGAAGGCGAGGAGGAGGTCGGGACGGCGCGGCCACAGCGACCGCCACGCCAGCCGATCCGGTGCGCCGTCGTCGACCACCACCGGCGCCACCTCGTCGTCCACCAGGACCAGCCAGGGCCGCGCACCCGGCTGGTGCGGTTCGGCCAGCGACCGCCGGACGACGGACGGGGGTGCCGGCAGCCGGCGCGCTCTGGTGCCGACGACGGTCGTGGCCACCGGCGGATCACCCATGCCGGCACGGTAGGACGCCGGCGGTGGCGCTGTCCTGCCCTCTCCCGCCGCACCCCCGAGCCGTCCGGGTGAGCAGCGGGTCAGCTCAACGGGCGGGTGCCGGGTGGGAGGGCGCCGCCGGCGACGAGGTCGGCGACGGCGTCCTGCAGCGCGGTGAGCGCCACCCGCTGGGTGAACGGGCCGGTCGAGACCCGGGCGACCCCGAGCTCGGCCAGCTCCCGCACCGACGGCGTGGCGCCCGGGACGCTCAGCAACGAGACCCGCCCGCGGCCCAACCCGTCGACCAGGGCCGCGATCTCCGCCCGGGCCACCACGCCGGGCACGAACACCACCGGCGCACCGGCCGCCAGGTAGGCCTGCCCGCGGCGCACCGCCTCGGCGAGCAGTGCGTCGCGGTCGGCGGCGGCGTCGGCCAGCAGGTAGACGTCGGTGCGGGCGTTGAGCACGACGTCGATGCCGGCGTCCCGGCCGGCGCGCAGCACCGCCTCGACGGCGGCGACCGCGTCGTCCAGCGGCCGCAGCTGGTCCTCCAGGTTGCCGCCGACGACGCCCACCGCGATCGCCCGGCGGGCGGTCTCCCCCGGGTCGCCGTAGCCGGCCTCCATGTCCATCGACACCGGCAGGTCCACGGCCCGGGCGATGCGGGCGACCATGTCCAGGTGCACGTCGAGCGGGATCTGCTCGCCGTCCTCGTGGCCGAAGGTGGCCGCGATCGCGTGGCTCGCCGTCGCGATCGCCCGCACGCCGGGGGTGCCGGCGACGACCCGCGCGGAGGCGACGTCCCAGACGTTGGCCAGCACCAGCGGCTCCGGCGCGGTGTGCAGGTCGAGCAGGGTGCGGGCGCGGGTGGCGAGGTCGGTCACGGGAGCAACGTAGCCACGACGCGGCGCGCTGACCGGCGGGTTCCGGCCGTGGCGGTGGCCGCTCCGTCGTCCGGCCGGGCGCTCTCTAGCCTGTCGGCATGGTCTCCCTGGGCACCCCGCTGTCTCCGTCGGCCACCCGCGTGCTGCTGCTGGGCAGCGGTGAGCTGGCCAAGGAGGTGCTGATCGCGCTGCAGCGCCTGGGCGTGGAGACCATCGCCGTCGACCGGTACGACCACGCCCCCGGCCACCAGGTCGCGCACTCGGCGCGCACGATCACGATGAGCGACCCGGCGCAGCTGCGGGCGCTGGTCGAGGCCGAGCGCCCGGACGTCGTCGTCCCGGAGATCGAGGCGATCGCCACGCAGACGCTGGTCGAGCTGGAGGCCGAGGGGGTGCGGGTCGTGCCGACCGCCCGCGCGGCGCGGTTGACCATGGACCGCGAGGGCATCCGCCGGCTGGCCGCCGAGCAGCTGGGCCTGCCCACCAGCGCGTACCGCTTCTGCGACTCGCTCGAGGAGCTGCGCGCCGCGGCCGGCGAGGTGGGCTTCCCGTGCGTGGTGAAGCCGGTGATGTCCAGCTCCGGCAAGGGCCAGAGCAAGCTCGACGGCCCGGACGACGTCGAGGGCGCCTGGGCGTACGCGATGGCCGGTGGCCGGGTCGCCGGCACCCGGGTGATCGTCGAGGGCTTCGTCGACTTCGACTACGAGATCACCCTGCTGACCGTGCGCTCGGTGCGCGACGGCCAGACCGTCACCGACTTCTGCGCCCCGATCGGGCACCGCCAGGAGGCCGGCGACTACGTGGAGAGCTGGCAGCCCCAGCCGATGTCGCCGGTCGCGCTGGACCGCGCGCAGGCGATCTCGGCGGCGGTGACCGCGGAGCTGGGCGGGCACGGTGTGTTCGGCGTGGAGCTGTTCGTGCGCGGGGACGACGTGTGGTTCTCCGAGGTCAGCCCGCGGCCGCACGACACCGGCATGGTGACGATGACGACGCAGTGGCAGAACGAGTTCGAGCTGCACGCCCGGGCCCTGCTGGGCCTGCCGGTCGACACCACGCTGCGCAACCCCGGTGCCTCGGCGGTGGTCTACGGCGGTGTCGAGGCGGCCGGCATCACCTTCGACGGGGTCGACGAGGCGCTCGCGCTGCCGGGAGTGGAGTTGCGGCTCTTCGGCAAGCCGGAGAGCTTCACCCGCCGCCGGATGGGCGTGGCGCTGGCCCGCGCCGAGGACGTCGACGCCGCCCGGGTCACCGCCCGCGAGGCCGCCTCCCGGGTGCGCCCCCGCGCCTGAGCCGGGCGCCGGCGTCCACAGCGGGGCACCGGGTCCACAGTCGGCCGGCCACCGGCGCGGGCTGCCCCGTGCCGCCGTCAGGCTGGTCGGGCACCCGCACGTACGAGGAGAGGACGACCGATGACCGCCGACGAGGTGCGGATGCTGCTGCTGGCCGGTGGCCGGCTCGCCGCCGAACCCGGCGTGCAGGCAGCCGAGCTCGACCCGGTGGTCGCCCGGCTGGTGCGCCGCGACGACGGGGTCGACAGCGACGGCCAGGCCCAGCAGCTGCTCACCGAGGCGCTGCCGCGACTGTGGGAGGGCGGCTGGCAGCCGGCCGACGTCGTGCACGCGGCGCGCCGACGGGTCAGCCAGCGGGGCGCCCGGCTGGTGGCGGCGGTGGTCGCGGCCGAGGGCGAGGCGGCCCAGGGGGCGCCGCCGGAGGCCTGGGCAGCGCAGCTCGCGGCGCTGCCGGCCGGCCCGCGGTCGGTCACCGGGTGGTGGCAGGGCGAGCGGGTGCAGCCGGCCGCTGCCTGGCGGGACGTGCTGCGGGTGGTCGGGCTGTTCCGCTCGCTGCCGCGGCTGGAGCAGCTGGCGCCCCCGCCCAGCGGCTGGTCCGCGGCGCTCTGGCCGGTCGAGGTGCCGGGCAGCGAGGCCGACGCCAAGGTGCTGCACCGGATCCGCTCGCTGCTGGCGAAGGCGGAGTCGACCGAGTTCACCGAGGAGGCCGAGGCGCTGACCGCCAAGGCCCAGTCGCTGATGGCCCGGCACGCGATCGACACGGCGGTGCTGGCGCAGCGGGAGGGCCGCGCGTCGTCCGGCGGGGTGGCCGCGCGGCGGCTGCACCTGGACGACCCGCACACGGAGGCGAAGGCGGCCGTGGTGCAGGCGGTGGGCAACGCCAACGGGGTGCGGGTGGTGCTGCTGCCCTCCTTCGGCATCGCCACGCTGGTCGGTTTCCGCGAGGACGTCGACCTGGTCGAGCTGCTGGTCACCTCGCTGCTGCTGCAGGCATCCCGGGCACTGGCCGAGGCCGCGCGCACCGGTGGGGCCCGGGCCCGCTCGACGCCGTTCCGGCGGGGCTTCCTGTACTCCTACGCCCAGCGGGTCGAAGAGCGGCTCACCGAGGCACGCGAGGCGGCGACCGCCGAGGCGCGGGCCGACTACGGCGCCGAACTCGCCCCGGTGCTCGCCGAGCGGTCGGCGGCGGTCGACCGCGCGGTGGAGGAGCTGTTCCCGTCGCTGCGCCGCCGCAGCGGCAGCACGGTCGACCCGGCCGGCTGGCACGCCGGCCGGCGGGCCGCCGACGACGCCGACCTCGGCAGCGGCACCGGCCGCCGCGCGCTGCCCAGCACCTGACCCCGGCCCCCTTCCAGGGGCCCGCCCCGAGCCTGCGAGGGGTGGGGAGGAAGGGGGTCCTTCTTCAGATCAGGACGTCGAAGGTGGAGCCCAGGTCGCGGATGAGCATCGCCTGCTGGGTCAGGTCGGTGGCGGTGGTGAGCCACCCGGCCACGAACATCAGCGACTCGGCCGAGGTGTCGTCCAGCGACGCCGTCGTCGCCGCCATCGCCGCCTGAGCCACCGCACTGCACGCCAGAGTCATCATGACCGGCCCCTTTCGTCTCTCCAGGGGTCGGCAGGACCGCGCAGTTCCTGAAGTGACCGACCGGGCCGGACCCACCCCGGACGAGGGAGGTCGACACGGCCCCCGCAGGACGCGGTCGGCACAGCCCCGCGGACCGAGGTCGGCACTTCCCGCGCAGCGGGGAGATCAGCGCAGGCCGGCGACGATCAGCTGCAGCAGCGACTCGTAGGTGGCCGCCGGGTCGGCGGTGAGCACCGCCCCGCCGAGCTCCAGGCTCACCGCCCCGTGCACCGAGCTCCAGATCACCTGGGCGGTCTCCAGGGGGTCGCCCTCCCGCAGCGCGCCGCGGGCCATGCCGTACCGCACGTGGTCGACCAGCGCCTCGAAGGCGGCGGTGGCGTGCGCGAGGAGCTCCTCGGCGCCCTCGGTGGGCAGCGGACGCCCGCCGAACATGGCCCCGTAGTGCTGCGGCCGGTCGAGTGCGAACTGCCGGTAGTTGCGCCCGCTGGCCAGCAGCCGGGCGACCGGGTCGGGGTCGTCGTCCTGGCTGACCGCCGCGCGCAGCCCGTCGAACCCGCGCACCAGCACCGCGGCGATCAGGCCGTCCTTGCTGCCGAAGCGGTTGTAGACGCCCATCGGCGCCACCCCGGCCTCGGTGGCGACCGCGCGCACGGTCACCGCCCCCAGGCCGTCGCGGACGAGCACCCGCTCGGCCGCGTCGACCAGCGCCTGCTCGACCGCGCGGCTGGGGGTGCGCCCGGCACCGGGCCTGACATCCGTCACGACCTCATCCTCCTGCACCGATCACGCTTGCCCGCTCATAGAACAACGTCCTACGGTTATGGCACATCGTTCTACGACACGGAGGCCGTGATGACCACTCCCCCGCCTGCACCCGCCACCCGTCGGTGGTGGGTGCTCGCCGTGCTCTGCCTGTCCGTGCTGCTGGTCAGCATCGACAACACGATCGTCAACGTCGCGCTGCCGACCCTCAGCCGCGAGCTGTCGGCCAGCACCAGCGACCTGCAGTGGGTCGTCGACGGCTACACGCTGGCCTTCGCCGCGCTGCTGCTGCTCGGCGGCGCGCTCGGCGACCGCTTCGGCCGGCGGCGGGTGCTCCAGGCCGGGCTGGTCGGCTTCGCCCTGACCTCCGCGCTGGCCTCGGTCGCCACCAGCACCGACCAGCTCATCGCCGGCCGCGCGGCCATGGGCGTGGCCGCGGCCGCCGTCTACCCGGCCACCCTGGCCCTGCTGGTCACCACGTTCACCGACCGCCGCGAGCGGGCCACCGCGCTGGGCGTCTGGTCGGCGGTCACCGGCCTGTCGGTGGCGATCGGCCCGGTCACCGGCGGTCTGCTGCTGGAGCACTTCGCCTGGGGCTCGGTCTTCCTGGTCAACCTGCCGATCGCCGCGGTCGCCCTGGTCGCCGGCCGGCTGCTGGTCCCGGAGTCCCGGTCCGCCCGGGCACACGGCTTCGACCTGGTGGGCGCCGCGGCCTCGGTGCTCGGCATCGGCCTGCTGGTCTGGACGACGATCGAGGCACCCGGCCACGGCTGGGGCTCGGCGACCACCCTGGGCGGCTACGCGGTCGCGGCGCTGGTGCTCACCGGCTTCGTCGTCCACGAGCTGCGCACCGCCGAGCCGCTGCTGGACGTCCGGCTGTTCCGCGACCCCCGGGTGTCGGTCGGCAGCGGGGCGATCGCCCTGGCCTTCTTCAGCCTGTTCGGCTTCATCTTCATGATCACCCAGTACTTCCAGTCGGTGCGCGGCTACGGCACGCTCACCGCCGGCGTGGCCACGCTCCCCTTCGCCACCGTCATCGGCGTCACCGCGCCGCTGGCGATCGTCGCGATGCGCGCGGTCGGCACCAAGCTCGTGGTGGCGGCCGGTCTGCTGACCATGGCCGCCGGCTTCCTCGTCGCCACCGGCACCACGTTGGAGTCGGCCTACTGGGGCCGGATCGTGCTCGCGATGGTGCTCATGGCCGCCGGCCTCGGGCTCGTCACCAGCCCGGCGACCGAGGCGGTGATGGGCGCGCTGCGCGGCGACCAGGCCGGCGCCGGCTCGGCGGTGAACGACACGGTGCGGGAGGTCGGCGGCACCCTCGGCGTGGCCGTCGTCGGCTCGGTGCTCAGCACCGTCTACGGCCCGGCCGTGGTCGACGGGCTCACCGCCGCCGGCGCCCCGGCCCAGGCCGCGCAGACCGCGGCCGACTCGGTGTTCGCCGGGCTGGCGGTGGCCGGAGAGCTGCCCGACGCCGCCCTGGCCGCCGTCCAGCAGTCGTTCCTGGACGGCGTGACGGCCGGGTCCTGGGTGTGCGCCGCCGCGAGCGCGGTCGGCGCGGCCGTCGTCCTGGTCTTCCTGCCCGCCCAGCACCGGGCTGCCGAGCCGGCTGTCCCGCGCACCAGCGAGCCTGCGGCGTCCCTCACCTGACGACGTCCGCCCGCAGCAACGACTGTCCCCCTGCAGCAACGTTGGTGCGGGGGGACAGCCGGTGATCAGGTGACCCGGTGTCAGGGGGTCGTCGCATCACCCCAGCTGAGGGGTGCTGTCGATGGTGGCGACGCGGGCGAACATGCGGGTGTTCTGGGCGGGAATTGCTGAGGGGCTGCCGACGGC
>NZ_JBJJTJ010000004.1:0-215763 GCF_054177765.1 Modestobacter lacusdianchii | reverse complement strand
CGCGGGCGGGGGTCCAGCCGCCACCGGGCGGGGGTGAGGTCGACGGCCTGGTCGACCAGCAGGGCGGCCGCGCGGCCGATCATGGCGGCGCCGGCGCCGCGGGCGGGCAGCTCGGGCAGGTGCGGCAGGTCGGGCAGCTCCCCGACCACCAGCCGCATCGCCTCCAGCGGGTCGGTGCCCGGCAGCGACCCGACGCCAGAGGCCGGCCCCCACGGTGTGGGGACCGGCCTCAGGTCATCGCTGCCGGCAGGGTCGCCGGCCGGGGTGGTGACGTCGTCGGGGAGGTCGTTCGGCGTGGCCACGGTGTCGACCGTAGCCCGCCGTCCCGGCCTCACCGGCAACGGTCAGGCCCCGCCGGTGCTCACCGGCCGAAGAGCAGCTTCAGCCGCTTGACCAGCTCCAGCCAGTACGGGTCGAGGGTGAACGTGTCGCTCGCCGTCTCCCCCGACGCCCCGGTGAGGGTCACCGTGTGCTCACCGGCCGGCAGCAGCAGCGGCACCCGCCCGGTGGCGGTGACGTCGCCGTTGCGGTCGGCCTTCACGGTGCCCAGCTTCGCGCCGTTGGACAGCGTGACGGTGACCTTCTCCCCGGGCGTGAACGCGGTGCCGATGACGGTCACCCGGTCACCACGGAAGGGGGTGTCGTCGCTGATCGCCGCGGTGGCGTCGCAGGCCGGACCCACCCGCCCCGGCCCGTTCAGGCCGGAGGTGCCGTCCACGGTGGTCGACGGGGCCGGCTCCACCGTGCTGCCACCGAGACCGGTCGCCGGCTCCGGCGTCGGGAACGTGGCCGCCTGACCGTGGTCGGCCGCCGGCGGCGTCACCGGGGAGTTCGCCTCGAAGTAGGCGACCGCGGTGTCGACGTCGACCGGGCCGGTGGCCGGGTCGGTGCCGTTGGTGAACGCGGTGAAGGCGTCACCGCCACCGATCAGGAAGGAGTTGGCCACCACGCGGTAGGACGCCGCCGGGTCGACGACCTCGCCGTCCAGGGTGATCGACGCCGGGTCGACCCGCTGCCCGTAGGGCTGGCTCAGGTCGTACCGGTAGGAGAAGCCCTCCGAGGTGCCCAGCCGCAGGTTGTTGCCCCGCGGTCCGCCGTTGGCCTGGAACTGCTGCTCCAGCACCGCCCGGATGTCGGCGCCGGTGAGCGTCACGACGTTCACCGTGTTGCCGAACGGCTGCACGTTGAACAGCTCGGCGTAGGTGGTCTCGCCGGCCAGGATGTCGGTGCGCAGGCCGCCCGGGTTCATGAACGCGACCACCGGCTCCCCGAAGGAGGGGTCGGCCTGGATCGCGGCCAGCTGCATCTCGGCGACCAGGTTGCCCAGGCTCGACTCGCCGTCCCGGACCGGGACGAAGACGCCGTCGGGACCGAAGGTGCCGGCCCGGCGGATGTCGGCCGCGGCCTCACCGACCACCCGGTCGCCGGCCTCGGCGGCCTGGGCGGTCCAGTAGTCGACGATCCGGTCGAGCTCCGGGTCCTCGGCGTCGCGCACGTTCAGCACGTTGCCGGCCCGGTAGTCCGCGCAGAGCCGGTCGACGTCACCGGTCCGCCCGTCCAGGACCAGGCGGATGTCGGTGAACATCCGGCCGTAGTACTCGGCCTGGGTGACCAGCCGCGGCTGGCCCTCGGGGTCGGTGAGCATGCAGTTGTAGCCCTGGTGGCTGTGCGCGCTGACGATCAGGTCGACGGCCGCGACGGTCTCGGCGTTGATGTCGACGATCGGGCCGGTGAGCTGGGCGCACCCGTTGGGGTCGGTGGCGTCCGTGCCCGGGTTCTCCCCGCCCTCGTGCACCAGCGCGACGATCGCCTCGACGCCCTGCGCCTGCAGCTCGGGCACGTAGCGGTTGATCGCCTCGGCCTCGTCGACGAACTCGACGTCGGCGATGCCGGACGGCGAGACGATGGTCGGGGTGGTGTCGGTGACCACGCCGATGAAGCCGAGCTTCTTCCCGCCGCCGACCTCCACCACGGAGTACGCCGGCAGCATCGGCTCGCCGGTCTCCCGGGAGACCACGTTCGCGGCCAGGTAGGGGAACTCGGTGCCGGCGAACGCCTCGCCGGTGCTGTCGGTGAAGCAGCCGGTGACGCCGGGCTCGACGCCCTCGCAGGCGGTCACGTCGTCGGTGGCGGTGCCGTCGGTGGCGCCGGAGACCCGGCGCAGCTCGTCGGTGCCGCGGTCGAACTCGTGGTTGCCGACGACGGAGACGGCCATGTCCAGGGCGTTGGCGACCTCGATGGTCGACTCGTCCCGGAAGACGCTGGACTCGAACGGCGAGGCGCCGATCACGTCGCCCAGGCCGATCAGCAGGGAGTCGTCCGCGGCGCCGCCGTCGGCGACGAAGTCCGCGGTGGCCCGGTCGATGGTCGCGGCGAGGCTCGCGGCGCCGCCGACCTCGACGACGACGTCGTCCGCCGTGCCGTACAGCCCGTCGGTGCCGGGCGAGGTGCCCTCGCCGTCGTCGCCGGTGGGCTGGTTGATCCGGCCGTGGAAGTCGTTGACGGTGAGCAGCTGGACCGGGACGTCGGCGGCCGGGGCCGTCGGCTTCGACGGACCGTGCGGGGCGGCAGAGGCCACCGTGGGCAGCCCGACGACGGCGATCGTCGCCGCCGTCAGGGCTGCCAGGGAGAGGCGCGTTCGGCGCAAGGAGGGTCCTCCTGGACAGGCGTCACCGGGCCGACCTCAGGGGCGGCCACCAGCGACACGATCGACCCCGCCCGGGCGAGCGGGACACTGCGGACCGGCCGGAACCGATCCGTCACGGCACGCTAGCTCGCCCGATCGGGTGAGCCAAGAGCCAGCTGTGAAACGTCGGGTGCGGTTAACCCGCGCGACAGACGGCGGCCTGGCCGAGCACCCGGTCACCCCGGGCGGCATCGGGTGCGTACAGCACCGCCGACTGCCCCGGTGCCACCCCGCGCTGCCGCTCGAGCAGCTCGATCCGCAGGCCGCCGCCCTCGGTGGCCGAGACCGCGCAGGGCACCGGGGAGCCGTGCGCCCGCAGCTGCACCTGGGCGGTGAAGGGCAGGTCGGGCACCGGCCCGGTCCAGCTGGGGGTGCCGGTGACGACCTCGCCGACCTCGGCCTGCTCGGCGGTGCCGATGGTGACCGTGCGGCTGACCGGCTCGATGCCGAGCACGTAGCGCGGCCGCTGGTCGCCCGCGGTGACCCCCAGGCCGCGGCGCTGCCCGACGGTGAAGCCGTAGGCGCCGGCGTGCGTGCCCACGGTCGCCCCGGTGGCCGCGTCCACGACCGGGCCGGGCTGCTCGCCCAGCCGGCGGGCGAGGAAGCCGCGGGTGTCACCGTCGGAGATGAAGCAGATGTCGTGCGAGTCGGGCTTGGTCGCGACCGCGTAGCCCCGCTCGGCGGCGAGCTCGCGCACCCGCTCCTTGGTCATCGACCCGAGCGGGAACACCGCGCCGGCGAGCTGGTCGGCGGTGAGCACCCCCAGCACGTAGGACTGGTCCTTGGCCGCGTCCACCGACCGCCGCAGCTCACCGTCGGCGAGCCGGGCGTGGTGGCCGGTGACGACGGCGTCGAAGCCCAGGGCCCGGGCCCGGTCCAGCACCGCGGAGAACTTGATCTTCTCGTTGCAGCGCAGGCAGGGGTTCGGCGTCCGGCCGGCGGCGTACTCGGCGACGAAGTCCTCGACGACGTCCTCGCGGAACCGGTCGGCGAGGTCCCAGACGTAGAACGGGATGCCGAGGGAGTCCGCGACCCGGCGGGCGTCGTGGGCGTCCTCGACGCTGCAGCAGCCGCGGGCGCCGCTGCGCAGCGTCTGGCGGTCCGGGGAGAGCGCGAGGTGCACGCCGGTGACGTCGTGGCCGGCCTCGACGGCCAGCGCGGCGGCGACCGCGGAGTCCACTCCCCCGCTCATCGCGGCGATGACCCTCATCGGGCACCCGCCCGGCGGGCCCGCTCGACGACCGGGCCGATCACCTCGAGCAGGGCGTCGACGTCGGCGTCGGTGGAGGTGTGCCCCAGGCTGAACCGCAGCGAGCTGCGGGCCCGCGCGGCGTCGGCACCCGCGGCGAGCAGCACGTGGCTCGGGCGCGCCACACCCGCGCTGCACGCCGACCCGGTGGAGCACTCGATGCCGCGGGCGTCCAGCAGCATCAGCAGGGCGTCACCCTCGGCGCCGGGGAAGGACAGGTGCGCGTTGCCCGGCAGCCGGCCGGGGCCACCGGCGACGACGTCGTCCAGGGCCGGGCCGTTCAGCTGCGCGTCGGGCACCTGGGCGATCACGCCGGCGACCAGCCGGTCGCGCAGCGCGGTGAGCCGTGCGGTGCGCTCGCCCCGGTCGGCGACGGCGGCCTGCACGGCCGTGGCCAGGCCCACGATCGCGGCGACGTCGAGCGTGCCGGAGCGGACGTCGCGCTCCTGCCCACCCCCGTGCAGCAGGGGCGTGCACTCGGCGTCCCGGCGCAGCAGCAGGGCCCCGGCGCCCATCGGCCCACCCAGCTTGTGGCCGGTCATGGTGAGCGCGTCGACCCCGCTGCCGGAGAAGTCGAGCGGCAGCTGACCGACCGCCTGCACCGCGTCGGTGTGCAGCGGCACCCCGACCTCGTGGGCGACCTCGGCCAGCGCGGCGAGGTCGCTGACCGCGCCGATCTCGTTGTTGGCCCACATCACGCTGGCCACGGCGACGTCCCGCCCGTCGCCGAGCGCGTCGGCCAGCGACTCGGGCGCCACCCGGCCGGAGGGCTCGACGCGCAGCCAGGTGACCTCGGCCGCGTCGTGCTTCTCCAGCCACTCCACGCTGTCCAGGACGGCGTGGTGCTCGGCCGGGCTGGCCACGATCCGGCGCCGGCGCTGGTCGGCGGTGCGCCGGGCCCAGTAGAGGCCCTTGACGGCGAGGTTGTCGCCCTCGGTGCCACCGGCGGTGAACAGCACCTCCGACGGCCGGGCGCCCAGCGCCGCGGCCAGCTGCTCACGCGACTGCTCGGCCACCCGCCGGGCCTCCCGGCCGCTGGCGTGCAGCGAGGACGCGTTGCCGACCCGGCCCAGCTGCTCGGCCATCGCCGCGAGCGCGGCGGGGAGCATCGGCGTCGTGGCCGCGTGGTCGAGGTAGGTCATGGCACGGCCAGCGTAGGCGTCGCCCACCGGGGCGTGCCCGGCCGCGTCCGGCTGGTGGAAGTGCGCACGGCCTGTCGTCTCCTCGACCCGGTCGGACGTGCGTCGGGCGCCGACCCGGAGGCCGGCGCCCGACGCGACGTGCTGGTACCGCCCTCCCGAGGGAGGGCCCTGCTGCTACTTGCGGGCGGCGATCTGCTCGGTGGCGGCCGGGACGACGGTGTTCAGGTCACCGACGACGCCGAAGTCGGCCAGCTCGAAGATCGGCGCCTCGGGGTCCTTGTTGACCGCGACGATCGTCTTCGAGGTCTGCATGCCCGCCCGGTGCTGGATCGCACCGGAGATGCCGACGGCGATGTAGAGCTGGGGCGAGACCGTCTTGCCGGTCTGCCCGACCTGGAAGGAGTGCGGGTAGAAGCCGGAGTCGACGGCGGCCCGGGAGGCGCCGACGGCGGCCCCCAGGGAGTCGGCGAGGCCCTCGATGACGGAGAAGTTCTCCGCGCTGGCCACGCCGCGCCCACCGGAGACCACGATCGAGGCCTCGGTCAGCTCGGGCCGGTTGGACTTCTGCTCCACCACGCGGTCGAGCACCCGGGTCTGCTTGGCGGCCTCGGAGACGGTGACCGGCACGGTCTCCTCGGTGCCTGCGGCCGGGGCCGGCTCGGGGGTGACCGAGTTGCCGCGCAGGGTGTAGATCGGGGTGCCGACGGTGACCTGCGAGTGCACGATCGTCGCCCCGGCGAAGGCCACCTGGGTGGCGGTGCCGTCGGCGGCGATCTCGGTGACGTCGGTCAGGAAGCCGCTGCCGGTCTTGATGGCCAGCCGGCCGGCGATCTCCTTGCCCTCCGGGGAGGACGGGATGACCACGGCGGCGGGCTGCCTGTCGGTGACCAGCTGGGCCAGCACCTCGGCCTTGGGCGCGACCAGGTAGGCGTCGACGTCCTCGGACTCGGCGACGTAGACCTTGGCCGCGCCGTACTCGGCCAGCGTGTCCTTGATGCCGGCGGCGGTGCCGGGGGCGCCGATGACGACGGCCGAGGGCTCACCGAGGGCACGCGCCGCGGTCAGCGCCTCCAGGGTGGTCTTGCGGGGCCCGCCGGCGGCGGGGTTGAGCTCGGCCAGGACCAGGACCTCAGCCATGGGGATCGTCTCCTCTTCGAGTACGGGTGTCGGGGCTCGGCGGCCGGGTCAGACGATCTTCTGGGCGGCCAGGTAGCCCACGAGCTTCTCGGCCCCGTCGCCCTCGTCGGTGACCTTCACGCCCTCGCCCTTGGGCGGGCGGCCGGCGAACTCGAGGACCTTGCTGGTGGCGGTGGCCAGGCCGACGGTGCCCGGGTCGATGCCCAGGTCGGCCAGCGTCTTGGTCTCCACCGGCTTCTTCTTGGCGGCCATGATCCCCTTGAAGGAGGGGTAGCGCGGCTCGTTGATCGTGTCCCAGGTGGAGACGATCGCCGGCAGCGGCGCCTCGACCTCCCAGTACCCACCGTCGGTCTGCCGCTCGATCTTGGCCATCGAGCCCTCGATCGTGAGCTTGCGGGCGCCGGACAGCTGCGGGATGCCCAGCCGCTCGGACAGCAGCGCCGGCATCACCGACACCTGCCCGTCGGTGGACTCGGCGCCGCACAGCACCAGGTCGTACTCCAGCTGCGACAGCGCCGCGGCGATGATCGCGCTGGTCTGCGGCGCGCAGGCGCCGTGGATCGCCGGGTCGGAGACGTGCACCGCCTTGTCCGCGCCCATCGACAGGGCCTTGCGGATGGCGTCGGTGGCGGTGTCGGGGCCGACGGTCAGCACGGTGACCTCGCCGCCGTGGGCCTCCTTGACCGTCAGCGCCTCCTCGATGGCGTACTCGTCCATCTCGTTGATCACGTTGTCGGCGGTCGCCCGCGCGACGGTGTTGTCCGACGGGTCCAGCTTCCGCTCGCTGCCGGAGTCGGGGACCTGCTTGACCAGAACGACGATGTTCATCGTCAGACCATCCTCCGTGTCGTCTCGTGGCACGGGCGGTGCCCGCCTCGCTGCCGATCATCGAGGCTACTTGCGGGTAACACCCGCTGGGCAGGGAGGGGGTTGGTGACCCGGGTCACCCGGCGGGCGCCCACTCCCCGGTGCGGGCGAAGTGCTCCAGGACGGCGGTGTGCGGCGCCAGGTCCAGGCCCTGACCGGCCACCCACTGGTCGTCGTAGTAGGTGCAGGCGTAGCGCTCGCCGCCGTCGCACAGCAACGTGACCACGCTCCCGGTGCGCCCGGCCGCGACCATCTCGGCCACCAGGGAGAACGCCCCCCACAGGTTGGTCCCGGTCGACGCCCCCGCCCGGCGGCCGGTCGCCCGCTCCAGGTGCCGCATCGCGGCCAGCGACGCGGCGTCGGGCACGCACACCATCCGGTCGACGATCGTCGGCACGAACGACGGCTCCACCCGCGGGCGCCCGATGCCCTCGATCCGCGAGCCGCGGCCGGTCGTGGCCGGGTCGGCGTCCCGCCAGCCGGGGAAGAACGCCGAGCCCTCCGGGTCGACGACGGCCAGCCGGGTGGGCAGCCGGCGGTACCGCACGTACCGGCCGATGGTCGCGCTGGTGCCGCCGGTGCCGGCGCCGACCACCACCCACTCCGGCACCGGGTGCCGCTCCCGGCCCATCTGCTCGAACACCGACTCGGCGATGTTGTTGTTGCCCCGCCAGTCGGTGGCCCGCTCGGCGTTGGTGAACTGGTCCAGGTAGTGCCCACCGGTCTCGGCGGCGATCCGGCGGGCCTCGTCGTAGACGCTGCCGGCGTCGGCGACCAGGTGGCAGCGGCCGCCGTGGAACTCGATCAGCGCGATCTTCTCCGCGCTCGTCGTCGCCGGCATCACCGCCACGAACGGCAGGCCCAGCATCCGGGCGAAGTAGGCCTCGCTGACCGCGGTCGAGCCGCTGGAGGCCTCCACCACGGTGCTGCCCTCGTGCAGCTGCCCCGAGCACAGCGCGTAGAGGAACAGCGAGCGGGCCAGCCGGTGCTTCAGGCTGCCGGTCGGGTGCGTCGACTCGTCCTTGAGGTAGAGGTCGACGCCCCACTCCGGGGGCAGCGGGTAGACCAGCAGGTGGGTGTCGGCGCTGCGGTGCGCGTCGGCCTCGACCAAGGCCACCGCTCGCTCGACCCAGGCGCGGTCGGTGCGGTCGGAGCGGTCGACGTCAGCGGGGCCCGGAGCGGTCACCCCGGCATGATCCCGCACCACCGCCGTCCGGCTCGGTGTGCCTGGGGACGGTCAGCGGCCGGTGAAGGTCGCCTTGCCGGGGCCCTGCTCCAGGAACGAGCGCATGCCGGTCGCCTGGTCCTCGGTGTCGAACAGCTCGGCGAACAGCCGGCTCTCCAGCGCCAGGCCGGTGTCCAGGTCGCCGTCCAGCCCCTCGTCGATCGCGCGCTTGGCCGCGGCCAGGGCCAGCGGCGGGCCGGCGGCGAACTTGCGGGCCATCGCCACGGCGGTCGGGTAGACCTCCTCGTCCGGGACGACGGCGTCGGCCAGCCCCATCTCCAGGGCCTCCTCGGCGCCCACGTGCCGGCCGGTGAACACCAGGTCCTTGGCCTTGGCCGGACCGACCAGCCGGGCCAGCCGCTGGGTGCCGCCCGCGCCCGGGATCACGCCCAGCTGGATCTCCGGCTGCCCCACCTTGGCGCTGCTGCCCAGCACCCGGAAGTCGGCGCACAGTGCCAGTTCGTATCCCCCGCCCAGGGCGTAGCCGGTGACCGCGGCGATCACCGGCTTGGGGATGCGGGCCACCGCGGTGAACGACGCGGTCAGCTCCCGACCCCAGGCGACCATGCTCGCGCCGGTCAGCTGGGACATCGCCTTGATGTCGGCGCCGGCGGCGAACACCCGCTCACCGCCGTAGAGCACGACGGCCCGCACGTCGGCCCGCTCGGTCGCCTGCAGTGCCGCCGCCCGGACCTCCCGGTGCAGCTGCTCGTCGATCGCGTTCATCTTCGGCCGGTCGAGCCGGATGGTGCCGACGCCGTCCTCGACCTGCAGGGTGACGAACTCCGGGTCTGCCATGACTGCCTCCTGCTGGTGGTCCGGGACGTCCTCGTCCGCCGCAGCCTAGGGCGGCGTCTCAGGCAGCGCGGCGCGCGCTGAACCGGCCGCCCTCGCGCTTGACGTCCAGCGGCAGGCCGAACGCCTCGGACAGCAACGGGGCGGTGAGCACCTCGTCGACCGGGCCGGCCGAGACGACCTCACCGCCGCGCAGCAGCAGCGCGTGGGTGTAGCCCGGCGGGATCTCCTCGACGTGGTGGGTGACCAGCACCTGCGCCGGGGCGTTCGGGTCCTCCGCCAGCGCGGACAACCGGGCGACCAGGTCCTCCCGGCCGCCGAGGTCCAGTCCGGCGCCGGGCTCGTCGAGCAGCAGCAGCTCCGGGTCGGTCATCAGGGCACGGGCGATCTGGGTGCGCTTGCGCTCCCCCTCCGACAGCGTGCCGAAGGGCCGGTGCGCCATCCGGGCCACGCCCCACTGCTGCATCAGCACCGCGGCCCGGGTCAGGTCGGCGACGTCGTAGCGCTCCCGCCACCGGCCGACGACGGCGTACCCGGCGCTGACCACGATGTCGCCCACCCGCTCGCTCGGGTTGATCCGCTGGGCGAGCGCCGCGCTGGTCAGCCCGATGCGGGGGCGCAGCTCGAAGACGTCGACCGCGCCGAGGGTCTCCCCGAGGATCCCGACCTCCCCGCGGGTGGGGTGCAGCTGCGCGCCGACCAGCTGCAGCAGCGTGGTCTTCCCCGCCCCGTTGGGGCCCAGCAGGACCCAGCGTTCCTCGGGCCGGACGGTCCAGTCGACCCCGCGCAACAGGTGCGCCTGGCCTCGGACGACGTCCACACCCCGGATCTCGACGACCGGCTCAGTCCACACGTGGCCCATCAGACCATCCCGCCCCGCGTCGCGGGCACCGGGCTCGGGGCGAGTCGGGCACGATGGCCGACGTGACCGATCTGAGCGCGTCGACCGCCGGCCGGCAGGTGGAGGTGTGGCCCGGCGTCCCGGCGCCGCTGGGCGCCCACTGGGACGGCACCGGCACCAACTTCGCCCTCTGGTCGGCGGGCGCCTCAGCGGTCGACCTGTGCCTGTTCGACCCCGACGGCAGCGAGCACCGCCAGCGCCTGCAGGAGACCACCCACCAGGTCTGGCACGGCCGGCTGCCCGGCGTCGGGCCGGGCCAGCGCTACGGCTACCGGGTGCACGGGCACCACGACCCGGCCTCCGGGGCCCGGTACAACCCGGCGAAGCTGCTGCTGGACCCCTACGCCCGGGCCGTGGACGGCGAGCTGCGCCTGGACGACGCGCTGTTCGGCTGGGACCGCACCGACCCCACCCGCCCCGACCCCGCCGACTCCGCACCGTTCGTGCCCCGCGGCGTGGTCATCCACGACTCCTTCCCGTGGGAGGGCGACACGGTGCTGCGCACCCCGTGGTCGGACACCGTCGTCTACGAGGTGCACGTCAAGGGCGCGACCATGCGGCACCCGGACGTCCCGCCGGCGCTGCGCGGCACCTACGCGGGCCTGGCCCACCCGGCGTTCGTCGAGCACCTGGTCTCCCTGGGGGTGACCGCGGTCGAGCTGCTGCCGGTGCACCACTTCGTCAGCGAGCCGCACCTGCTGCGCCGCGACCTCACCAACCACTGGGGCTACAACACCCTGGGCTACTTCGCCCCGCACGCCGCCTACAGCTCGATGGGCTCGGGCGGGGCCCAGGTGACCGAGTTCAAGGCGATGGTCAAGGCACTGCACGCCGCGGGCATCGAGGTGATCCTCGACGTCGTCTACAACCACACGGCCGAGGGCGACCACACCGGCCCGACGCTGTCCTTCCGCGGCATCGACAACGGCGGCTACTACCGGCTGAACGGCGAGGACCCCTCCCGCTACACCGACTACACCGGCTGCGGCAACACCCTCGACGTCCGCCGTCCGCCGGTGCTGGCGCTGCTGATGGACTCGCTGCGCTACTGGGTGACCGAGATGCACGTGGACGGGTTCCGCTTCGACCTCGCCTCGGCGCTCGCCCGCTCCATGCACGACGTCGACCGGCTGTCGGCCTTCTTCGACGTCGTCCACCAGGACCCGGTGGTCAGCACGGTGAAGCTGATCGCCGAGCCGTGGGACGTCGGCGAGGGCGGCTACCAGGTGGGCAACTTCCCGCCGCCGTGGACCGAGTGGAACGGCAAGTACCGGGACACCGTGCGCGACGTCTGGTCCGGCGCCCGGGTCGGGGTGCGGGACCTCGCCTACCGGCTGACCGGCTCCTCGGACCTGTACCGCTCCGACGGCCGTCGCCCCTTCGCCTCGGTCAACTTCGTCACCGCCCACGACGGCTTCACCATGGCCGACCTGGTGACCTACGAGCAGAAGCGCAACGAGGCCAACGGCGAGGACAACCGGGACGGCGAGAGCCACAACCGCAACTGGAACTGCGGCGTCGAAGGCCCCACCGACGACCCCGCGGTGACCGAGCTGCGGGCCCGCCAGGTGCGCAACCACCTGGCCACGCTGCTGCTGTCCACCGGCGTGCCGATGCTCACCGCCGGTGACGAGCTGGGCCGCACCCAGGGCGGCAACAACAACGCCTACTGCCAGGACAACGAGGTCTCCTGGCTGGACTGGGGCGCCATCGACGCGGACCTGTGGAGCTTCGTCGCGCACGCCATCGCGCTGCGCCGCAGCTCACCGGCGCTGCGCCAGGAGGCCTTCTTCGAGGGCAGCGAGGTGCCCGGCACCGGCGGGACCCGCGACCTGGCCTGGTTCGCCCCGGGCGGTGAGCAGCTGGCCAGCAGCGACTGGTTCGACACCGGCCTGCAGACCATCGGCATGTACCTCGACGGCCGGGGGCTGCGGCTGCGCGACCAGCGCGGCCGGCCGGTCATCGACGACTCCTGGCTGATCTGGCTGCACGCCGGCGCCGACCCGGTGGACGTCGTCCTGCCCGGGGCCCCGTGGGGCGACGGCTACGAGCTGGTGCTGGCCACCGAGTACGCCACCGGCACCCCGCCCGAACCCACGGCGCTGGCGCCCGGGCGCGCGCAGCTGCCCGGCCGGTCGGTCTGGGCGCTGCGCGTGCTGCGCAACGTCTGAGGCGATCCTCCGGATCGCTCCGCGGCCAGCGGCCGTCCCGACGACGGTGAGCCGCCCCGTCGCTCGACCGCGGGACCCTCCGGGCCCCACTCCTCCCGATCACCCGGCCCCGGCTCACCCACGCCGTCCAGGTCCGCCGGAACGCGAGAGGCCCCGTTCCCGGGTGGGAACGGGGCCTCTCGGCGTGGGACTGCCTACTCGGCGGCCTGCTCGAAGGTGATGACGGTCCAGCCGAGCAGCAGCCGGTCGCCGTCGGCGAGGGGGTGCGGCACGCCCGGCTCCAGCTGGGTCCACTCGGTGGCCTCGGGGCCGGCGACGTGGGTGCCGTTCAGCGAGCCGAGGTCGGTCAGCGAGACCTCCCGGCCGGAGCGCTGGATCGCGGCGTGGGCCGAGGACAGCACGTTCTGGGTGTCGGCGATCGGGACCGGGCGGGCCGTGCCGCCGGTGACCAGGTCGTGGCCGTCGGGACGGCGACCGAGCACGAGGTCCTCGTCGACGGTGACGACCATGCCGTCGTCGAAGCGCAGCACCGGCGCGGCCGGCGGCTCGGGCCGCCAGAACGCGGTCTGCTCGCCGCCCTGGCCGACCGGCTGGCTGGCGATCCGGCCGGAGTTGCCGAAGCCGGCGTCGGACCCTGCGGTGAACGACTCGCCGCTGGGCAGCGCGGTGGCCGGCGGGACGACCGAGGCCGACGCGGGGGCGGCCAGCTGCAGCAGCGCACCGGAACCCGGGACGGTGCCCTCGACCAGGTCGAGGGCGACGCCCGGTGGCATGGCGGCGGCCGGCTGCCCCGGGCCGACGTAGAGGGTCTGGCCGAGGGAGAACCCGGCGGCGAGCGTGCAGCCGTCGACGGCGGAGCCCGACACCGGCACCCCGTCCACGGCCGGCTGGCCCTTGCCCGACCACAGCGCCACGCCGGTGCCGGTGCCGCCGGTGGTGTCGGCGAGCACCAGGGCGAAGGAGGCCGGGCCGTCGGCCAGCCGGGTCACCTGCCCGGCCACCGCCGCCAGCACCCGGTCGGCGCCGGGACCGGCGACCCCCAGGCAGGCGTGCAGCGCCGCCACCAGCGCCGGCGACCCGGGGGCGTCGACCCACAGCAGGCCACCGCCACGGCGGGCGACGACAGAGTCTCCGGGGAGCACCTCACAGCGGTCGGGCATGACGGCCAGCCTAATGACCGCACGGGGCTCCGGTGACCGCGCGGCACCGTGGCACGCCGTGTCATCCGTCCGTTGTGCACGACCAGTACCAGCGGTCACACCCGTCGCAGCACGGTGGACACCGACCGGGGTCGGATGACCACCTACTGTGCCTGACCGGACGACGAGCATGCGACGGTCCGCACCCGAAACGGCCCTGCTGCAGGGGCCCGCGCCGAGCTCGCGAGGCGTGGGGGGCAGCAGGGTCCTTCATCAGGCGTTGACCACGAGCCCCAGCTCGGCCGGCACCACGAGGGCCGCCGAGTGCGGCAGCACCCGCACCGTGTACCCGAAGGCGCCGGTGCGGGTCAGCGGCACCGTGCCGGTGAACCAGTGCCGCGACCCCTCGGTGTGCTCGTGCCGCAGCGGCGCCGTCGTCACCGCGTGCAGCCGGTCGGCGTCGTCCACCCGCCCGTAGGCCGCCTCGACCAGGACGTCGGACGGGGCGAGCCCGGGCAGCTCGACCTCGGCCCGCAGGTCGATGCCGCCACCGATCTCCGGGGTCTCCCCCACCCCGGTGGCCTCCACGTGCGCCACCCGCACGCCGGGCCAGTTCTCCAGCAGTCGCGCCCGCCAGACCGCCTCGGCCCGGGCCGCCTCGTACCCGTCGCCCGCCATCGCCCGCGCCGACCCGGCCGCGGGCACGTACAGCCGCTGCACGTAGTCGCGCACCATCCGGGTGGCCAGCACCTTGGGGCCGGTCTCCCGGAGGGTGTCGCGGACCATCTCCACCCAGCGGGTCGGGACGCCGTCGCCGTCCACCTCGTAGAAGCGGGGCAGCACCTGCCGGTCGAGCAGCTCGTAGATGGCCTGGGCCTCCACCTCGTCCCGCCGGTCGGGGTCGGCGACCCCGTCTGCGGTCGGGATCGCCCAGCCGTTCTGGCCGTCGAACCACTCGTCCCACCAGCCGTCGCGGATGGAGAGGTTGAGCCCGCCGTTGAGCGCGGACTTCATGCCCGAGGTGCCGCAGGCCTCCAGCGGGCGCAGCGGGTTGTTCAGCCAGACGTCGCAGCCCCAGTACAGGTAGCGGGCCATGCCGATGTCGTAGTTGGGCAGGAAGGCGATCCGGTGCCGGATCTCCGGGTCGTCGGCGAACTTCACCATCTGCTGGATCAGCTGCTTGCCGCCGTCGTCGGCCGGGTGGCTCTTGCCCGCGATGACCAGCTGCATCGGCCGCTGCTCGTCCAGCAGCAGCGCCTTGAGCCGCGCCGGGTCGCGCAGCATCAGGGTGAGCCGCTTGTACGACGGCACGCGCCGGGCGAACCCGACGGTGAGCACGTCGGGGTCGAAGGCCGTCTCGATCCAGCCCAGCTCGGCCTCGGCCGCACCGCGGGACAGCGCGGTCGCCCGCACCCGCCGCCGCACCTCCTCCACCAGCCGGCCACGCAGCAGCCGCCGGGTGGCCCACAGCTCCCCGGAGGAGATCCGGTCGACCCCGTCGAAGTGCACGTCGCCGTCGACGTCCAGGGGGTCGCCCTGGCTGGTGGTCTGGGTGCCCAGCTCCACCAGCTCCCGGGCCGTCCAGGTCGGGGCGTGCACCCCGTTGGTGATCGACCCGATCGGGACGTCGTCGGCGTCGAAGCCGGGCCACAGGGCACCGAACATGTCCCGGCTGACGTGCCCGTGCAGCTGGCTCACCCCGTTGGCCCGCTGCCCCAGCCGCAGGCCCATGTGCGCCATGTTGAACTTGCTCGGGTCCTCCTCGGCGCCCAGCGGCAGCAGCTGGTCGACCGGGACGCCGAAGCCGGCGAAGTAGCGCTCGATCAGCGCCCGCGGGAAGCGGTCGATGCCCGCGGGCACCGGCGTGTGCGTGGTGAACACCGTGCCGCCGCGCACCGCCTGCAGGGCCTCGGCGAAGGACAGCCCGTGCGACTCGGTCAGCTCCCGGATGCGCTCGACGCCCTGGAAGCCGGCGTGGCCCTCGTTGGCGTGGAACACCTCCGGCTGCGGGGTGCCGGTGAGCGAGCAGAAGGCCCGCAGCGCCCGGACGCCGCCGATGCCCAGCAGCATCTCCTGGCGGAGCCGGTGGTCCTCCCCGCCGCCGTAGAGCCGGTCGGTGACCCCGCGCTCGGCCGGGGCGTTCTCCTCGATGTCGCTGTCCAGCAGCAGCAGCGAGACGCGGCCGACCTGGGCCCGGTACACGTGGGCGTGCAGCAACCGGCCCTCCGGCAGCGGCACGGTGATCAGCACCGCGTTCCGGTCGGCGTCGCGCAGCAGCTTCAGCGGCAGGCCGTGCGGGTCGAGCGCCGGGTAGTGCTCCAGCTGCCAGCCGTCGGCGGACAGCCCCTGGGAGAAGTAGCCCGACCGGTACAGCAGGCCGACGCCGATCAGCGGGACCCCGAGGTCGGAGGCGGCCTTCAGGTGGTCCCCGGCGAGGATGCCCAGCCCGCCGGAGTACTGCGGGAGGACCTCGGTGATGCCGAACTCGGCGGAGAAGTAGGCGATCGAGGTGGGCGCCCCGGGACCGAGGGACTGGTACCAGTGCGGCGCCTGCAGGTAGTCGCGGAGGTCGTCGGCGGCGGCCTGCAGCCGGCCGAGGAACTCCCGGTCGTCGGCCAGCGTCGCCAGCCGCTCTGCGGACACCTCGCCGAGCACCCGGACCGGGTCACCGCCGCAGCTGCCCCACAGCTCGGGGTCCAGGGCCTCGAACAGGTCGCGGGTCTCGGGGTGCCACGACCAGCGCAGGTTCGTGACCAGCTGGGACAGCGGCAGCAGCGCCTCGGGGAGGGCGGCGCGGACGGTCAGTCTGCGGAGGGCTCGCACCCGGCCGACCCTAGCGGCCGGAGACGTCCGGCAGCGGTCCGAGAGCGAGCTGGGTCACATCCGCCCGGCTCCGCGGTGTCCACGCCGTCCCCCGGTCTCCCCCTCCCGGCTGACTGCGCAGGCCGCCGAGGTGCCCGCTGGCTTCGATCTAGATAGCGTTGCGGCGATGACTGGCCGCGCTGACCTCCGCCTCGGCATCTCCGATGTCGCCCCCGTCGTGTCCTGCGGGTCGTTCTCGACCCGCGCCGTGGTCGGTGAGCACCTGCCGATCACCGCCACCGTCTTCCGCGAGGGCCACGACGCCGTCGCGGCCAACGTCGTCCTCACGCCCCCGGACGGGGACGCCGCGGCGCAGCCGCTGGTGCGGATGACCAAGTTCGGCCCCGAGCCCGACCGGTGGGTCGCCACCGTCGTGCCCGACCGCGAGGGGCTGTGGAGCTACCACGTCGAGGCGTGGGACGACCCGCTGAGCACCTGGCACCACGACGTCGAGGTGAAGGTCGAGGCCGGGCAGGGCCCCGACGAACTGGCCAACGACCTCGAGTCCGGGGCACGGCTGCTCGAGGAGGTCGCCGGCGGCGCCCCCGACGAGCACCGCGACGCCCTCCTCGGCGCGGCCGCCGCCCTCCGCGACGGGTCGCTGGAGCTGACCGCCCGGATCGCCCCGGCGCTCTCCCCCGCGCTGCAGCGCGTGCTGCACGACCACCCGGTGCGCCGGCTGGTCACCCCCTCCCAGCGGATCGAGCTGTGGGTCGACCGCCCGCGCGCGCTCTACGGCTCCTGGTACGAGTTCTTCCCCCGCTCGGAGGGCCCGGTGGTCGGCGGCACCCCGACCCACGGCACCTTCGCCCAGGCCGCCGAGCGGCTGCCGGCGATCGCCGACATGGCCTTCGACGTCGTCTACCTGCCCCCGATCCACCCGATCGGCAAGGTCAACCGCAAGGGCAAGAACAACACCCTGGTGGCCGAGCCCGACGACGTCGGCTCACCGTGGGCGATCGGCAGCGACGAGGGCGGGCACGACGCCGTCCACCCGCAGCTGGGCACCCTCGACGACTTCAAGGCCTTCGTCGCCCGCACCCGTGAGCTGGGCATGGAGGTCGCGCTCGACCTGGCCCTGCAGGCGGCGCCGGACCACCCCTGGGTGCAGTCGCACCCCGAGTGGTTCACCACCAAGCCCGACGGCACGATCGCCTACGCGGAGAACCCGCCGAAGAAGTACCAGGACATCTACCCGATCAACTTCGACAACGACCCCGAGGGCATCTACGCCGAGGTCCTGCGGGTCGTGCGGCACTGGACGGACGCCGGCGTGCGGGTGTTCCGGGTCGACAACCCGCACACCAAGCCGCTGAACTTCTGGCACTGGCTGATCTGGGAGGTCAAGAAGACCGACCCGGACGTGCTGTTCCTGGCCGAGGCGTTCACCCGGC
The DNA here is from genome assembly GCF_054177765.1 of Modestobacter lacusdianchii. Taxonomy (NCBI): domain Bacteria; kingdom Bacillati; phylum Actinomycetota; class Actinomycetes; order Geodermatophilales; family Geodermatophilaceae; genus Modestobacter; species Modestobacter lacusdianchii. Next base: position 198,195 of record NZ_JBJJTJ010000004.1, on the reverse strand, counting down.
CGGCGATGATGCACCAGCTGGCCCGGATCGGCTTCACCCAGAGCTACACCTACTTCACCTGGCGCACCGAGCGCTGGGAGCTGGAGGAGTACGGCCGGGAGCTGGCCAGCAACGCGCACTACATGCGGCCGAACTTCTTCGTGAACACCCCGGACATCCTGCACGAGACCCTGCAGGTGGGCGGCCCGCCGATGTTCAAGATCCGCGCGGCGCTCGCCTCGATGATGAGCCCGACCTGGGGCGTCTACTCCGGGTACGAGCTCTTCGAGCACGTCGGTCTGCGGCCGGGCAGCGAGGAGTACCTGGACACCGAGAAGTTCCAGCTGCGCCCGCGGGACTGGGCCGCCGCCGAGGCCTCCGGCCGCACCCTCGCGCCCTACCTGCGCCGGCTCAACGAGATCCGCCGCGCGCACCCGGCGCTGCAGCAGCTGCGGACGCTGCGGTTCCACGCGGTCGACAACGAGAACCTCATCTGCTTCTCCAAGACCGACCCCGGCTCGGACGACGCGGTGCTGGTGGTGGTGTCGTTGAACAGCACCTACACCCAGATCGGCACCACGGCCCTGGACATGCCCGCCCTCGGGCTGGACTGGTCCGACCGGTTCGCCGTCACGGACGAGATCACCGGCGCCCGCTACGACTGGGGGCAGGCCAACTACGTCGAGCTCGACCCCTACCGCGAGCCGGCCCACGTGTTCACCGTGCACCGCAGCCTGCCCACCCCGATCCAGCCCCAGTGACCCCCTGACCCGTCCTCACCCGCCGTCGTGGCGCCGGCCGAGCCGCCGGCCGGCGCCCTCGTCGCCCAGATCCACTCCCAGCAACGAACGAGGACCGAGTTCATGACCCTCCCCGTCCCCGCACAGTCGACCCCCGGTGCGGGCGAGCAGTCGGCCGAGTCAGCGCTGCCCCCGCCGGGGAGCGACCCCGAGTGGTTCAAGCGCGCCGTCTTCTACGAGGTGCTCGTCCGCGGGTTCGCCGACAGCAACGCCGACGGCATCGGCGACCTGCGCGGCATGATCGGCAAGCTCGACTACCTGCAGTGGCTCGGCGTCGACTGCCTCTGGCTGCCCCCGTTCTTCGCCTCCCCGCTGCGCGACGGCGGCTACGACGTCAGCGACTACACCGCGGTGCTGCCGGAGTTCGGCGACATCGAGGACTTCAAGGAGCTGATCGAGGCCGCCCACTCCCGCGGCATGCGGATGATCATCGACTTCGTCATGAACCACACCTCGGACCAGCACCCCTGGTTCCAGGCCAGCCGCAGCGACCCCGAGGGCCCCTACGGCGACTTCTACGTGTGGGCCGACGACGACACCGGCTACGCCGACGCCCGGATCATCTTCGTCGACACCGAGAGCTCGAACTGGACGTTCGACCCGGTGCGCAAGCAGTACTTCTGGCACCGCTTCTTCAGCCACCAGCCCGACCTGAACTTCGAGAACCCGAAGGTGCAGGAGGCGATCCTCGACGCCCTGCGCTTCTGGCTGGACCTGGGCATCGACGGCTTCCGTCTCGACGCCGTCCCCTACCTGTTCGAGGAGGAGGGGACCAACTGCGAGAACCTCCCGAAGACCCACGCGTTCCTCAAGGAGGTGCGCAAGGTCGTCGACGCCGAGTACCCCGACCGGGTGCTGCTGTGCGAGGCGAACCAGTGGCCGGCCGACGTCGTCGAGTACTTCGGCGAGAACGGCGACGAGTGCCAGATGGCCTTCCACTTCCCGGTGATGCCGCGCCTGTTCATGGCCGTGCGCCGGGAACAGCGCTTCCCCATCTCCGAGATCATGGCCCAGACGCCGGCCATCCCGGAGAACTGCCAGTGGGGCGTCTTCCTCCGCAACCACGACGAGCTGACCCTGGAGATGGTCACCGACGAGGAGCGGGACTACATGTGGGGGGAGTACGCCAAGGACCCCCGGATGAAGGCCAACATCGGCATCCGCCGGCGGCTGGCCCCGCTGCTGGACAACGACCTGGACACCCTCGAGCTGTTCACCGCCCTGCTGATGTCGCTGCCCGGCTCGCCGGTCATGTACTACGGCGACGAGATCGGGATGGGCGACAACATCTGGCTCGGTGACCGCGACGGTGTGCGCACCCCGATGCAGTGGACGCCGGACCGCAACGGCGGCTTCTCCACCGCGGACCCCCAGCGCATGCACCTGCCGCTGGTCGCCGACCCGGTCTACGGGTTCCAGGTCACCAACGTCGAGGCCCAGCTGCGGAACTCGAACTCGCTGCTGCACTGGACCCGGACGATGATCTCGATCCGCAAGCAGCACCCGACCTTCGGCGTCGGCAGCTTCACCGAGATCGGATCGCGCAACCCCACGGTGCTGTCGTTCGTCCGCGAGTTCGGCGACGACATCGTGCTGTGCGTGAACAACCTGTCCCGGTTCCCGCAGCCGGTGGAGCTGGACCTCCGCCGCTTCGAGGGCTACACCCCGGTCGAGCTGACCGGTCGCGTGCAGTTCCCCCAGATCGGGGTGCTGCCGTACATGCTCACCCTCGGTGGCCACGGCTTCTACTGGTTCGAGCTCTCCAAGCCCGCCGCCCCGGCGGCCGAGGAGGAGGAGAGCTGGGAGACGACGGTGAGCAGCAGCGTGGCGCAGTCCCTGCTCGACGCCGGCGTCGTCGGCGCGACCGAGGCCCCGGCCGGAAGCGGTGGCCTCGGTGCCGAGGCCCCCACCACCACGACCCACGGAGAAGCCTGATGAGCGCTCTGACCGACATGCTCGCGGACTGGATGCCCGGGCAGCGCTGGTTCGGCGGCAAGGGCCGGGAGTGGGCCGGGGTGGCCGAGGAGGGGTTCTTCCTCGACCAGTCCGACCCGGCGCTGTCGGTGCACCGGGTCCGGGTCACCTACACCGACGGCGCGTCGGAGACCTACCTGGTCCCGCTGTCCTGGCGGAACGCCCCCGCCGAGGAGCTGTCCACGGCCTTCGTCGGCGCGGTGCCCGGTGCGCAGGGTGAGAACTACGCCTACGACGCGATGCGCGACCGGGACGCCACCGTCCCGTGGCTGACCCACCTGGTGGCCGCCTCGACCGTCGGCCCGATGCGCTTCCACCCGGCCGGGGTGTCCTACATCCCCGAGGGCGTGCCCGGCGACGTCATCTCCACCGAGCAGAGCAACACCTCCCTGGTCTACGGCGAGAGCGCGATCCTCAAGCTGTTCCGCCGGCTGGAGCCGGGGCTGAACCCGGACGTGGAGATCCACGACGCGCTCCGCCAGGCCGACAACGAGCACATCGCGCCACTGCTCGGGCACATCGAGATCGACGACCCGAACGGCCTCGAGCCGGCGACGGTGGCGATGCTGCAGACCTTCGTGCCCAACGCCAGCGACGGCTGGCGGCTGGCCACCTCCAGCGTGCGCGACCTCTACGCCGAGGCCGACCTGCACGCCGACGAGGTGGGCGGGGACTTCGCCGGGGAGAGCGAGCGGCTGGGCGAGGCCACCGCCTCGGTGCACGCCGACCTCGCCCGGGTGCTGCCCTCCGAGCCCGCCGACCGGGCCTGGTACGCCACCGTCGCCGAGCAGATGACCGCCCGGCTGGAGGCGGCGCTCGCCGTCGTCCCGGACCTGGCCGAGCACGGGGACGCGCTGCGCGCGCTCTACGCGGCCGTGGCCGGGACCGACGAGCCGGTGGTGCGTCAGCGGGTGCACGGCGACCTGCACCTGGGCCAGGTGCTCCGGACGACGACCGGCTGGATCGTGCTCGACTTCGAGGGCGAGCCGGCCCGGCCGCTGGCCTCCCGCCGCGAGCTGGACACCCCGCTGCGCGACGTGGCCGGCATGCTCCGTTCCTTCGACTACGCCGCCCGGCACATGCTCGTCGAGCAGCCGGATGACCCGCAGCGGGCCTACCGCGCCCAGGAGTGGGCCGAGCGCAACCGCGCCGCCTTCTGCGCCGGCTACTCCGCCGGTGGCGGCGTCCCCCTTTCCGATGACTCTGCGCTGCTGCGTGCTCTCGAGGCCGACAAGGCGGTGTACGAGTGCGTCTACGAAGCGCGCAACCGCCCGCACTGGTTGATGATCCCGCTCAGCTCGCTGTCCCGGTTGACCTCCGGCGACTGATGGAGGACCCCTCTGCCCCCACCACTCGCAAGCTCGCGGCGGGTCCCTGCAGAGGGGCCTGACGGCCCGGACGACCAAGAAGACGTGAGGACCCCATGACGACCGACACCCCCGAACAGCCCGCCGACCGGGACGAGCTCATGCGCCGGGTCGAGGAGAAGACCGAGGCGGTGCGCGAGGCCAGCGAGGCCAGCGACGACACGCCCCCGGCCAGGAAGGCGACCCGCAAGGCCGCCGCGAAGAAGGCCCCGGCCAAGAAGGCGGCCGGCGACGCCCCGGTCAAGAAGGCCACCGCCCGCAAGGCGCCGGCCAGGAAGGCCACCGCCGCGGAGGCCGGGGACGGCGACCAGACGACCCTGGCCGTCGAGGGCACCGAGGCCGCGCCCGCCGCGAAGAAGACCACCAAGCGGGCAGCGAAGAAGGCCACTCCCGCCGCCGGGGAGGCCCCCGTGCCGGCGAAGCGGGCTCCGCGCAAGGCCGCCAAGCAGGTCACCGCCTCCCCGGTGGTCGCCCCGGCGCCGATCGCCGAGCCCGGCAACCCGGCCGCACCCTCCGCTCCGCAGCCCGAGCCGCCGAACCCGGACCCGGCCGAGCCCAGCACCCCGCAGGCGCCGGAGAGCGGCGAGCACGCCGGCACCGGCGGCGACTCGCCGGCCGACACCGCCTCCGAGCCCGGCGACGAGCTGGCCCCGGACACGGTGCCGGCGGAGCCCGGCACCGACGCCGACGCCGAGGCCGCGCCGGCCCCCGGCACCTCGCCCACCGCCGGCACCTCGCCCACCGCCGGGGCGAGCGAGCCGGCCGCCGCCGAGCCGACCCCGGCCGAGCCTCCCGCCGAGGGCGGCAGCGCCGACCTCACCACCGCCGACCTGGTCGTCGGTGAGGTCTCCGACCTCCCGCCGGCACCGGACCAGGCACCCGAGCCCGCTGCCGCCCAGCTGGTCGACGCCCTGCCCGAGGGCGAGGCCCCGGTCAGCAGCTCGGTGCCGGCCGACGCCGTCCCGGCCGCCCGCGAGGTCGGCGAGGAGCAGCTGGCCGCCGTCGTCGACGGCTGGTCCTTCGACCCGCACGGGGTGCTCGGCGCCCACCGGGTCGCCGAGGGCTGGGTCGTGCGCACCCTGCGGCCGGACGCGGTCGCGGTCGTCGTGGTCGACCAGGACGGCACCCGCTACGAGGCGCGCCAGGTCTTCCGCGGCGGGGTCTTCGAGGCGCAGCTCCCCCAGCAGCCGGGTGACTACCGGATCGAGGTCGTCTACCCCAACGGGCAGGGCGGCACCGACACCTTCACCGTCGACGACCCCTACCGCTGGCTGCCCACCCTCGGCCAGCTCGACCAGCACCTGCTCCGCGAGGGCCGGCACGAGAAGCTCTGGACCGTGCTCGGCGCGCACGTGCGCAGCTACGACACCCCGGGCGGGGTCGTCGAGGGCGTGTCGTTCGCCGTCTGGGCGCCCAACGCACGCGGCGTGAAGGTCACCGGCGACTTCGACTACTGGGAGGCCCGCGCCTACCCGATGCGGTCGCTGGGCTCCTCCGGCGTCTGGGAGATCTTCGTGCCCGGCGCCCAGGTCGGCACCCGCTACCGGTACCACGTGCTCGGCGCCGACGGTCAGTGGCGGGTCAAGAGCGACCCGTTCGCCTTCGCCACCGAGGTCCCCCCGGCCAACGCCTCGGTCGTCACCGCCAGCACGCACGAGTGGCGCGACGACGAGTGGCTGGCCCAGCGGGCCGAGGGCAACTGGCACCAGCGTCCGATGAGCGTCTACGAGGTGCACGCCGGCTCGTGGCGGCAGGGCCTGTCCTACCGGGAGATGGCCGACGAGCTGGTCGCCTACGTCAAGGACGCCGGGTTCACCCACCTGGAGTTCATGCCGCTGGCCGAGCACCCCTTCGGTGGCTCGTGGGGCTACCAGGTCACCTCCTACTACGCGCCGACCTCGCGCTTCGGCAGCCCGGACGACCTGCGGTACCTGATCGACACCGCACACCAGGCCGGCATCGGCGTCATCGTCGACTGGGTGCCGGCGCACTTCCCCAAGGACGAGTGGGCGCTGGCCCGCTTCGACGGCACCCCGCTCTACGAGCACGCCGACCCACGCCGCGGCGAGCAGCCGGACTGGGGCACCTACGTCTTCGACTTCGGCCGGCCCGAGGTGCGCAACTTCCTCGTCGCCAACGCCCTGTTCTGGGCCCAGGAGTTCCACGTCGACGGCATCCGGGTCGACGCGGTCGCCTCGATGCTCTACCTGGACTACTCGCGCAACGACGGTGAGTGGACGCCGAACCAGTACGGCGGCCGGGAGAACCTGGAAGCGGTGGCGTTCCTCCAGGAGATGAACGCCACCGTCTACCGCGAGGTGCCCGGCGTGGTCACCATCGCCGAGGAGTCGACCGCCTGGCCGGGGGTCACCCGCCCCACCTACCTCGGCGGCCTGGGCTTCGGCTTCAAGTGGAACATGGGCTGGATGCACGACTCGCTGGGCTACATGGCCAACCAGCCGGTGTACCGCAGCTACCACCACGGCCAGCTCACGTTCTCCCTGGTCTACGCGTTCTCGGAGAACTACGTCCTGCCGATCAGCCACGACGAGGTCGTGTACGGCAAGGGCTCGCTGATCCGGAAGATGCCCGGTGACCGGTGGCAGCAGCTGGCCAACCTGCGCGCCTACCTGGGCTACATGTGGGCGCACCCGGGCAAGCAGCTGCTGTTCATGGGCTCGGAGTTCGGCCAGCTCTCCGAGTGGGCGGAGAGCCGCTCGCTGGACTGGTGGCACCTCGACGACCCGGCGCACCGCGGCGTGCTCGACCTGGTCCGCGACCTCAACACGGTCTACAAGGACACCGAGGCGCTCTGGTCGCAGGACGTCGACCCGGCCGGTTTCCAGTGGATCGACGCGAACGACGCCGGGGGCAACACGCTGACCTTCCTCCGCTACGGCAAGGACGGGCAGGTCCTGGCCTGCGTCGCGAACTTCTCCGGGGGGCCGCACCACGACTACCGGGTCGGGCTGCCGCGCGGCGGGCGCTGGCGCGAGCTGATCAACACCGACTCGGAGGGCTACGGCGGCTCCGGGGTCGGCAACCTGGGCGGTGTCGACGCGGTGGCCGAGGCATGGCACGGGCAGCCGTGGTCGGCGACGCTGACCGTCCCCCCGCTGGGCACCGTCTGGTTCGTGCACGAGGGCCCAGAGCCCGAGCTGCCCGACGACGGCGAGCCGGCCGACCCCGCCCAGGTCGCCGCAGCCGAGGCGTCGGGGGCGGCGGAGGCGGCCGGCGAGGTCGCCGCCCCGGACAGCGAGCCGGTCCCCGACCGCAGCTGATCGCCGGCGGCGGGGTGGGGTCCTCCGGGGTCCCACCCCGCCGTCGTCGGGTCGGGTCCACCAGGAGTCGCCGGCCCGTCGCCGGGTACGTGCCGCTGCACGACGATGGAACACCTGGCTGCCGGGCCCGGCAGCACCGACCGATCGGGAGCCCATGCCGTCCTCGCCCCGCCGGCTGCTCACCGGGGCCGTGCTGGGCGTCCTGCTGGGCAGCACCGTGCTCACCGGCTGCGCGGTCACCCTCATCGAGGGCACGGGCACGCCGCTGTCGGGCGCGTCCGGTGACGTCACCCCGGAGGAGTTCCCGATCATCGGGGCGACCGACGGAGAGATCGACCGGATCGCCCGCAACGCCCTCGCCGACCTCAACCTCTACTGGGGCGACCAGTTCCCCGGCACCTTCGGCCAGGACTTCGCGCCGCTGACCGGTGGCTACTACTCGGTCGACCCCGGCGCGCTCGACCCCGCGGCGTACCCGGGCGGGCAGATCGGCTGCGGCGAGCCGCCGGACGCCGTCGAGGACAACGCCTTCTACTGCGGGCCGGGCGGCGAGTACCCCAACGGCGACGCCATCCAGTACGACCGCGCCTTCCTCGACGACCTCGCCGCCGGGTACGGGCGGTTCATCCCCGCCCTGGTGATGGCCCACGAGTTCGGGCACGCCGTGCAGGGCCGGGTCGGGTACCCGCTGCAGGCGTCCATCGCGATCGAGACCCAGGCCGACTGCTTCGCCGGCTCCTGGACGGCGCGGGTCGCCGAGGGCAGCGCCCCGCACAGCTCGATCCGCCCGGCCGAGCTGGACGACGTGCTGCGCGGCTACCTGCTGTTGCGCGACCCGGTGGGCACCGGCCTGAGCGAGGAGGCGGCGCACGGCTCGTACTTCGACCGGGTGTCGGCCTTCCAGGAGGGCTTCGACGACGGCCCCACCGCCTGCCGCGACGAGTTCGGCGCCGACCGCCAGTACACCCAGGGCGAGTTCCAGACCGACCAGGACCTCGCCACCGGCGGTGACGCCCCCTACGAGACGACGGTGTCCACCTTCGCCCCCGAGGGGCTCGCGGAGTTCTGGGAAGCCGCGCTCGCCGAGCGCGGCGCCGACTTCACCCCGCCGGCGATCGAGCCGTTCGCCCGGCGCACCGACTGCGACGGGGCCGACGCCGACGTCGACCTGCTGTACTGCCCCGACGACGAGACGGTGCGCTACGACCAGGTCGACCTGACCGAGCCGCTCTACGCCGCCGAGCAGGGCGGCGACTACGCCGTGCTGACCGCACTGGCGATCCCCTACGCGCTGGCCGCCCTCGACCAGCTGGGTGAGCCCGCCGACGGCCAGGACGCGCTGCGCACCGCCGTCTGCTCGGCGGGGGCCTTCACCGCCTCGGTGTTGAGCGGGCAGAGCACGGTGCTGACCATCTCCCCCGGTGACGCCGACGAGAGCGTGTCCTTCCTGCTGGAGTACGCCACCGACCCCACCGTGCTGCCGGACGCCGAGCTCACCGGCTTCCAGCTGGTCGACGTCTTCCGGGGCGGTGTGCTGGAGGGCCTGGAGGCCTGCGACCTCGGCTCCTGACGTAGGCTGCCGGATCCGTCCCCCTCACCGGCTCGGGGTGCGCCGCCGGACCACGCCCGGCCCCCACCACTCGCGAGCTCCCGGTGGGCCTCCGCGAGGAGACCGGACGGCGTGCCAGCGGTGGGGGCAGCGGGCCTCCTAGAAGAGGGCGGTCATGAGGGCGCGGCGGGCCGGGCCGACCCGCGGGTCCTCGTCGCCGACGATGCCGAACAGCTCGACCAGGTGGGTCCGGGCCCGGTCGCGGTCCTCCCCGGCGGTGCGCCGGACGACGTCGAGCAGCCGGGCGAAGGCGCCGTCGACGTCGCCGGTGCCGAGCAGGAAGTCCGCGGCCCGGGTCTGCGCGGCGACGTCGTCGGGGGCGGCGTCGGCCGCGGCGAGCGCGTCGGGGCCGGCCTCCTCCGCGCGGCGGAAGAGCTTCACCTGGCGCAGCGCCAGCCCGGCGACCGGGTGGTCGGGCTCGGCGTCCAGGATGGCCTGGTAGGCCGCCTCGGCACCGGCCAGGTCACCCGCGTCCAGCGCCGCCTCGGCCAGGTCGAGCCGGGGGTCCTCGGCCTCGGCGGGCTCCTCGCCCTCGGCGGCACCCGGCACGGCCCCGCCGCTGGTGGCGGCGACCAGTTCGGTGATGAACTGCCGGGCCTGCTCCTCAGGGATGGCGCCGGTGAACTCCGCGACCAGCTGGCCCTGCCAGACGGCCTTCACCGCCGGGATGCCCTGGACGCGCAGCCCCTGGGCGAGCGCCGGGTTGGCGTCGACGTCGACCTTGGCCAGCACCCAGGAGCCGGCCCCCTCGGTGGCCAGCCGCTCCAGCACCGGGGAGAGCTGCTTGCACGGGCCGCACCACTCGGCCCACAGGTCCAGCACGACCGGCACCTGGAACGACCGGTCGAGCACCTCGGACTGGAACGTCGCCTCGGTGACGTCGACGACGGCGCTGCCCGGTGCGCCGGCCGGCGCCGCGGCACTCGGCGGCGGGGCGGCCGCGGCGCGAGCTGCCGCCTCGTTGCGCGCCTGGACCGCGGCGAGGTCGACCGCGCCGGCCAGCGAGGCCGCCATCCTGGCCTGCTGGGCAGCGGCCCGGGGATCGGTTCGAGCGGGACGATTGGGCTGCATGACCTCGATCATCCCACCCCGCCGCTGGGCGTGTCGGCCCCGTCCGGGGGGCCCGGCCGCCCTCCCCTGGCTCCGCCGACCGGGTGCGGACCGCGCGGCGGCTCAGAAGCGGGCGGGCTCGGTGTAGGTGCCCCACTCGGCGCGCAGCGCGTCGCAGATCTCGCCCAGGGTCGCCTCGGCACGGGCGGCGTCCAGCATGGCCGGCACCATGTTGGCCTCGGTCCTGGACACCTCGACCATCCGGGCCACCGCGGCCCGGGCGGCCTCGTCGTCCCGGGCCTGCCGGCGGGCGGCCAGCTCGGCCCGCTGGTCGGTCTCGACCTGGTGGCTCACCCGGAGGATCTCCAGCTGGTCGTCGCCGGCCACCGAGCCGGTCAGCGTGTTCACCCCGACGACCTTCTTCTCGCCCTTCTCCAGCGCCCGCTGGTAGGTGAACGCCGCCTCGGCGATCTCGCCGGTGAACCAGCCGTCCTCGATGCCGCGCAGGATGCCGCTGGTCATCGTGCCGTCGGAGCCCATCTCCCGGATCCGGGTGAACACCTCCTCCGCCTGGCGTTCGAGCTCGTCGGTCAGCGCCTCCACGTACCAGGAGCCACCGAGCGGGTCGGCCACGTTGAGCACCCCGGTCTCCTCGGCGATCACCTGCTGGGTGCGCAGGGCGATCTGGGCGGCCTTGGCGCTGGGCAGCGCGAGCACCTCGTCCAGGGCGTTGGTGTGCAGGGAGTTGGTGCCGCCGAGCACCGCGGCCAGCGCCTCCACCGCCGTCCGGACGACGTTGTTGTCCGGCTGCTGGGCGGTCAGCGACACCCCGGCGGTCTGGGTGTGGAAGCGCAGCTGCTGGGCCTTCTCGGTGCGCGCGCCGTAGACGTCGCGCAGCCAGCGGGCCCAGATGCGCCGGGCGGCGCGGAACTTGGCGATCTCCTCGAAGAAGTCGATGTGCGCGTCGAAGAAGAAGCTCAGGCCGGGGGCGAAGACGTCGACGTCCAGGCCGCGGGAGAGGCCGAGCTCGACGTAACCGAAGCCGTCGGCGAGGGTGTAGGCGAGCTCCTGCGCGGCGGTCGAGCCGGCCTCCCGGATGTGGTACCCGGAGACGCTGATCGGCTTGTACGCCGGGATCTCGGTGGCGCAGAACTCCATGAGGTCGCCGATCAGGCGCAGGTGCGGCTCGGGGGCGAACAGCCACTCCTTCTGCGCGATGTACTCCTTGAAGATGTCGGTCTGCAGGGTGCCGTTGAGCTGTGCGGTGTCCGCGCCCTGCCGCTCGGCGGCGACCAGGTACATGCAGAACACCGGGACGGCGGGGCCGCTGATCGTCATCGACGTCGTCGTCTGCTCCAGCGGGATGCCGTCGAAGAGCACGTCCATGTCGGCGGCGGAGTCGACCGCCACCCCGCAGTGGCCGACCTCGCCGAGGGCCCGCGGGTCGTCGGAGTCCCGGCCCATCAGGGTCGGCATGTCGAAGGCGACCGACAGGCCTCCCCCACCCTCGGCCAGCAGTGACCGGAACCGCTCGTTGGTCTGCCGGGCGTTGCCGAAGCCGGCGAACTGGCGGATGGTCCAGGCCCGGCCGCGGTAGCCGGTGGCGTGCAGGCCGCGGGTGAACGGGAACTCACCCGGCCAGCCGATCCGCTCGAAGCCGGGCACCGCGCGCTCGTCGGCCGGCCCGTAGGCGGGGTCGACCTCCAGCCCGGACAGGGTGGTGAAGTCGGCGTCCCGCACCCGCCCGGCGGCCAGCGCCGCGTCGTAGCGCTGCTGCCACCGGCTGCGGGCCTCGTTGCCCGGCTGCTGCGTCATGGCCAGATGCTAGGACGTCCAACTACTTTGCGGCCACCTCCGCAGGGGTCAGTCGCCGGCGACGTCCCCCGCGCCCAGGCGCACCTTCTTCAGCACCTCGAACAAGACGTCCAGCTCCGCCTCGGGCAGGTCGGCCAGCCCGAAGTCCTGGCCGGTCAGCGCCGCGGTGGCCGCCGGGACGACGTCCCGCCCGGCGTCGGTGATCGCGGCGAGCACCCCACGCCCGTCGGCCGGGTTGGGCCGCCGCTCGACGTACCCGGCCGCCACCAACCGCTCGATCGCGTTGGTGACGCTGGTCGGGTGCACCATCAGCCGGCTGCCGATCACCTTCAGCGGCAGCTGACCGGTGCGGGAGAAGGTCAGCAGCACCAGCACCTCGTAGCGGGCGAAGGTGAGCCGGTGCGGCTTCAGCGCCTCGTCGAAGCGGGCCAGCAGGATCTGCTGCACCCGGAACACGCTGGTGGCCGCCCGCATCGAGGCGGCCGGGCCGAAGCGCTCCTCCCAGCTCCGCGCGGCGCGCTCGATCGGGTCGAAGGGCAGGCCCAGCGGTCGCACCATGGCCCCAGAGGCTAGTTCTCCCCCACGCCGCTCCCGGTCCAGCCGTCGAGTGAGGAGCCGTCGACGTCTGTCGATGCGGTGACATGTCGACAACTCGACACTCGGAGCTGGTCGTCCGGGCGCCTGTGGACGACGCGAGCGGCGTCGGCGTGCGATCGGTCAGTCTCGCCGGGTGGTCGTCCCTGCACACCGTCCGCCGGCGCTGCGCGGGCGTGTCTTCCGAGGCACCGCGGCGGTGCACGCAGGCCTGCTGAGCCGACGGCAACTGGACAGCAGCGCCTGGCACCGGCTCTTCCGTGACGTCTACGCCTGTGCCGACCTGCCCGTCACCCACGAGCTGCGCGCCGTGGCGGCTGCGTCGGTCCTGGTGCCCGGCGCCGTCGTCACCGGGGCCAGCGCCGCCGTCCTGTGGCGGGTGGACGCGGCCGGCCCCGAGGACGACGTCGAGCTGACCGTGCCCCCCGGCAGCAGGGTCTGCGCGGTCACCGGAGTGCGAGTGCGTCGCGCACTGCTGCAGCCCGCCACCGTCACCCGTCGGCGCGGTGTCCCGGTCACCACGCCCGAGCGGACCGCGGTGTCGCTGGGCGCCGACCGGCCCCTCGACGAGGCCGTCGTGCTCATCGACCAGCTGGCCGCCGCAGGCCTGGTGGACGTCGGCGGCGTCCGGACGCTGGCCGCCGCGACCACCGGCCGAGGTTGCCGGCGGGCCCGGGCCGCCGCCGCGCTGGCCGACGGGCTGGCCGGCTCACCGCAGGAGACCCGGCTGCGGCTGTTGCTGCACCGCGCCGAGCTGCCGCCCCCGGTCGCGCAGCACTCCGTGTACGACGGGCGGGTGTTCGTCGCGCGGGTCGACTTCGCCTGGCCCGAGCGGCGGCTGGCCCTGGAGTACGACGGCCTCTGGCACGCCGAGCCCGGCCAGTTCGCCACCGACCGCCGTCGCCTCAACCGGCTGCTCGCCGCCGGCTGGCGGGTCCTCTTCGTGACGGCGGCCGACCTCCACCGCCCTGAGCAGCTGATCGCTCGCATCACCGCCGAGCTCGCTCGCTGAGTGTCGGACCGTCAACGCCTCGACCCGCCCCCGGACGTCGACGTCCCGACACTCGGCGAGGCCGGCCCAGATGTCGACGTCAGGCGGGTGGGGCGGGGCGCAGGGGCGGGGCGTGCCGGATGCCGAAGACCTCGCGCAGCGCCACCCGGGCGGCGTTGTCGCCGCAGTGCCCGTGCACCGCGGGCCCGGGCGGGGTGGCCGAGGAGGCCAGGTAGGTGCCGCGCACCGGCGTCCGGTAGGTGTTCCACCGCGGCACCGGCCGGGCCAGCATCTGCCGCAGCGACGCCTCGCCGTTGGAGATGTCCCCGCCCACGTCGTTGGGGTTCCACCGCTCCATCTCACCGGCGTGCATGGTGTGCCGGGCCAGGATCGTGTCGCGGAAGCCGGGGGCGAACCGCTCGACCTGCGCCTCGATGGCGTCGGTCATGTCCACCGGCGACCCGTGCGGCACGTGCACGTAGGCCCAGAAGACGTGCCCGCCCCCCGGCGCCCGGGAGGGGTCGACGACGGTCGGCTGGACGGCGAGCACGTAGGGCTTCTCCGACGCCCGACCGGCCGCCGGCGCGGCCTCCCCGGCGATCGTCTCCTCCATGGTGCCGGCGACGTGGATGGTGCCGGCCCGCCGGACGTCGGGGTTGGTCCACGGCACGGGCTCCGACAGCGCCCAGTCGACCTTGAAGACCCCCGGCCCGTGCTTGTACCGCCGCACCCACCGCCGGTAGCCCTCGGTGACCTGGTCGCCGGCCATCGCGACGAACGCGCCGGGCGAGGTGTCCAGCAGCACCGCCGGGACGCCGTCGAACTCGCGCAGGTCGGTGACCTCGTGCCCGGTGACGACCTCACCGCCCTGCTGCTCGAGGGCGGTGACCATCGCGTCGGCCAGCTGCTGGGAACCGCCCTCGATCAGCGGCCAGCCGTTGTGGTGGCTCATCATCCCCAGGAACATGCCCAGCGCCGCGGTGAGCGGCCGGCTCAGGTCGAGCATCCCGTGCGCGGCGGCTCCGGCCAGCAGGGCACGAGCCGCGTCGTCGTCGAAGTAGCGGCGGGCCAGCCACGACACGTTGGGCAGCCCCTGCAGCCCGAAGCCGGCCACCCCGGCGAAGCCGCGGGTCGGGAGCCGGCGGAACGCCGAGGTCAGGAAGAAGTCGGTGATCTCGTCGGCCTGGCGCAGCAGCGGCCCGAACAGCTTGCGGTAGCCGGCGCCGTCCCGGCCCAGCCCGTCCGCGGTCTGCTCCAGCGAGTGGTGCGAGAACGCCGCCCGTCCCCCGTCCAGCGGGTGGGCGAAGTTGATCTCCGGCTGCAGCAGCCGCACGCCGCGCGAGGCCAGGTCGAACTCCTGGAAGAACGGGGCGGTCGCGGCCATCGGGTGCACCGAGGCGCAGATGTCGTGCTGGTAGCCCGGCAGCGTGACCTCCTCGGTGCGCAGGCCGCCACCGGCCCGGTCACCGCGCTCCACCACCCGCACCGACAGGCCGGCCGCGGCCAGGCGCAGCGCGGCCGCCAGCCCGTTCGGGCCGGCTCCGACGACGACGGCGTCCGGGGTCCCGTTCACCCGCGCCATCCTGCCCGCCGGGCCGCCGCGGTGCGCGACGAGGGCGGGCCCGCGCCGCCCCGCGAACCGGGCTAGAGCTGCGCGATGAGCTGGTCGGCGGCGCGGTAGGGGTCGGTCTCCCCGCCCACCACCTGCTCGGCGAGCGCGCCCAGCGCCGCGGAGCCGCCGACGTCCCCCATCCGCTCGCGCAGCCCGGCGATCGCGATCGCCTCGACCTCCCGGGCCGCCCGCTCGACCCGGCGGCGGCGCCCCTCGCCGGAGGAGGTCAGCCACTCCCCGTGCTCGGCGATCCGGGCCACGACGTCCTCGACCCCGTTGTCGCTGTCGCGGGAGGCGACGGTCTTCAGGATCGGCGGCCGCCAGGCGCCGGCCTCGGTGTGCCGGCCGCCCAGGGACAGCATCGCCCGCAGGTCGCGGACCGTCTGGTCGGCGCCGTCCCGGTCGGCCTTGTTGACCACGAAGACGTCGGCCACCTCGAGGATGCCGGCCTTGGCGGCCTGGATGCCGTCGCCCATCCCGGGGGCGAGCAGCACCAGCGTGGTGTCGGCCAGCGAGGCGACCTCCAGCTCGGACTGCCCCACCCCGACGGTCTCGACCAGGACGACGTCGCAGCCGGCCGCGTCGAGCACCCGCAGCGCCTGCGGCGTCGCCCAGGACAGCCCGCCCAGGTGCCCGCGGGAGGCCATCGAGCGGATGTAGACGCCGCCGTCGCCGGCGTGGTCCTGCATCCGCACCCGGTCTCCGAGCAGTGCGCCGCCGGAGAACGGCGACGAGGGGTCGACCGCGAGCACGCCGACCCGCTGCCCGGCCTGCCGGAACGCGCGCACCAGCGCGGTGGTGGTCGTCGACTTCCCGACCCCGGGCGGGCCGGTCAGGCCGAGCACCCGGGCCCGCCCGGTGTGCGGGGCGAGCGCGGCGGCGACCTCGCGCAGCAGCGGGCTGGCGTCCTCCACCAGGGAGATCAGCCGGGCGACCGCGCGGGCCTCCCCCGCGCGGGCGCCCGCGACCAGCGCGGGGACGTCGGCCGCCCGCCGGCCCCGCCGTCCGGGGGGCGACGGCGGGACCGCGGCGGTCACGCCTGGGCGGACAGCGGCCGGGCGGGGACGTGCAGGATCAGCGCGTCGCCCTGGCCCCCGCCACCGCACAGCGCCGCGGCACCCACGCCGCCGCCCCTGCGGCCCAGCTCGAGCACCAGGTCCAGCACGATCCGGGCACCGCTCATCCCGACCGGGTGGCCCAGCGCGATCGCCCCGCCGTTGGGGTTGACCTTGGCCGGGTCGATGCCCAGCTCGCGGGTGGAGACGATGGCCACCGCGGCGAAGGCCTCGTTGAGCTCGACCAGGTCGAGGTCCGCGGGCTCGATGCCCTCCCGCTGGCACGCCTTCTGGACGGCGCGGGACGGCTGGGTCTGCAGGGTGGCGTCGGGGCCGGCGACGACGCCGTGCGCACCGATCTCGGCGAGCACGGTCAGCCCCAGCTCCTCCGCCTTCGCCGCGGACGTCACCACGACCGCGCAGGCGCCGTCGGAGATCTGCGAGGCCGACGCCGCGGTGATCGTGCCGTCGGCGGCGAAGGCCGGCTTGAGCTTGGCCAGGCTCTCTGCGGTGGTGTCGGGGCGGATGCCCTCGTCCTCGCGGAACTCGATCGGGTCGCCCTTGCGCTGCGGGATGAGCACCGGGGTGATCTCGGTGTCGAAGATGCCGTCCTTGGCGGCCCGGGCGGCGCGCTGGTGGCTCTCTGCGGCGTAGGCGTCCTGCTCCTCGCGGGTCAGCCCGTAGCGGCTGTTCGACTCCTCGGTCAGCCTGCCCATCGCGACCTGGTCGAAGGTGTCGGTGAGGCCGTCGTGCGCCATGGCGTCGACCAGCGACACGTCACCGAACTTGGTGCCGGTGCGGGAGCCGGGCAGCAGGTGCGGGGCCTGGGTCATCGACTCCATGCCGCCGGCGACGACGACGTCGAACTCGCCGGCGCGGATGAGCTGGTCGGCCAGGGCGATCGCGTCCAGGCCGGAGAGGCAGACCTTGTTGAGGGTGAAGGAGGGCACCGACATCGGGATGCCACCGGCGACGGCGGCCGGCCGGGCGGGGTTCTGACCGGCGCCGGCCTGGATGACGTGGCCCATGATCACGTAGTCGACCTGGTCACCGGTGATGCCGGCGCGCTCGAGCGCCGCCTTGATCGCGATGCCGCCGAGGTCGGCCGCGGAGAAGTCCTTCAGCGAGCCGAGCAGGCGGCCCATCGGCGTCCGGGCGCCGCCGACGATGACGGAACGGGTGGGTGCGGGCTTGCTCATCGAGGCTCCAGTGGCTCCCGGTCGCCGCCGTTGGCGACCGTCTCGGCAGGGCAGCGCGCAGGCCCTCGGGGCACCACGGGCTGCCGCCAGGATAGGGCGCGGCCCGTTCCCGGCAGCCTTCGCGGTGACCGACGTCACGGTCGGACGCCCGGGCGAGGAGTCGACCGCCCCTCCCCCACCCGCGCGACCGGCGGCAGGATGCAGGAGGTGACCGACGACGCGCACCCCGGCCTGACCGGCGACCTGTTCACCACCATCGACCACGTCGGCATCGCCGTCCCCGACCTGGACGAGGCGATCGCCTTCTACGCGGCGACCTTCGGCATCCACTCCGTGCACGAGGAGACCAACCAGGAGCAGGGCGTCCGCGAGGCGATGCTGACCGTGGGGTCGGGCGAGACGCGGGTGCAGCTGCTCGCACCGCTGACGCCGGAGTCGACGATCGCGAAGTTCATCGGCCGCTCCGGTCCGGGGCTGCAGCAGCTGGCCTTCCGGGTGGCCGACCTCGACGCGGTCAGCGCCACGCTGCGTGAGCGCGGGCTGCGGCTGCTCTACGACGCCCCCCGCCGCGGCACGTCGGGCAGCCGGGTCAACTTCGTGCACCCGAAGGACGCCGGCGGCGTGCTCGTGGAGCTGGTGGAGCCCGCCGCGCACGGGTGAGTTGCCTGCGTCACACAGCCTGGCCAGCCGGAGCTACCGGCCAGTAACCTCCGCGCACCGCACTGCTTCTCCGAGCCAACGACGACCCGGGAGCGCACGCATGGACCAGATCAGGGACGCCATCCTCGCCGATGACCTCGACGCGATCGGAGGGCTCCCGACACCGGGGTCCTACCGCGCGGTGCTGGTCCGCAAGGACGAGCAGGAGGTGTTCGAGGGCCTGCCGACGAAGGACAAGGACCCGCGACGGTCCCTCCACGTCGAGGAGGTGCCGACCCCGGAGCTGGGCCCGGGCGAGGCGCTGGTCGCGGTGATGGCCTCGTCGGTCAACTACAACACCGTGTGGACGTCGATCTTCGAGCCGGTGTCGACCTTCGGCTTCCTGGCCCGCTACGGCCGGCTCAACGACCTGACGAAGAAACACGACCTGCCCTACCACGTGGTCGGCTCCGACCTGGCCGGCGTCGTGGTCCGGGTCGGCCCCGGGGTGAACAGGTGGGAGCCCGGCGACGAGGTCGTCGCGCACTGCCTGTCGGTCGAGCTCGAGGACCCGGCCGGCCACGACGACACGATGATGGACCCGCAGCAGCGCATCTGGGGCTTCGAGACCAACTTCGGCGGCCTGGCCGAGCTGTCCCTGGTCAAGAGCAACCAGCTGATGCCCAAGCCGGCCCACCTCACCTGGGAGGAGGCCGCCTGCCCCGGGCTGGTCAACTCCACCGCCTACCGACAGCTGGTCAGCCGCAACGGCGCGGCGATGAAGCAGGGCGACGTCGTCCTCATCTGGGGTGCCTCCGGCGGGCTGGGCTCCTACGCGACCCAGATGGCGCTCAACGGCGGCGCGATCCCGGTCTGCGTGGTCGGCAGCCCGGAGAAGGCCGAGATCGTGCGGTCGATGGGCGCCGAGCTGGTGATCGACCGCTCGGCCGAGCAGTACCGGTTCTGGAAGGACGAGGAGACCCAGGACCCCGACGAGTGGAAGCGGCTGGGGGCGCGGGTCCGCGAGCTGACCGGCGGGGACGACGCCGACATCGTGTTCGAGCACCCGGGCCGGGAGACCTTCGGCGCGAGCGTCTACGTCGCCCGCCGGGGCGGCACGATCGTCACCTGCGCCTCCACCAGCGGGTACCTGCACTCCTACGACAACCGCTACCTCTGGATGAACCTCAAGCGGATCGTCGGCTCGCACTTCGCCAACTACCGCGAGGCGTGGGAGGCCAACCGCCTGATCCAGCGGGGGTTGATCCACCCGACCCTGTCGAAGACCTACGCCATGCACGACGTCGGCCAGGCCACCTACGACGTCCACCGCAACCTGCACCAGGGCAAGGTCGGGGTGCTCACCCTCGCCCCGGAGGAGGGCCTCGGCGTGCGGGACACGGCGCTGCGCGAGCAGCACCTGACGGCGATCAACCGGTTCCGGGACCAGTAGCCGGCGGCTCCTGCTCCACCGCCCACGGCCCGCGGTGGGCTCCTGCGCAGCGCCCTGCCGGTCCGCGACAGGACCGGCGGGGCGGGGTCTGGGAGTTCGCTGGGAGCGGTCCACGACACGCTGACCGCACCCCCGGATCAATGCGAGGATGACGGCATGAGCGACCCCCGCGACGAACTGCTCGACTACCGCGACAGCGGGCCGACCTTCGACGTCGTCCGCAAGGGGTACGACCGGGAGCAGGTGGCCGAGACGCTGGCCGGCCTGGACGCCGACCTGCGCGTCGCGCTCGCCGACCGCGACGCCGCGGTCGCCCGCTCCGCCGATCTGGCCCGCCAGCTGCAGGCGCTGCACGGCGAGGTCGAGTCGCTGCGCCGTCGCGCGGCCACCGCCAGCGCGCCCACCTTCGAGAACATGGGCGAGCGGATCTCGAACATGCTCCGGCTGGCCGAGGAGGAGGCCGCGGAGATCCGCCGCGCGGCCGAGGAGCAGGCCGCCCAGTTGCAGGCAGCCGTGGCCGCCGAGGCCGAGGCGATCCGCGAGCGGGTCGCCGGCGAGGAGCGCGCGCTGGGCGAGCGGTCGGCCGCCAGCCGGGCGGAGGCCGAGCGGCTGGTCGTCGAGGCCCGCCAGCACGCCGAGCAGATCGCCGCCGTGGCACAGGCCCGCGCCGACGACCTGGTCACCAAGGCCCAGGAGCGGGTGGCCCGGCTCGACGCCGACTCGCAGGCCCGCCGCGCCAAGGCCGAGCAGGACTTCGAGATCGCCCAGCGCGCCCGCCGCACCGAGGCGGCCCGGCTGGAGGAGGAGCGCGAGCGCACCTCGATCGCCACGGCGCAGCAGCGGGTGGCCGAGGCCGACGAGCGGGCCCGCCGCACCGTCGCCGAGGCGGAGGCGGCGGCCGCCGCGATCCGCGCTGTCCGCGACGAGCTGGTCGGCCGGCTGACCGACGTCCGTTCGCTGCTCGGTCAGCTGCCGGACCTGTCGGACCGTCCGCAGCAGGGCAGCGACACCCCGGCACCGGCCGCCGCGCCGCGGCAGCAGGCCCCGGCCGATGCTCCGCAGGACCGGGCACAGCAGGCGCCGGCCCAGCAGGCGAACGAGGCAGCCGCGGCCCAGCCGACGCAGCGCGAGCAGGCAGGAGCGCAGCGCGAGCAGGCGGCGCAGCGCGAGCAGGCACCCCAGGGCGACCAGGCACCGGCAGCGCAGGCCGCGAGCCGGCCGGCCCCGGCTCAGCAGGCACCGGCCCAGGCGCCGGCAGGCAGCTCGGCGGCGGGCGCCCAGGCAGCCGCACCGGCGCGGGCGGCGCAGACCCAGGAGGTCCGCATGCCGGCGCCGGCCGGGTCCGGTGTGGCACCGGCGCCCGAGCAGGCCGGTGCCCCGGCCACGGGACAGCGCCAGGTCGTCCGGACCCCGCCCCCCGCCCACCCGACGCAGCAGGTCGCGGCCCAGCGGCCGGAGACGGCACCGGCCGCGGCGCAGTCCACCGGTGACGAGGCCGATGCCACCCAGCCCGGCACCGCGGAGCAGCCGGCCGTCGACCGTCCGGCGGCCCAGCAGCGGCCCCAGCCGACCCCGCGGCAGACGCCGCCGGTCCCGGCCCGTGGCCCGGCCACCCGGGTGCAGCCGAACCCCGCGGTGCCGGCCGGCCAGGGCGGCCCCGCCGCCCCCGGCCGGAGCTGACCTCCGCACCTCCCTCCCGACGGACCCGTCCGGCGCCGATGGCGCGGGCGGGTCCGTCGTCGTCTCCCCCGATGGCCGCGCCCGGACGGCCGTGTCAGGGTCGGCCGGGTCACCTGCTGCTGAGCCGGCCCGGCGGTCGTGGGGCGTCCGTCGGCAGCGCGGCACGGCGGGGTGCCCGCGGCGAGGGCACGATGGGACCGTGACCGGTCCCGGTCAGCGACCACCGGGACCGCAGCCAGCGCGGGGGGGAGGACGACGGCCGTGGCCGAGTCGACGACACGGCCGGACGGCGCCCCGACGTCCGGCACCGGCGAGCCGCGACGGCTGCACGCAGCGGGCCACCGCGCTCACGACCAGCAGGTCAGCTGGGCCGTGCCGACTGGCGAGCCAGGAGCCGAGCCACCTGCTGCCACGCCGGAGGGCCGGGCGGCGTCCGGCGCCGAGGGCCCTGTCCGCGACGCGCAGCCTCGCTCTGCCCACGCCGCGCGGCCCGACACCGGCCGCACCCGCACCAGGCGCCCGGGCGCGGACACCGGCCGTGCTGCGGACGACCGCGGCCCCGCCGGCCGAGGCGCCGGCGGCGTGCCGCGACGGGCCCGGCACCGGGCCGCACGACCGCCCCTGCTGGCCCGTGCCCGGGCCGGTCTGCTGTGGCCGCTGGCGGCGCTGGTCGTGGTCGGCCTGGTCGCCGGGCGCACGCTGCGCGGCGGGCCGCTGCCCGGCGACGGCGCCCTGATGGCGCCGGCCTTCCTGCTCGCCCGCGGCGAGGGCTCGCTGGCCGCGCTCTCCCCCGAGGGGCTGGGGGCCGCGCACGCGGCGGTCCACGCGACGGTGACCCGGGCCGTGGCGCGGCACGCCACCCTCGCCGGTGCCGAGCGGGAGCTGCTGCTCGTCGTGCTCCTGGTCAGCGCCGTGCTGCTGTGGCGCACCGCGCGGCGGATCGGGGTACCGGACGCCGCCTGCGCGCTGAGCGTGCTGGCACTGGGCGCGGTGCCCACGCTGGCGCCGCTGCACGCGGTCGCCACCCCGGCCGTGTTCGCGAGCGCCTGGTCGCTGCTGGCGGCGTGGCTGCTCGCCGGCCTGCTCGGCGGCGGCCGGGCAGCCGGCAACCGCCCGCCGGTCGCCGCCGCCGTGCTCGCCGCGGTCGCCGTCGTGCTGGCCGGGCTGCTGGCGCCCGACGTGCTGCTGCTCCTCGTCGCCGGGGCCGCCGCCACCGCGGCGCTGACCGGTCCGGTACGCCGGCGCGCACTGGCCGCCGGTCTGGGCCTGCTGCTGCTGGCCGGCACCCGGGTGCTGGTCGGCCGTTGGCACCCCGACGCCGGGGACCCGGCCCGCTGGGGTGCCGACCGGCTCGACCTCTGGCTGCTCAGCGCCGCCCTCGTGGCCGTGGGTCTGCTCGCCGCCTGGTCGCTGCCGGGCCTGCGCGCCCTGGGCGCCTCCCTCGTCGCCGTCACCGTGCTCGCCGTCGCCCCGCCGGTGAGCCGGCTGTCCGCGCTGGTCGTCGTCCTGCCGCTCGCCGCGCTGCTGCTGGGCGCGGTGGCCACCGTCGCGGCGTCCCGGGTCGCCCGCCCGGTCCTCGCCCGGCGCCCGCAGGCCCTGCTGGCCGCCGGGCTGGTCGCCGCCGTCCTCCTGGCCGGGGCGGGGGCCGGTGCGGCCGCGGCGCTGGCCGGCGCGCCGCGGCGCGACCTCGGGGCGGCTGCGTACGCGCAGCTGGCCGCCTGGACGGCCGACCAGCTCCGGGACGACGCCGTGCTGGTCGCCGGGCCCAGGACGGGCGCCGAGCTGCTGCACGCCGGCGTCGACGAGGCGCAGCTGGTCCGCAGCGGGGACGTGCCGGTGCCGGCGTCGGCGCCCGCTCCCGACGGCCTGGCGCTGCTGGTGACCACGGACCGGCCCGCGGCGGGCAGCGCACCCCTGGCCCGCTTCGGCGACGCGGCCGACGGCCCGGTGCTCACCGTCGCCGACCCCCGCCCGGTCGCACCGACCGAGGAGCAGCTGGCGGCCCGCCGCGACCTGGCCGCCGCCCTGCTGGCCAACCCCACGACCGACGTCCCCGCCGAGGCGGCGGCGGTGCTCGCCGCCGGCCGGGTCGACCCGCGGCTGCTGTCGCTGCTGGCCGGCCTCGGTGCGCGGTACGGGGTGGGGGTCGGCTCACTGCTGCCGGTGCCCGGCGAGCCGGGCGAGGCGCCCGTCCGCCAGGCGGTGATCAGCAGCCTCGGCGGCACGTCGATCGCCGGGGACGACGCCGCGGCCCAGGCGGCCGCGGACCGGCTGCGCGCGCTGCTGGACGCCCAGCGCCGGCCGTACGCGCCCGACCGGGTCGTCGAGGTCGAGGGCGGACTGCTGGTCGGCTACCCGCTCGTGCGCGACCCCGACGCACTGGTCAGCATCACCGGGGGACGATGAGCGTGCACCGCCACACCCTGGGTAGTGACGCACCGGACCACCACCACCGAGGAGGAGCCTCATGCCCCGGCTGACCCGAGCGCCGCTGCTCGCCCTGCTCTGCGCCGGGCTGTTCGCCCTGGGGCTGCCCGCCGCGACCGGGGCCGCCGCCGCGCCCGCCGTGTCCGGCGAGGAGGGGCTGGTGCGGATGATGCACCTGTCCCCCGACACCCCCTCGGTGGACGCCTACATCGACTCGGTGTCCGACCCCGACGTCGGTGTGGTCCTGCCCGCGGTGACCTACGGGGACGTCTCCCCGTACCAGGTCGTCCCGACCGGCACGTACACGGTCAGCGCCCGCGCCGCCGGCGCCGACCCTTCCAGCCCGCCGGTGCTCGCCAGCACCGTCACGGTGGCCCCCGGTGCGGCGACCACGATCGCCGGCGTCGGCTACTTCGCCGACCTGGGCTTCGCCGTCCTGTCCGACGACCTCACCCTGCCGCCCGCCGGGCAGGCACGCGCCCGGGTGGTCAACGCCGCCAGCACCGGGGCGCCGCTGGACCTGACGCTGGCCGGTGGCGGCGCGCTGGCCAGCGACCTGCCCTTCGCCGAGTCGACCGACTACGTCGACGTGCCCGGTGGTGCAGGCGACCTGACGGTGACCACCAGCGCCGGCGAGGCGAGCGAGCTGCCGGTCGAGCTGGCCGCCGGGTCGGTCTACACCGTGCTGGTGCTCGACCGCAGCGGTGGCGGGCTGACCGTGACCAGCGTGCTGGACGCCGCCAGCCCGGGCGTCGTCCCGGTCGGTGGCGTCGAGGCCGGTGCCGGCGGCACGGCGGCGCGCGAGGGCCTGCCGGTCGGCCGGGCGGCCCTCGCCGTCCTCGCGCTGGCCACGCTGGCACTCGCCGTGGGGGTGCGCCTGCCCCGCCGCGGACGCGCGCCACGGCACCTGGCCTCCTGATCCACCCGGCAGGAGCAGTGAGGCGGGCGAGCGGCCAGGAGCGGTCCGGCCGGCACCGCCGGCCGGGGCGCCACCGGCTGACCGCGGTGCGCGGCGGGCTGCTCGCCGTGGCGGTCGTGGCCGGCACCGTCGCCCTGGTCGACCGTCCGGGCGACGCGGTGCCGTCGGCGACCCCGCCGGCGCCGGTGGTGCTCGGCTCCCCCGCCGCGGTGCCCGCCGCCCGCGCCGTCGCGACCCCGGCCGCGCTGCGGATCGACGCCATCGGCCTGGACACCGACCTCACCCGGATCGGCGTGGACGACGCCGGGGCCCTCGTGCCCCCGGCGGACTTCGAGCAGGCCGGCTGGTTCGCGGACGGCCCGGCGCCGGGCGAGGTGGGGCCGGCGGTGCTGGCCGGTCACGTCGACGACCGTCGCGGCCCGGGCGTGTTCTTCCGGCTGGAGGAGCTCGGGCCCGGTGACCGGGTGCAGGTGACCCGCAGCGACGACACCGTGGTCGAGTTCGTGGTCTCCCGGGTGGCCGCCTACCCCAAGGACGACTTCGCCACCGACGAGGTCTACGGGCCGACGACCGGCGCGGAGCTGCGACTGATCACCTGCGGCGGCACCTTCGACCGCTCCCGCCGCAGCTACACCGACAACGTCGTCGTCTACGCCCGGCTCACCTGACGCCCCCGGCCCCGCCCCCGCCCCCGGCCCTGGCCCCGCTGCAGGGGCCCGCGCCGAGCGGAGCGAGGTGTGGGGGGGCAGCGGGGTCCTTCTTTCAGCGGCGGCGGCCGCGGGCCCGCCAGCAGGCGGTGTGCCAGTGCCGGCGCCAGTCCGCGGCCGACTCGGTGTCCCAGGGCTCCAGGTCGGAGTCGCGGGCGTACGCCGGCCAGGTGACCACGTGCGGGGTGCCCGGCCGGATCTCCTGGTCGCAGCCCGGGCAGCGGTAGGTCTTGTCGCTGCCCGCGCCGGTGAGCGGGCGGACCACCCAGTCGCCGTCGCCGGCCTCCTCGATCGGCTGGGCCGGGCGACGACCCGGCGGCGGCCCGGACCGCGCTCGGCGGTTGCCGCCCCGGCGACCCACGGCGGCTACCGGTCCGAGTGGTCGCGGAAGCCGCGGCCGGCCTTGCGGCCCAGGTAGCCGGCGGTGACCAGGTGCTCGAGCAGCGGCGCCGGGGCGAAGCCGGGCTCGCGGAACTCGGTGTAGAGCTCCCGCTCGATCGCCAGCGCGACGTCCAGGCCGACGACGTCCAGCAGCTCGAAGGGGCCCATCGGGTAGCCGCAGCCGACCTTCATCGCGGCGTCGATGTCGTCGGCGGTGGCGTAGTGCGCCTCGAGCATCTTGACCGCGTCGTTGAGGTAGGGGAACAGCAGCGCGTTGACGATGAACCCGGCCCGGTCGGTGCAGGAGACGGCGTGCTTGCCCAGCTGCGCGCAGACGGCGCGCGCGGTGGCGGCGACGTCGGGGTCGGTGGCGATGGTGGAGACCACCTCGACCAGCTTCATCGCCGGTGCGGGGTTGAAGAAGTGCAGCCCGACCACGTCACCGGGGCGCTCGCTGGCCTTGGCGCACTCGATCACCGGCAGGCTGGACGTCGTGGTGGCCAGCACCGCGCCGGGCCGGACGATCTCACCCAGCGCGGCGAACAGCGCCTGCTTGGTGGCCAGGTGCTCGACGACGGCCTCGATGACCAGGTCGGCGTCGGCCAGGTCGTCGAGCCGGGCGCTGCCGGTGACCCGGGCGAGGGCGGCGTCCCGGTCGGTCTGCTCCAGCCGGCCGCGGACGACCTGCTTGTCCAGCGCCCGGGTCAGCTCGGCCTGCACCGTCTCGACCTTGTCGGGGGTGCGGGCTACGAAGGTGACGTCGTAGCCGCCCGTGGCGACGACCTCGATGATCCCGGTGGCCATCGTCCCGGACCCCACGACACCGATCCGGCGCAGCGGGCGTACCTCGGCGGCGGCGTCCTCCGCGGGCGGGGTCTGGGCGTCCGGCACGACCTCGGCGGAGTCCCGGCCGGCGTAGGTGTAGAAGCCGCGGCCGGTCTTCCGGCCGAGCAGGCCGGCGGTCATCATCTGCTTGATCACCGGTGACGGGGCGTGCAGCCGGTTGCGCGACTGCTGGTACATCGTCACGAGGATCTCGTAGGCGGTGTCGATGCCGATGAGGTCCATCAGCGCCAGCGGGCCCATCGGCAGGCCGCAGCCCAGCCGCATGGCCGCGTCGATGTCCTCCCGGCTGGCGTAGCGGTTCTCGAACATCTCGACGGCGTGGTTGAGGTAGCCGAAGAGCAGCGCGTTGGCGATGAAGCCCGCCTTGTCGCCGATGGTGACGTCGATCTTGCCCAGCCGGGCGGCGAGCGCCTCGACGTCCTCGACCACCGAGGGCTCGGTGACGACGGTGCGCACCACCTCGACCAGCTTCATCACCGGCGCCGGGTTGAAGAAGTGCATCCCGATGACCTTGCCCGGGCGCCCGGTGGTCACCGACAGCTCGGTGACCGACAGGCTGGAGGTGTTGGTCGCCAGGATCGTGTCCGGCGGGCAGATGGCGTCCAGCCGGGCGAACAGCTGGGCCTTGAGCTCCATCCGCTCCGGGATGGCCTCCACGACGAGCTCGGCGACGGCGAGGTCCTCCATGGCGGTGGTGAACCGGATCCGGGACAGGATCTCGTCGCGCGCCGCGGGCTCGAGCTTCCCGCGGGCGACGGCCTTGCCGGTGGACTGCTCGACGTGCGCGCGGCCGCGCTGCAGCGCCTCGTCGGTCACCTCGACCGCCGTCACCGAGAGCCCGGCCCGGGCCAGCACCTCGGCGATGCCGGCGCCCATGGTGCCCAGCCCCACCACGCCGACCTCGGTCAGTTCTCTGGCCACGGTGCCGTCCCTCCGCCGTCCGGTGATCGCCGGTGAGTCTCCCACCTCCGACCAGAGAGCTACCCGCCGGTAGTCCCGGCCCCGTCGCCGGGACCCGCCGCGCGCGGAGCGTGTGGTGGGGTGCGACGGGGTCCTTTCAGAACAGCCGCTGGGACGGGTCGTCGGTGCCCTTCAGGACGGCGTAGTCGACGGTCAGGCAGTCGATGCCCCGGTCGGCGGCGAGCACCCGCGCCTGCGGCTTGATCTCCTGGGCGGCGAACACGCCCTTCACCGGGGCCAGCAGCGGGTCGCGGTTGAGCAGCTCCAGGTAGCGGGTGAGCTGCTCGACGCCGTCGATCTCCCCACGGCGCTTGATCTCCACCGCCACCGTCGTGCCACCGGCGTCCCGGCACAGCAGGTCGACCGGGCCGATCGCGGTCGGGTACTCCCGGCGGACCAGCGACCAGCCCTCGCCGAAGGTCTCCACGTGCAGCGCCAGCAGCCGCTGCAGGTCGGCCTCCACGCCGTCCTTCTGCAGGCCGGGGTCGACGCCCAGGTCGTGGCGGGAGTCGTGCTCGACCGACTCGATCGTGATGACCAGCTGCTCGCCGGCCTTGTTGGTGACCGTCCAGGTGCCGGAGCCGTCGGTGAGCTCCTCCTTGAGCGAGCACGGCGGGCTCATCCAGTTCAGCGGCTTGTAGGCCCGGTCGTCGGCGTGGATGGACACCGAGCCGTCGGCCTTGACCAGCAGCAGCCGGGTCGCGGGCGGGAGGTGGGCGGTGAGCCGCCCGATGTAGTCCACGGAGCAGCGGGCAATGACCAGGCGCACGGACGGCGACGCTACCGGCCGGCCCATGGGCCCCCGCCCACCGGCGCGTCATCGACGTGCGTGGAACCCGGGGACGTCGGCAGCCGTGTACTCCCTGTGCGCCCTGCCATCGCTCTGCGTCCTGCCGGCCTCGTGCTGGCCCTGCTGCTGACCGCCTGCGCAGAGGGCGGCGACCCGGGCACGACACCGGCACCCGTGCCCGAGACCGCCGCGGAGCCCGAGACCGCCGCGCTGCCGGAGGCCGAGGACGCGGTGGTGCTCCAGATCGCGCAGACCGGCGGGTTCGTGACCCCGGAGGTGCTGGCCGGCCGGCTGCCGATCGTGAGCGTGTACGGCGACGGCCGGGTGATCACGCAGGGGCCGGTGATCGCGGTCTACCCCGGCCCCGCCTGGCCCAACGTGCAGGTGCAGCAGGCCGACCGGTCGACGCTGCAGGAGCTCGCCGAGCGGGCGCTGGCCGCGGGCATCGACGAGACCGCCGACCTCGGGTCGCCGCCGCTCGCCGACGTCCCCTCGACCCGGTTCACGCTCGTGACCGAGGAGGGGCCGATCACCCGGGAGGTCCACGCGCTCCAGGAGGGGGTGGGTGCCGGCGGGCTGACCGAAGAGCAGGAGGCCGCCCGGGCCGAGCTGCGTGGGCTCCTCGACGAGCTGACCGACCTGTCGGCCACCCTCGGCGGCGACGCCGCACCGGAGTCCTACCAGCCCGCAGCGGTGGCCGCCCTGGCCCGCCCGTGGTCCGCCCCGGCCGACGGGACGACCCAGCCGGAGCTGACCTGGCCCGGGCCGGCGCTGCCGGGCGAGCCGATCGCGCCGGGGGTGACCTGCGTGACCGCCACCGGCGAGCAGGCCCGGGCCCTGGCCGACGCGGCCCGGGGCGCGACGACGCTCACCCCCTGGGTGGGCGCGGACGGCGCCCGGTGGTCGATCACCTTCCGCCCGCTGCTGCCGGAGGAGTCCGGCTGCGCCGACCTGACCGGCTGACCGCCGTGCCCCCCGGGTCCGCGACCCGGGGAGCACCAGCGCGTCAGGCCTGTGCGGCCACCGGCGGCTGCGGGGTGCGCAGGTCGTCGTCCACGCCGCCGTCCTGGTCCACCGGCGCGAGCGGGTCGGCGGTGCGGGTGGCGTTGTAGCGGGCCACGTCCAGCAGCCCCTCCCGCTTGGCGACGATCGTGGGCACCAGCGCCTGGCCGGTGACGTTGGTGGCGGTGCGCCCCATGTCCAGGATCGGGTCGACCGCGAGCAGCAGGCCGACGCCGGCCAGCGGCAGGCCCAGGGTGGACAGCGTCAGGGTGAGCATCACGACCGCCCCGGTGACCCCGGCGGTGGCCGCCGAGCCGACCACCGAGACCAGCGCGATGAGCAGGTAGTCGGTGATCGACAGCGGGACGTCGAAGAACTCGGCCACGAAGATCGCCGCCAGCGCCGGGTAGATCGCGGCGCAACCGTCCATCTTGGTGGTGGCGCCCAGCGGCACGGCGAACGAGGCGTAGCTGCGCGGCACGCCGAGGTCGGCCTCGGTGACCCGCTGGGTCACCGGCAGGGTGCCGATCGAGCTGCGCGAGACGAAGGCCAGCTGGATCGCCGGCCAGGCGCCGGCGTAGAAGCGCAGCGGCGAGAGGCCGTGCAGCTTGAGCAGCACCGGGTAGACGACCAGCAGCACGATCGCCAGGCCGGCGTAGACGGCGCCGACGAAGACGCCCAGCGAGCCGAGGGACTCCCAGCCGTAGCTGGCCACGGCCTTGCCGATCAGGCCGACGGTGCCGATCGGGGCGAGCAGGATGACCCACCAGAGGACCTTCTGCACGATCGCCAGCACCGAGCGGGTGACCGACAGGAACGGGTCGGCGGCCGAGCCCACCTTCAGCGCGGCGATGCCGATGGCCACCGACACCACGATCAGCTGCAGGATGTTGAAGCTGACGCCGTCCGCGTCGCCCTCGAGGCCGAGGAAGTTGGCCGGGACGAGGCCGGTGAGGAAGTCCCACCAGGAGCCGGTCGTGCCCTCGTAGTCGGCCAGGCCGGCGTCGACCGAGCTGCGGTCACCGGGCCGGGTCAGCAGGCCCAGTCCGATGCCGATCGAGACGGCGATCAGGGACGTGATGGCGAACCACAGCAGCGTCTGGCCCGCCAGCCGCGCGGCGTTGGACACCTGCTTGAGGTTGGCGATGGAGACGATGATCGCGGTGACGATCAGCGGGACGACGATCGCCCGGAGCAGCCCGACGAAGGTGTTGCCGATGGTGGTCAGGGTGCTGGTCAGCCAGTTGGCGTCGGTGCCGGGCACCAGCACGCCGTCGACGAAGGAGCCGGAGACCGGGCCCATCGCGCGGGCGACCAGCCCGAGGGCGACGCCGACGACCAGGCCGAGCAGCACCTGGACGGCGAACGGGACGGAACGGAGACGTGCGAGCACGGGGGTGGGTGCCTCTCAGAGCAGGGTGGGGGTGGGCCGGGAGCGGTCGCCCGGACAGCGCTCGGTCGTCACCCGCCCGTGGTCGACGACGCGGCGGCGCGTCAGCCCCCAGAGATCACTCACGCCCAGGACGAAGGCACAGCAGGTGGCCGGCTGTTCCCGCGGGTGACCGGGATCATGATCGTCGACCGCTCCCCTCCGGTGCTCTCGTCGCCGAGCGGCCGAGGGGGGCACGGTCGTCGTCCGGGAGTCGCAGCCGGGTGGTCCTCCCGGTGGAGGGCGACCGCGACCTGACGGTGGATGTGCGCGATGTCCGCGCCGAGCAGGCTCGGGGCATGCCGCTGCCCCTCGCCGCGCTGGGTGAGCCGGTGCGGGCGCTGCTGCACCGCCGCCGCGCCGTCCTCGGCCGGGAGACCCCTGCCGAGGTCCCGGTGGAGGTACCGGCAGGCTGAGCCGGTGAGCTCCCCCGAACCCGTGAGCCGGACGGCGCCGCGGTCGGTGCACCGGACGGTCTTCACCCAGGGCTGGCGCGACGTGACCTTCCTGCACTGGGCGGTGGACCCGCACCTGGTGGCCCCGCTGCTGCCGGCCGGCACCGTGCCCGACGAGCTGGACGGCGCCACGTACGTCGGGCTCATCCCCTTCCGGATGCGGCGGATCGGGCTGCTGGGCGCCCCCGGCCTGCCGTACCTCGGGTCCTTCGCGGAGACGAACGTGCGGCTCTACTCGGTCGACGCCCAGGGCCGGCGCGGCGTCGTGTTCCGCTCGCTGGAGGCCGACCGGCTGCTGCCGGTGCTCGCGGCCCGCTGGGTGGCCCGGCTGCCCTACCAGTGGTCCCGGATGCGCATCGAGCGGGACGGCGACCGGTTCAGCTACCGCTGCGCCCGCCGCTGGCCCGGGCCCCGCGGTGCGGGCGGCACGATCGCCGTCCGGGTCGGTGCGGAGCTGCCCGAGCCCAGCCCGCTGGCGCAGTTCCTGACCGGCCGCTGGGGGCTGCACCAGCTCACCGCCGGACGGCTGGCGTACTGGCCGAACGAGCACCCGGCCTGGCCGCTGCACGCCGCGGAGCTGCTCTCCCTGGACGACGACCTGGTCGCCACGGCCGGGCTGCCGCCGGTGGACGGGCCGCCGGACAGCGTGCTGTTCTCCCCCGGCGTCGACGTCCGGTTCGGCCCCCGGCTCCGCTGACCGCGACGGCCGCGGCCATCGGGACGAAGGCGTTCCGTCCAGGCGAGGGCTGCGTCACACTGCGGGGGTGACCGCGAACCCACCGTCGCCGTCCGCGCCGCCCGTCGCCCTGTCCCCCGCCTGGCTGCACCGCGTCCTCGACTCCGCGCGCACCCGGCTGGGCATGGACGTCGCCTGGATGTCGACGTTCACCGAGACCGCGCAGCAGATCCGCGCGGCCACCGGTGCGCTGGACGAGATGCACGTGCACGAGGGCTTGGAGCCCTCGCTGGAGGGCTCGTTCTGCGTGCGGGTGCTCAGCGGGCAGCTGCCCCCGGTGGTCACCGGTGCCCGCCGCCACCCCGGCACCCGCGACCTGGCGGTCACCGCCGAACTGGGCATCGGCTCCTACGTGGGCGCGCCGGTGCGCAGCTCCGACGGCCGCCCGGTCGGGATGCTGTGCTGCGTCAGCCGGGACGACGGCGCGCACCTGGACGGTGCGGCCGTCCGCACCCTGGAGCTGCTGGCCGACGTCATCGCCGACCGGCTGGCCGAGCCGCTGCCCACCCTCCCGGCCGACCCTGCCGAGCGGGTGCGGGAGGTGCTGCGCGAGGGCGCGGTCGTCACCCACGTCCAGCCGATCGTCGACCTGGCTACCGAGGAGGCGGTGGCCTACGAGGCGCTGGCCCGGTTCCCCGACGTGGCGGAGGGACCCGTCCGGCTGTTCAGCGCCGCGGCCGCCGCGGGGCTCGGGGTCGAGCTGGAGGAGCTGGCCGCCCGCGCCGCGCTGGCCGTCGCACCCCGGCTGCCGGCCGGGCGCCCGCTGGGGGTGAACCTCTCCCCGCAGGCGCTGCTGTGCCCCTCGGTGACCGGCCTGCTGCTCGACCACCGGGCGCTCGACCTCGCCGTCGAGATCACCGAGCACAGCCCGGTCGACGACTACGACGCCCTGGACCGGGCCCTGGGCTGCCTGCGCGAGGCCGGCATCGGGCTGACCGTCGACGACGCCGGCGCCGGCTACGCCAGCCTGCGGCACGTGCTGCGGCTGCGCCCGGACGTCATCAAGCTCGACATCGCCCTGGTGGCCGGCGTGCACGCCGACCCGGCCAAGCGCGCGATGGTCAGCGCGATGGTCGGCTTCGCCGACGAGACCGGGTCCCGGCTGGTGGCGGAGGGGATCGAGGAGGCCGCCGAGGTGGCGACGTTGCGCTCGCTGGGCGTGCGCCACGGGCAGGGCCACCTGCTCGGCCGTCCGGCGCCGCTGCTCTGAGCCGCCCGGTGCCGCCGGCGAGCGGCAGGGGATGATCCGCGGCAGACGTCGTCGAGGTGGGGAGCAGCGTGGTGGAGCCCGTTCGGTTCGGACTCGTGGGGTACGGCTTCGGTGGCCGGTGGTTCCACGCCCCGCTGCTCGCCGCCGCGGCGGAGTGCGACCTCGTCGCCGTGGTGACCTCCTCGACCGAGCGCCGCGAGCTGATCGGCCGGGAGCACCCCGGCGTGGCCGCCGTCGGCTCGCTGGCCGAGCTGGCCGCGGCCGGCGTCGAGGCGGTGGCGATCTCCACCCCGGCAGGCACGCACTCCGCGCTCACCGACGAGGCGCTGGACCTCGGCCTCGCCGTGGTCTGCGACAAGCCGTTCGCCCTCGACGCCGCCGCCGCGCGGGCCAGCGTCGAGCGGGCCGAGCGGCTGGGCCTGCCGCTCGCGCCGTACCAGAACCGGCGCTGGGACTCCGACTTCCGCACCGTGCGGGCGCTGGCCGAGGCCGGCACCCTCGGCACGATCACCCGGTTCGAGTCCCGGTTCGAGCGGTTCACCCCCGAGCCCGGGCCGGCGCCCTCCGGCGGCGGCACGCTGCTGGACTTCGGCAGCCACCTGGTCGACCAGGCGCTGGTGCTGCTCGGCCCGGTCACCTCCGTGTACGCCGAGTGGCGGGTGCGGGAGAGCGGCCTGGACGACGACGTCTTCGTCGCCCTCACCCACGCCTCCGGTGCCCGCTCGCACCTGGCCGGCAGCTGGAGCGAGGGCGCCCCCGGCAACCGGTTCCGGGTCACCGGCACCGCCGGCAGCTACGTCGTCGGCGGCCCGATGGACGGCCAGGAGGACGCGCTGATCGCCGGTGAGACACCCGCCACGCTGGGCCCGGACTGGGGTGCCGAGCCCGAGGCCCGCTGGGGCCGGGTGCGCCGCGGCGACCACGAGGACCGGGTGCCCACGCTGCCCGGCGCCTGGGACACCTTCTACCCCGCCTTCGCCGCCGCGGTGCGCGGCCAGGGCATCGTGCCGGTCGACCCCCGGGACGCGATCGCCTCCCTCACCGTGCTCGACGCCGCCCGGCGCAGCGCCACCGAGGGCGTCGTCGTCCGCCTCTAACCCGGGAGCCTCTGACCCGGGAGCCTCTGACCCGGGAGCCTCTGACCCGGGAGCACGGCCTCCCGGCGGTCCGGGTCGAGGTGGTTCGCGGCCCGGACGACGGCCACCACCTCGGCCATGATGTCGGTGATCCCGAAGTCCTTCGGGGTGAACACCCGGGCCACCCCCAGCTCGCGCAACCGGCGGGCGTCACCGTCCGGGACGATCCCGCCGACCACCACCGGGACGTCGTCCAGCCCGGCCGCCCGCAGCCCCTCGAGCACCGCCGGGACGACCTGCAGGTGCGACCCGGAGAGCACCGACAGCCCGACGACGTGCACGTCCTCCTCGACCGCGGCCGAGACGATCTGCGCCGGGGTCAGCCGGATGCCCTGGTAGACGACCTCGAACCCGGCGTCCCGGGCCCGGACGGCGATCTGCTCGGCGCCGTTGGAGTGCCCGTCCAGACCGGGCTTGCCGACCAGGAAGCGCAGCCGGCCGCCCAGCTCCTCCCCCGTCGTGCGCACCCGCTCGCGCACCTCGGCCAGCGTGGTGTCGCCCTCGCCGGCGCCCGCCGCGCCGACCCCGGTCGGGGCCCGGTACTCACCGAACACCTCGCGCAGCACGCCGGCCCACTCCCCCGTCGTCACGCCGGCGCGGGCGCAGCGCAGGGTCGCCGGCATCAGGTTCCCGGTGCTGCCGGCAGCGGCGCGCAGGGCGTCCAGTGCCTCGGCCACCGGGCCGGGCTCCCGGGCTGCCCGCCACTGCCGCACCGCGCGCTGGGCCGCGGCCTCCACCGCCGGGTCGACGGTCTGCACCGCCGTCCCCAGGTCGGTCGTCAGCGGGCTGGGCTCGGTCGTCTCGAACCGGTTGACCCCGACGACGACGTCCGCGCCGCTCTCCATCCGGCGCCGGCGCTGCGACAGCGAGGCGACCAGCTGGCCCTTCATGTAGCCCGACTCCACGGCGGCCACCGCCCCGCCCAGCTCCTGCACCCGGGCCATCTCGGCCGTGGCACCCTCGACCAGCTCGGCGACCTTGGTCTCCACCACCACCGACCCGGTGAAGAGGTCGTCGTACTCCAGCAGGTCGGTCTCGAAGGCGAGCACCTGCTGCAGCCGCAGCGACCACTGCTGGTCCCAGGGGCGGGGCAGCCCGAGGGCCTCGTTCCAGGCCGGCAGCTGGACGGCGCGGGCGCGGGCGTCCCGGGACAGGGTGACCCCGAGCATCTCCAGCACGATCCGCTGCACGTTGTTCTCCGGCTGGGCCTCGGTCAGCCCGAGGGAGTTGACCTGCACGCCGTACCGGAACCGCCGTTGCCCGGCGTCCTGCACGCCGTAGCGCTCCCGGGTCAGCTCGTCCCAGAGCCGGCCGAAGGCGCGCATCTTGCACATCTCCTCGACGAACCGGACGCCGGCGTTGACGAAGAAGGAGATCCGGGCGACGACGTCCCCGAAGCGCTCGGGGGGCACCTGGCCGGAGTCGCGGACCGAGTCCAGCACGGCGATCGCGGTGCTCATCGCGTAGGCGATCTCCTGCACCGGCGTCGCCCCGGCCTCCTGCAGGTGGTAGCTGCAGATGTTGATCGGGTTCCAGCGCGGCATCGCCGTCACGGTGTAGGCGACCACGTCGGTGATCAGCCGCATGCTCTGCGCCGGCGGGAACACGTACGTCCCGCGGGACAGGTACTCCTTGACGATGTCGTTCTGCGTCGTCCCGGCGAGCCGGGCGACGTCGTGCCCGTGCTCCTCGGCCACCGCCTGGTAGAGCGCCAGCAGCCACATCGCCGGGGCGTTGATCGTCATCGACGTGTTCATCTCGTCCAGCGGGATGCCGTCGAAGAGCGCCCGCATGTCACCCAGGTGGCTCACCGGGACGCCGACCTTGCCCACCTCCCCCACGGCCAGCTCGTGGTCGGGGTCGTAGCCGGTCTGGGTGGGCAGGTCGAAGGCCACCGACAGGCCGGTCTGGCCCTTCGCCAGGTTGCGGCGGTAGAGGGCGTTGGACTCGGCGGGTGACGAGTGGCCGGCGTAGGTGCGCATCACCCAGGGCCGGTCGCGGTCCTTCGGCGCTGAAGGGAACGGCATGCCCGCGGAGTGTAGGGCGGTTACCCGCCAGTAGCCACGGGCTGCCCGGGGCGGTGGCACACTCGGCAGCGGGTCTGGGGCCGACCGGTCACACCCGCTCCCGGGAGGTCAGCGTGCCGATCGACGCGGGCAGTCTGCACTTCCTGGTGGGGCCGGCCATCGCCGCGCTGATGGTCGGCCTGCTGCTGCTGTTCCTCCGCTGGGCCTTCTCCTCCGGGGGCTCCTCGGGCAAGCCGGTGCAGCGGGAGGAGCTGCTGACCCCGGTGGCCACGCTCACCCGCCGGGAGTCCGCGCTCGCGTTGCGCGCGGTGCTCTCCGACGCCGGCATCCGGTCCACCATCCGCGAACCGGCCGCCCACCGCGCCGACGTCCTGGTCTTCCCCGAGGACCTCGCCCGGGCCCGGGCGCTGGCCCTCTCGTTCGGCGGCCGCTGACGAGGGACCCCCCTCGCCCCCAGACCCCGCTCCGCTCGGCCCGGGCCCCTGCGAGGGGGCCGATCGTCAGCTCGGACGCTGGGTGCGCTCGATCTGCACGCCGACGCCGCGCAGCTGCTCGGTGAAGTCGGGGTAGCCACGGTCGACGTGGTGCACGTCCTGCACCTCGGTGACCCCGTCGGTGAGCAGCCCGGCCAGCACCAGGCCGGCGCCGGCCCGGATGTCGGTGGCCAGCACCGGGGCGCTGGAGAGCCGCTCCCGTCCGCGCACCACCGCGTGGTGGCCGTCGATGCGCACGTCCGCGCCGAGCCGGACGAGCTCGTTGACGAACATGAACCGGCCCTCGAACACGTTCTCGGTGATCAGCGCCGTGCCGGTGGACACCGCGGCGAGCGCCACCGCCATCGGCTGCAGGTCGGTCGGGAACCCGGGGAAGGGCAGCGTGACGACGTCGACGCCCTTCGGCCGCTCGTCCATCGCCACCCGGACGCCGTCCGGGCCGGGCTCCACGGTGGCCCCGGCGCTGACCAGCTTGTCCAGCGGCACGGTCAGGTGCTCGGCGACCGCCCGCTCGATGACCAGGTCGCCGCGGGTCATGACCGCGCCGATGGCCCAGGTACCGGCGACGATGCGGTCCGGCACCACCGAGCAGGCCACCGGGCGCAGGCCGCCCACGCCCTCCACGGTGATCGTCGAGGTGCCGGCGCCCTCGATGCGGGCGCCCATCGCCACGAGCATCGAGCACAGGTCGACGATCTCCGGCTCGCGGGCGGCGTTGTCCACGATCGTCGTGCCCTCGGCGAGCACGGCCGCCATCACCAGGTTCTCGGTGGCCCCGACCGACGGGAAGTCCAGCCAGATCGAGGTGCCGACGAGCTTGGGGGCGGTGGCGATCAGGAAGCCGTGCTCGCTCACGATGCTGGCGCCCAGCCGCTCCAGGCCGGCGATGTGCATGTCCAGGCCGCGGGAGCCGATCGCGTCACCACCGGGCAGGGCCACCTTCGCGGTGCCCAGCCGGGCGACCAGCGGACCGAGCACGCTGATCGAGGCGCGCATCCGGCGGACCAGGTCGTAGTCGGTCTCGCTGGAGGGCCGCTCGGGGACGTCGATCAGCACCCGCCCCCCACCGCTCGGGCTGCCGCCGGGCTCCAGCGGGTAGCGCTCGAAGACCACGCCGCAGCCCAGGCGCCGCAGCACCTCGCTCATGATCGTGACGTCGAGGATGTCGGGCACCTCCTCCAGCGTCGTCCGCCCCGGGGCCAGCAACGCGGCCGCCATGAGCTTCAGGGCGCTGTTCTTGGCACCGGTGACGCGGACCCGACCGCGCAGCGACGCCCCGCCGGTCACCTCGAAGCACTCCACTCGACCACCCTACGGGTGGCCCTGCTGCAGGGTCCCGCCCCGAGCCTGCGAGGGGTGGGGGCAGCAGGGTCCTCCAACTAGGCTCGGCCGCATGACCGTCCGGCTGACCCGCATCTACACCCGCACCGGCGACGCCGGGCAGACCCACCTGGGCGACATGTCCCGGGTCAGCAAGACCGACCCCCGCCTGGTCGCCTACGCCGACGTCGACGAGGCCAACAGCTGCCTGGGTGTCGCGATCGCCCTGGGCAGCCCCTCGGCGGAGCTGACGGAGCTGCTGCGCAGCATCCAGAACGACCTGTTCGACGTCGGTGCCGACCTCTCCACCCCGGTGCACCCCGACCCGGAGCACCCGCCGCTGCGGGTCACCCCCGCCTACACCGAACGGCTCGAGGCGGCGTGCGACGTCGCCAACGCGGAGCTGCCGGCGCTGACCTCGTTCGTGCTGCCCGGCGGCACCCCGCTGGCCGCGCTGCTGCACACCGCGCGGACGGTCGCCCGCCGGGCCGAGCGCAGCGTGTGGGCGCTGCTGGAGGCCGACGGGGAGCGCACCAACCCCGAGACCGCGCGGTACCTCAACCGGTTGTCGGACCTGCTGTTCATCCTGTCCCGGGCGGCCAACCCCGACGGCGACGTGCTCTGGGAGCCCGGCGCGCACAGCGGCGTGCACGCCCAGCGCGCCGCTCGCAGCGAGGGCTGAGCGCGGACCGGCCCCGCCGCAGGGGCCCGCGCTGAGCCTGCGGAGCGTGGGGGGCGGCGGGGTCCTTCGTCAGCGGTCGACGGGCGGGGCCGACTCGATCCAGGACAGGAAGCCGGTCACCGTCGAGGTGTCCATCGCCAGCTCCTGCGGCCCGGCACCGGTGCGGCAGGTCAGGATCACGCTCTCGTCGGGCAGTGACAGGTCGTCGGCGGTGGGCCGGCGGCGCGCGTCCACCTGGAACTGGGAGCGGCACAGCCGCCGGTTGGGCCGTACCGAGAGCGACAGGGCCCGGTACCAGAGCAGCGTCTCCCCCGAGTACCAGGCGACGCCGACCGACCAGCGGGGCGCACCGGGGGCCCGCAGCCACATGGTGACCGCGCCCAGCCCGGAGAGCAGGAAACGGCGCCGCAGCAGGAAGGCCGCCACCAGGCCGACGAGCAGCACCCCGACGAGGACCAGGACGACGGTGGTCACCGGGCGGGTGCTGGGGGCCGCGAGCGGATCGGGACGGAGCTCAGCCGGCTGCGGTCAGGCGTCCTGGCCGGCGGCGCGGAGCCGGGACTGCGCCCGTCGGGCGGCGGCGAGCGCCTCGGGGTCGTCGCCGGCCTGCTCGGCCCGGCGGAGCGCCTCACGGGCCCGCTCCACGTCGATGTCGGTGGAGATCTCCGCGGTCTCGGCGAGGATCGACACGCCCCGCTCGGTCACCGAGAGGAAGCCACCGTGCGCCGCGACGACGAGGTCGTCACCGGACTCCGGTCGGATGCGGACCACGCCGCCGGGGGCCAGCTCGCCCAGGAGCGGCGCGTGACCGGGCAGGACACCGAGCTCGCCCTCGGTCGTGCGGGCGATGACCATGCTGGCCTCACCGGACCAGATCATCTTCTCCACGGCCACGAGCTCGACCTGCAGGGTCGCCACGTCAGTCCTCCAGGGTCATCGACCGGCCGTTCGGGCCTGTGATGCGGGCCGCCGGTCCGGTCGGACGCGGCAGCGGGTCGATCCCACTGTACCGGCGCACCGGGGACGTCCCCGCCACAGCCCGGCTGGAGCCCGCCTCGAGCCGGGCGCGGACGCGATCCACGACCCGAGCGCGC
Source organism: Modestobacter lacusdianchii (assembly GCF_054177765.1). Lineage (NCBI taxonomy): Bacteria > Bacillati > Actinomycetota > Actinomycetes > Geodermatophilales > Geodermatophilaceae > Modestobacter > Modestobacter lacusdianchii. Next base: position 158,482 of record NZ_JBJJTJ010000004.1, on the reverse strand, counting down.
GCCTCATGCCGCGGCGCCGACCCGGTGGCTCCGGCCCACTCCGGACAGCGTCCAGTGACGGTCCGGCGGCATGGTCGCGCTGCGGCCCCCGACGCCACCCGCGCGGACGGGGTGACGCGGCCGTGCGGCGCCGCTGAGGGCCGGTGACGTTCCCTCATGCGGCGCGGCGGTAGACCACGGTCCACCGGCCCACTCGGACCTGCGGGTGCCAGACCACCGAGCGGGGAGCCCACTCGGCCACGTCGAACGGCTCCGCGGCGGGCTCGACCGGCGCGTAGGGCGGCCAGCTCCAGTCCAGTGCGTCCTCGGGCAGCGGACCGGGGGCGGTCTGGTCGGGGCGGCTCGGCGCGAGCGTCGCCGTCCCACTGCGCCGCAGCACCGCCGCGAGGCCTGTCCTGTGCACCGTCGTACTCCCGTTCCTGGCGCCCGCCGACCGGACGCACCGACCACATGATCGACACCGCCACGGGGTTGCTTGAACTCCGTTCGACGCGACCACCCGATCGGATGGAGCCTGCCCCGCCGTGCCACCACGCCAGGTCACCGCCCCGCACCGGAGTGCGGGCACGCCTGGGTCCACGACCGGCCGACACCGCAGCGCTGCCCGGGCCGGCTGACCTCCGGCCGACGCCGTGCCACGCCACCGGGCGGTGCCGGCCGGTCGGCGTCAGCGCTGAGCCCGCCCGGCCCGACCCGGTCGACCGGGACCCCTCCGGGAACGGCGACGGCCGGGCTCCCCGCAGGGAGCCCGGCCGCGACCGGAGTGCAGCGCCCCCGCGGGAGCGCAGTCGTCGGACTGGCGACTAGCTCTTCTTGAGCTTGTCGTAGTTCCGCTCGAGGTCCTCGAGGCCACCGCACATGAAGAAGGCCTGCTCGGGCACGTGGTCGTACTCGCCCTGGGTCAGCGCCTTGAACGCCTGGAGCGTCTCCGACAGCGGCACGTACGAGCCCGGCTGACCGGTGAAGGCCTCCGCCACGAACATGTTCTGGGAGAGGAACCGCTCGATCCGCCGTGCGCGGTTGACGGTGACCTTGTCCTCCTCGCCCAGCTCGTCGATGCCGAGGATCGCGATGATGTCCTGCAGCTCCTGGTACCGCTGCAGGATCCGCTTCACCTCGCTGGCGATGTCGTAGTGCTCCTGCCCGACGTACTGCGCGTCGAGGATCCGGCTGGTGGAGTCCAGCGGGTCGACGGCCGGGTAGATGCCCTTCTCCGAGATCGGCCGCGACAGGTTCGTCGTGGCGTCCAGGTGGGCGAAGGTGGTGTGCGGCGCCGGGTCGGTGATGTCGTCGGCGGGCACGTAGATCGCCTGCAGCGAGGTGATGGACCGGCCCCGGGTCGAGGTGATCCGCTCCTGCAGCTCGCCCATCTCGTCGGCCAGGGTCGGCTGGTAGCCCACCGCGGAGGGCATGCGGCCCAGCAGCGTGGAGACCTCGGAGCCGGCCTGGGTGAACCGGAAGATGTTGTCGATGAAGAGCAGCACGTCCTGGTCCTGCTCGTCGCGGAAGTACTCCGCCATCGTCAGGGCGGACAGCGCCACGCGCAGCCGGGTGCCCGGCGGCTCGTCCATCTGGCCGAAGACCAGCGCGGTCGAGTTGATGACGCCGGACTCGGTCATCTCGGTGATGAGGTCGTTGCCCTCACGGGTGCGCTCGCCGACGCCGGCGAACACCGAGACGCCACCGAACTCCTGGGCGACGCGGCGGATCATCTCCTGGATGAGCACGGTCTTGCCCACACCCGCACCGCCGAACAGGCCGATCTTCCCGCCGCGGATGTACGGGGTGAGCAGGTCGATCACCTTGATGCCGGTCTCCAGCATCTCGGTGCGGCCCTCGAGCTGGTCGAACTTCGGCGCGTGCCGGTGGATCTCCCAGTGCGGGGCGTCGGTGCCGTAGCCGGGGGTGTCCAGGCACTCGCCGAGGGCGTTGAACACGTGCCCGGTGACGGCCTCGCCGACGGGGACGTTGATCGCCTTGCCGGTGTCGGTCACCTCGGCGCCGCGGACCAGGCCGTCGGTCGGCTGCATGGAGATGGTGCGGACCACGTTGTCGCCCAGGTGCTGGGCGACCTCGAGGGTCAGCGTCTTGCCCAGGTCGGCCAGGGTGACCTCGACCTTGAGCGCGTTGAAGATCTCGGGCATCGCGTCGCGGGGGAACTCGACGTCGACGACCGGGCCGGTGACCCGGACGACCCGGCCGGCGCCGGTGGTCGACTGGGTGCTCGGGCGGTCCTCGGTGACGGTCATCAGTACTGCTCTCCTGCCCTGGGGCTCGGTGGTCTCGCGTCTTCGGTGTCCCCGGTCGGGGCGGCGGGTGCCGCCCCGACCGGGGCGGTGCTCAGTTGTCGGAGCTGCTGGACACCAGCGCGTCGGCGCCGCCGACGATCTCGCTGATCTCCTGGGTGATGCCGGCCTGGCGGGCCTGGTTGGCCTGCCGGGAGAGGTTCTTGGCCAGCTCCTCGGCGTTGTCCGAGGCCGACTTCATCGCCCGCCGGCGCGAGGCCGACTCCGATGCAGCCGACTCCAGCAGCGCCGCGTAGATCCGGGTGGTGACGTACTTCGGCAGCAGCGCGTCCAGCAGCGCCTCGGCCGACGGCTCGAACTCGTAGGAGGTCGGGACCTCGCTGGAGCGACCCGACTGGTCCTGTCCGGTCCCGGCCTCGTCGCCGAGGTCGTCGACCTCCTCGACCACCAGGGGGGCCATCCGCTTCGCCACCGGCACCTGGGCCAGCAACGAGCGGAACTCCGTGTAGACGATGTGCAGCTCGTCGACGCCGGGGACGCCGTCGGCACCGCCGTCGCCGTCCGCGTCGTCCTCACCGGCGGTGAAGGCGTCGATCAGCGTCCGGCCGACCTCCTGCGCGTCCTCGTAGGAGGGCTGCTCGGAGAAGCCGGTCCAGGACTCCTCGATCGGCCGGTCGCGGAACCGGTAGTACGTCTCGCCCTTGCGGCCGATGACGTACACCAGCGGCTCCTTGCCCTCGTTCCGCAGCAGCCCGAGGAGCTCCTCGGTACGCCGCAGGACGTTGACGTTGTAGGAGCCCGCGAAGCCCCGGTCGGAGGTGATGACCAGGACGGCGACCCGCTTGGGCTCGGGCCGCTCGGTCAGCAGCGGGTGGTCCAGGCTGGCCGAACCGGCCAGCGCGGACAGCACCCGGGTGATCTCCCGGGCGTAGGGCTGGGAGGCCTCCACCCGGGCCTGGGCCCGCACGATGCGGGCGCCGGCGATCAGCTCCTGGGCCGAGAAGATCTTCTTCGTCGACCGCGTGGAGCGGATCCGGCGCCGCAGCGCGCGCAGGGAAGCGGCCATGTCAGGCGCTCCGCTTGACCCGGACGGTCTCCTGGCCGCGCTGGCTGGCGTCCATGGCCTCGACCTCGGGCTCGTTGACCTGCAGGGACTCGCCGTCGGAGGTGGTGAACTGACCGTAGAAGGTCTCCACCGCCGCCTCGAGGCTGCTCACCACGTCGTCCTCGAGCTTCTTGGACGTCCGGATCGTGTCGAAGACGACGTTGTCGCCCCGGCCGATGAAGTCCAGGAACTCCAGCTCGAAGCGACGGACGTCGCCGACGGGCACCCGGTCCAGCTTGCCGGTGGTGCCCAGCCACAGCGAGACGACCTCGCGCTCGACGGGGAACGGCGAGTACTGGCCCTGCTTGAGCAGCTCGACGAGACGCTGGCCGCGGTCCAGGGTGGCGCGGCTGGAGGCGTCCAGGTCGGAGGAGAAGGACGAGAAGGCCTCCAGCTCGCGGAACTGCGCCAGGTCCAGGCGCAGGCGCCCGGCGACCGACTTCATCGCCTTGATCTGCGCCGAACCACCCACCCGGGACACCGAGATGCCCACGTTGATCGCCGGGCGGACACCGGAGTTGAACAGACCCGTCTCGAGGAAGATCTGCCCGTCGGTGATCGAGATGACGTTGGTCGGGATGTAGGCCGACACGTCGTTGCCCTTGGTCTCGATGAGCGGCAGCCCGGTCATCGAGCCGGCGCCCAGCTCGTCGGAGAGCTTCGCGCAGCGCTCCAGCAGGCGGGAGTGCAAGTAGAAGACGTCGCCGGGGTAGGCCTCGCGGCCCGGCGGACGGCGCAGCAGCAGCGAGACGGCGCGGTAGGCCTCGGCCTGCTTGGACAGGTCGTCGAACACGATCAGGACGTGCTTGCCCTCGTACATCCAGTGCTGGCCGATGGCCGAGCCGGTGTAGGGGGCGATGTACTTGAAGCCCGCGGCCTCCGAGGCCGGTGCGGCGACGATGGTCGTGTACTCCATCGCGCCGGCCTCCTCGAGGGCGGCGCGGGTGGCGGCGATGGTCGAGCCCTTCTGACCGACCGCCACGTAGATGCAGCGCACCTGCTGCTGCGGGTCGCCGGTCGCCCAGGCCTGCTTCTGGTTGATGATCGTGTCCAGCGCGATGGCCGACTTGCCGGTCTGCCGGTCACCGATGATCAGCTGGCGCTGACCGCGGCCGATCGGGGTCATGGCGTCGATGGCCTTGATGCCGGTCTGCATCGGCTCGTGCACCGACTGCCGCTGCACCACGGTGGGCGCCTGCAGCTCGAGCGCGCGGCGGCTGGAGGTCTCGATCGGGCCGGCCCCGTCGATCGCGTTGCCCAGCGGGTCGACCACGCGGCCGAGGAACCCGTCGCCCACGGGGACGGAGAGGACCTCGCCGGTCCGGCGGACCGTCTGGCCCTCCTCGATGCCGGCGAAGTCACCGAGGATGACGACACCGACCTCACGCACGTCGAGGTTCAGGGCCAGGCCCCGCACGCCGCCCTCGAACTCGAGGAGCTCGTTGGTCATGACCGAGGGCAGGCCCTCGACCCGGGCGATGCCGTCGCCGGCCTCGGTGACGACCCCGACCTCCTCGCGGGAGACGTCCGGGGTGTAGTCGGAGACGTAGTTCTGGATGGCACTGCGGATCTCGTCCGCGGAGATCGTCAGCTCGGCCATGGCTCTCGCGTCCTCTTCTGCTGGTGTCTGTGGTGATGCGGTGGAGCGGTCGATCGGTGCCGTCAGCCGGCCAGTCGGCGGCCGGCGTCCTCGAGCCGGTGGGCGATGCTGCCGTCGATGACCTCGTCACCGACCCGGACGACCAGACCGCCGAGGACGTCGGGGTCGACCTGCACCTGCAGGCCCATGGTGCGCCCGTAGATGCGCTCGAGCACACCCACCAGCCGTTGTTCCTGAACGGCCGACAGGGGGACGGCGCTGATCACGTGGGCGACCGACCGACCACGCCGGCGGGCCGCCATCGTGGAGAGCCGCTCGATCTCGTTCTCCGCGTTGTGCACGTGCGAGCTGGTCAGCGAGTTCCGGACCAGGCGCTCGGTGACCGGGCTGACCTTCCCGGACAGCAGCCGGTCCAGCAGCGCGGTCTTGCCCTCGCGGGGCGCCGAGCGGTTGCCCAGGATGCGCGCCAGGTCGGCGTCGCCGGCGACGATCCGGCCGAACCGGAAGAGCTCGTCCTCCACGCCCTCGAGCTCACCGCGGGCGTCCGCGGCGTCCAGGGCCGCCTCCGTGGCCAGCGTCTCGGTGGCCTCGACCAGGTCGAGCGGACGGGACCAGCGCTGCTGGGCGACCGTCTCGACCACCGCGAGGGTGGCTGCGGAGACCTGCGCCGACAGCAGCCGGCGGGCCAGGCCCGCCCGGTCCTCCGGCCGCACCGAGGCGTCCGAGAGGGCACGCCGCAGCGACGGCTGGCCGTCGAGGAGGTGCGCCACGGCGAACACCTCGTCGGCCAGGGTCAGCAGCGCCTCACCGCGGTTGCGGCTGCGGGCGCCCCCGGTCTGCTCGAGGAGGCTCGCCCGCGAGGCCTCCATCGCTGCCCGGCTGGAGGCGTGCATCAGCGGGCGTCCTGCGGGACGTACGCCGAGCTGCCGCCGCGGCCGTCACCGGCAGCGGACATGCCGTCCAGCTGGTCCAGGAACCGGTCGACGGTGCCGCTGCGCCGGGCGTCGTCGGCCAGCGACTCGCCGACCAGCCGGCCGGCGAGGTCGACGGCCAGCGTGCCGATCTGACCGCGCAGCTCGTTGATCACCTGCTGGCGAGAGGCAGCGAGCTGCTCCTCGCCGCGGGCGACGATCCGAGCCGACTCCTCCTGCGCCTGGGCGCGGAGCTCCTCGATGATCTGCTGCCCCTCCGCACGCGCGGCGTCGCGGATCTGCGCCGCCTCGGTGCGCGCCTCGGCGAGCTGAGCGCGGTACTGCTCCAGCGCGGCCTTGGCCTCGGCCTGCATGGCCTCGGCCCGCTCGATGCCGCCCTCGATCGCCGCGCGACGGGCCTGGAAGACCTGCTCGAAGCGCGGTGCGACGAACTTGATCACCACGAAGGCCAGGACCGCGAACGCGATCAGGCCGACGATGATCTCGCCGAAGGGCGGGATGAGCGGGTTCGCGCTCTCCGCAGCCAAGATGCTCATGCTGTCAACGTCCTCGTCTGGATGTCAGTGACCGAACTCGTCAGCGAGCGGATCAGGTGCCGTAGACGAGGGGGGCGACGAAGCCGATCAGCGCCAGCGCCTCGGCCAGGGCGAAGCCCAGGAAGGCGTAGGTGCGGGTGAGGCCGGCCGACTCGGGCTGACGGGCGGTGGCCTGGATGTAGGCGGCCCAGACCAGACCGACACCGATGCCGGGGCCGATCGTGGCGATGCCGTAGCCGACCGAACCGATGCTGCCTTCGAGCTCTGCGAGAACGTCCATCATCGCGGGGTGTTCCTCCTGTGTCGTCGCCCGGCGGTGGGCCGGGCGGCTGGCGGGGTCGTGCGGGTGGTGCGGTGGTGCAGTTCAGGTGACCGACCGGTGGAGCCGGCCGGCGCGGGTCAGTGAGCGGCCTCGACGGAACCGTTGAGGTAGGTGCCCATCAGCATCGTGAAGACGTAGGCCTGCAGGAAGATGACCAGCAGCTCGAAGAACGTCATCACGATCGCCATCAGCGCCGACACCGGGCCGAAGACCACGGAGAAGTTGTCGACGGAGAGCAGGTAGGTGGCGCCGAGCGCGAACGTCACCAGCAGCATGTGGCCGGCGAACATGTTCGCGAAGAGCCGGATCGCCAGCGTGAACGGCCGCACGATGAAGTTCTGCAGCAGCTCCAGCGGCGTGATCAGGATGTACATCGGCTTCGGCACGCCGGGCAGGAACATGATGTCGCGGAAGTAGGGCCACAGGCCCTGGTTCTTGATCCCGACCGCGATGTAGAGGACCCAGCAGATCAACGCCAGCACCAGCGGGAAGGCGAACTTCGACATCGGCGAGATCTGGGCGAGCGGGATGATCGCCATCAGGTTGTTCGCCAGGATGAAGAAGAACAGCGAGGCGAGGAACGGCGCGAACGGCAGGCCCTTCGGGCCGACGACGTCGCGGGCGATCCCGTCCCGCACGAAGGAGTAGCCGGTCTCGCCGATGAACTGGAGCTTGCCGGGGACGATCTCCGGCTTGCGCACCGCGGCGACCAGCAGGGCGATCATCGCCGCGGTCGCCACCCAGGCGATCAGCGTGATCCGGGTGATCTCGAAGTCGACACCCAGCAGGGAGAAGCTGGTGAGCGCCTCGGGGTAGAACTCTCCGATGCCCGGGGGCGTGAAGCCGCCACCGGGGTCGCTCTCCACAGCGAGCACGTCGCCGAGCGCGTGGGCGCTGGAGGTCACCGTTGTCCCTTCTGCGTCCTGGGCCGGCTCTGTCGGCCGCCCGGGGGCTGTGCGGCGGCCTGGTCGGGCCCGCCGTATCGCTTGATGACCACGTAGATGGCCACCGCCACGCCGAGGATGACCCCGACCGGGAAGAACACTCGCGTGTCCAGCCACTGGTCGACCAGCCACCCGGCCCCGCCCCAGACGGCCATCCCGGACAGGATCGTCCCGGTGACCCCCCAGCCCATGTCGGCCCCGCTGGGCTGACGAGCAGGCTGTTCAGGGCGTGGTCGAGTGGCCCCGGTTTCGGGACTGTCCTCGGCCATCGCGTCGGACACTATCAGCCGCCTGTCGGGCGGATCCCCGGGTCGTCCTGCCGGGGGACCCCGGCGGCTGCCGGTGCACTCGGCGGGGGGACGTAGTACAGCTGCCGGGTCCAGACCCAGCGCAGCTGCACCACGCTCCACAGCAGGGCCCCGGCGATGACGGTCCAGGCCAGCACCCGGCGGTCCAGCCAGCCGTCCTCCGGCAGGCCGGTGAGCAGCGGGAACAACAGGAACGCCTTCAACCCGAAGGTGCCGAGGGCGGCGGGCATCGTCCAGGTGTCGTCCACCTTCCCGGCCCAGGCGATGACCACCCCGGAGACGCAGAAGAAGGCGGTCACGACCGCGGCGCCGACCACCACCCCGAGCGCCTCGGTCCACCCGGCCACCGCCCCGACCACCGGGGTGGCCACGGCGGTCGCGACCAGCGCCACCAGAGCGCCCACCCGGAGGAAGGACAGGTCCCAGGGTGCGTCGCTGCGCGGCCGCTGCGCGGACGAGGCGCTCACCGGGGTGCCCCCGCCGCCGCGGACGACGAGCGTGCGGCGGCACCGGCCGGCACCGACCCGCCGCCCGGTCCTGCGCCGTCCCGGAGGACACGACTGGCCGGGTGGGCGGCACGGCTGCGTTCCTTCATGGCCGCCAACTCTGCCTCCCGGGCGGCGATGGCCGCCCGCCGGGCCCGCGGGCTGAGCACGACGACGACGCCGACGACCAGCAGCGCCCCGATGATGACCAGCACCTCGACGGTGCCGCCGGTGATCGACAGGGCCACGGCGCCGGAGCTGAGCAGCGCGGCCCAGAAGTACATGATCAGCACCGCTCGACGGTGCGAGTGGCCGATGGACAGCAGCCGGTGGTGCAGGTGCATCTTGTCCGGGCTGAAGGGCGACTGGCCCTTGCGGGTGCGGCGGACGACCGCCATCAGCAGGTCGATGAACGGGATGAAGAGCACCGCGACCGGCACGAGCAGCGGCAAGGTCAGCGGCAGCAGGCTCGCCGCCGAGCCGAGGGTCTGCGAGTCGGTCTGCCCGGTCGCCGACACGGCCGCCGCGGACAGCATCAGCCCCACGAGCATCGACCCGGAGTCGCCCATGAAGATCCGCGCGGGGTTGAAGTTGTGCGGCAGGAAGCCCAGGCAGGCGCCGGCCAGCACCGCGGTGATCAACGCCGGGGCGCTCGCCACGTCGTCGTAGCCCACCGCCCCCAGGTGGTAGCTGTAGGCGAAGAAGGCGAGGGCGGCGATCGCCGAGACGCCGGCGGCCAGGCCGTCCAGCCCGTCGATGAAGTTCAGCGCGTTCACCGTCAGGACGGTGAGCAGGATCGTCGCCGGCACCCCGACGTCGGAACCGAGGGACAGCGTGCCGATGTCGGCGACCGGCAGGAACACGTAGGCCAGCTGCACGCCCAGCAGCACCATCACCCCTGCCGCGGCGATCTGGCCGGTGAGCTTGGTCAGGGCGTCCAGCCCGAACCGGTCGTCCAGGACGCCGAGCAGGCAGATGAGCCCACCGGCGACCAGCACGGCGATGGTCTGGCTGTTGAACTCGAAGCTGCGCTGCAACGAGGGCAGCTGGGAGGCCACGAGCACGCCGGCGGCCACCCCCAGGTACATCGCCACTCCCCCGCCCCGCGGGGTCGGGATGACGTGCACGTCGCGGTCCCGGACCGCGGCCATCACCCGCAGCCGGACCGCCGCCACCCGCACCACCGGGGTGGCCAGGAAGGTGACCAGGCCGGCGGCGAGGAGGACGACGGCGTACTCGCGCATCGGCTCAGACGGTCCGGGTCGGCTCGGGGTACGCGGGATGCGCCGCGACCAGCTCGCGCACGCCGGCGGCGACCTCCGCCGTCCGGGAGCCGTCGGCGTCCCGGATCGCGGTGCCGATGAGCGAGGCGATCGCCCGCATGTCGGTCTCCGTCATCCCCTGGGTGGTCACCGACGGGGTGCCGACGCGGATGCCGGAGGCGATCGACGCCGGCTGCGGGTCGAAGGGGATGGCGTTCTTGTTCATCACGATGCCGGCGGCGTCGCAGCGGGCCTCGGCCACCTTGCCGGTGACCAGCTCACCGGCGGTGTCGGTGACCTCGCGCAGGTCGAGCAGGGCCAGATGGGTGTCGGTGCCGCCGGCGACCGGGCGCAGCCCCTCGGCGGCCAGGCCCTCGGTGAGCGCCTGGGCGTTGGTGATCACCTGGCGGGCGTAGGCCTGGTACTCGGGCTGCAGGCACTCCTTGAGGTTGACCGCCTTGGCTGCGATGGCGTGCATCAGCGGGCCGCCCTGCATCATCGGGAAGGCCGCCTTGTCGATGGCCTTGGCGTGCTCGGCCCGGCAGACGATCGCTCCCCCGCGCGGGCCGCGGAGGACCTTGTGCGTGGTGAAGGTGACCACGTCGGCGTGGGGCACCGGCGAGGGGATCGCCTTGCCGGCGACCAGCCCGATGAAGTGCGCCGCGTCGACCATGAAGACCGCGCCGACCTCGTCGGCGATCTCCCGGAAGGCGGCGAAGTCGATCAGCCGTGGGATCGCCGACCCGCCGGCGACGATCAGCTTGGGCCGGTGCTCGCGGGCGAGGTCACGGACCTGGTCGTAGTCGATGTGCTCGGTCTTCTCGTCGACCCCGTACTGGACCGCGTTGAACCACTTGCCGGAGAACGAGACCTTGGTGCCGTGGGTCAGGTGGCCGCCGTGCGGCAGCGCCATGCCCAGCAGGGTGTCCCCCGGCTGCAGGAAGGCACCGTAGGCGGCGAGGTTGGCGCTGGCCCCGGAGTGCGGCTGCAGGTTGGCGTGCTCGGCGCCGAAGAGCTCCTTGGCCCGCTCGATGCCCAGGGACTCGGCGCGGTCGACCACCTCGCAGCCGCCGTAGTAGCGGCGGCCGGGGTAGCCCTCGGCGTACTTGTTCGACAGCGTGCTGCCCAGCGCGGCGAGGACGGCCGGGCTGGTGAGGTTCTCGCTGGCGATCAGCTGCAGGCCGCCGCGGAGCCGGTCGAGCTCGTCGGTGACGACGCCGGAGATCTCCGGGTCGAACGCCGCCAGGGCGTCGAAGTCGGGCCCCCAGTAGGGGATCGCGGCCGGGGTGCTCATCGCGGGTGCACTCCTGCGGGTCGGTGCGCGGGCCCGCGTGCACCGGGACGAGGGCACGCGGATGTCGCCCCACGGTAACGCCGCGGCGCCGCGATGCCTCGCATCGCACCGCGCCGGGGGCAGGCCCGGCGTCAGTCGGTGATCTCGGGGACGACCTCGCGGAGCCGGTCGAGGTCGATCGCGCCGATCCGGAGCACCCGCGGGGCCGGGACGGTGCAGTCGATGATCGTGCTGGCCGCCGAGCCGGCGCGGGGGCCCCCGTCCAGCACGACCGCGGCGTGCTCACCGAGCTGGTCGGCCGCCTCCTGCGCGGTGGTCGCGGCCGGCCGGCCGGAGCGGTTGGCGCTGGACACCGCCAGCGGCCCGGTCGCGCGGAGCAGGTCGCGGGCGACGTCGTCGTCCGGCAGCCGGACGGCGACGGTGCCGTCGGCGTCCCCGAGGTCCCAGGCCAGGGTGCTGGCGTGCTCGACCACCAGGGTCAGCCCGCCCGGCCAGAAGGCCTCGGCCAGGTCGTGGGCCACGGCCGGGACGGCGTCCACCAGACCGGCGAGGGTGGAGGCCTCACCGATCAGCACGGGCACCGGCATGCTGCGGCCGCGGTTCTTCGCCGCGAGCAGCCGGGTGACCGCGGCCGGGGTGAAGGCGTCGGCCGCCACGCCGTAGACGGTGTCGGTCGGGAGGAGGACCAGCTCGCCGCGGGCCAGCGCCCGGGTGGCGGCGGTCAGGCCCGCCTCGCGCTGGTCGGGGTCACTGCAGTCGAAGACGTCGGCCACGGCTGGGGAGTCTCCCCCACCTACTCTGTCGCCGTGCACAGGTGGGGGGTCGCGACGTCGATCGCGGCGACGCTGCTGGTGCTGGCCGGTTGTGGTGGGTCCGACCCCGCGACCCCTCAGGCGGCACCCGACCCGGCCCGGTCGGTCCCCGGCCTGCCACCCGGCGCCCGGGTCGACTACCAGCTGGGCGGCGCGTACCCGCCGGCCGACGGGGTCGCCGGCGTCGTCCGCGACCGCACGGACCCGCCGGCGGCCGAGCTGTGGTCGGCCTGCTACGTCAACGCCTTCCAGACCCAGCCGGGCAGCTCCGAGTGGCCCGAGGAGCTGCTGCTGCACGACGCCGACGGGCAGCGGGTCGCGGACCCGGACTGGCCCGACGAGTTCCTGCTGGACGTCTCCACCGCCGGCTCCCGGTCGGCCGTCCTCGACGTCGTGGGTCCGTGGTTCGACGGCTGCGCCGCCGACGGGTTCGACGCGGTGGAGCCGGACAACCTCGACAGCTGGACCCGGTCCGGCGGGCTGCTGGACGCCGAGGACGCCGCCGCCATGGCCGGCCTGCTGGTCGACCGGGCGCACCACAACGGCCTGGCCGTCGCCCAGAAGAACGCCGCCGAGCTGACCGACGCCGGCATCGGCTTCGACTACGCGGTGACCGAGGACTGCGGCCAGTTCGACGAGTGCGGCGCCTACACCGACGTGTACGGCGCCGCGGTGGTCGACGTGGAGTACACCGACGAGGGGTTCGAGCACGCCTGTGGCGAGCCGGGCATCAGCGTGCAGCGGCGCGACCTCGCGGTCACCGTCCCCGGGGGCCGGGGCTACGTCGCGGCGTGGTGCCCAGCCAGCTGAGCGGTCGTGTAGCGCGGCCGGCCGGCCAGGTCGGCGTGGTCGGCGACCCCGGCCCACCGGCCGTGCCTGCGCACCATCTCCGGCAGCGAGCTGCCCTGCTGGTCGGCGTGCTCGATGCCCAGCCAGCCACCCGGGCGCAGCAACCGCGCGGCGGTGCCGAGCAGGCCACGGACGACGTCCAGCCCGTCCGGGCCACCCCACAGCGCCAGCGGCGGGTCGTGGTCGGCGACCTCCTGCGGCAGCCGGGCACCGTCGGGCACGTACGGCGGGTTGGAGACGACCACGTCGACCGTGCCGTCCAGCTCGGTCAGCAGCTGCGGGTCGGTCATGTCCCCGGCCAGCACCTCGACCGGGGTGTCGCCGGCCGCGGCCCGGGTGGCGGCGTTGTGCCGGGTCCACTCGATCGCACCCGCGTCGCGCTCGACGGCGACCACCCGGGCGCCGGGGTGCTCGTGGGCCACCGACAGCGCGATCGCCCCGGACCCGGCGCCCAGGTCGACCACGGTGGGCCCGGTCAGGCCGGCGATCCGGTCGAGCACCCAGCCGGCGATCAGCTCGGTCTCCGGCCGGGGCACGAAGACCCCCGGCCCGACCGCCAGCTCGACGTGCCGGAACGGGGCGGTCCCGGTGAGGTGCTGCAGCGGCACCCGGGCGGCGCGCTCCTCGACCAGGGCGGCGAACCGGTCGGCCGGCCCGGCCGGCACCTCACCGAGGGTCAGCAGCGCGGTGCGGGTGGTGCCCAGGACGGCGCACAGCAGCAGCTCGGCGTCCACCCGCGGCGACTCCACGCCGGCCGCGGCGAGCCGGCGGGCGGCGTCGGCGACCAGCACCCGGGCGGCGGTCAGGAGCCGGCCGCCAGCAGCTCGGCGGTGGCGGCCGCGGTGAGCGCGTCCAGCACCGGGTCGAGGTCGCCGTCCAGCACCTGGTCCAGGTTGTGCGCCTTGAAGCCCACCCGGTGGTCGGACAGCCGGCTCTCCGGGAAGTTGTAGGTGCGCACCCGCTCGCTGCGGTCGACCGTCCGCACCTGGCTGCGCCGCTGGTCGGAGGCGGTGGCCTCGGCCTCCTCGCGGGCGGCGGCCAGCAACCGGGCGCGCAGCACCCGCAGCGCCGACTCCCGGTTCTGCAGCTGGCTCTTCTCGTTCTGCGAGCTGACCACGATGCCGGTGGGCAGGTGGGTGATCCGGACGGCGGAGTCGGTGGTGTTGACGCTCTGCCCGCCGGGCCCCGACGAGCGGAAGACGTCGATCCGCAGGTCGCCCGGGTCGACGCTGACGTCGACCTCCTCGGCCTCGGGCAGCACCAGGACGCCCACCGCCGAGGTGTGGATGCGCCCCTGGGACTCGGTCACCGGGACCCGCTGCACCCGGTGTACGCCGGCCTCGAACTTCAGCCGGGCGAACACGCCCTCGTCCGTGCGGGACTTGATCGCCACGGCGACGTCCTTGTAGCCGCCCAGCTCGGCGGGGACGGCGTCGAGCACCTCGGTGGCCCAGCCGCGCCGCTCGGCGTACCGCAGGTACATCCGCAGCAGGTCGCCGGCGAACAGCGCCGACTCGGCCCCGCCCTCCCCCGCCTTGATCTCGAGGATGACGTCCTTGTCGTCGTCGGGGTCCTTGGGCAGCAGCAGCTCGGTCAGCCGGGCGGTCAGCTCGGTGACGGTGCCCTGCAGGTGCTCGGCCTCGCGCGCGAACGACGGGTCCTCGGCGCCCAGTTCCCGTGCCGTGGCCAGGTCGTCGGTGGCGGCGTCCAGGGCCCGGGAGGTCTCCACCACCGGGGCGAGCTGGGCGTAGCGCCGGCCCAGCCGCCGGGCGCGCGCGGCGTCGGCGTGGACCGCGGGGTCGGCCAGCTCGGCCTCCAGCTCGCGGTGCTCGGCGAGCAGGCCGGCGAGCCGGTCGCTGCCGGCGTCGGTGCTGCTCACTCGGGCTCCTCGAGTACTCGTTCGCGCGAGACCACGCGCGTGATCGCGCGAGACCGCGGGTGCTTTATCGCGCGAAACCGCGGGTGCTTTATCGCGCGAGAGCGTGGGTGTCCGATCCGCGCGGTGGGGCGGACATGACGACGGCGCCCGCCCCGCCCCGGGAAGGGGCGGTGCGGGCGCCGTCGAGGGTGCTACTTGTCGGCGCCGGCGTTGCGCTTGCCGAACCGCTTCTCGAAGCGGGCGACGCGGCCACCGGTGTCCAGGATGCGCTGCTTGCCCGTGTAGAAGGGGTGGCAGGCCGAGCAGGTCTCGACGGTCATCGTGCCGCCGGGCGCCGTGCTCTTGGTCTGGAACGTGTTGCCGCAACCGCAGGTCACCGTGGTGACGTGGTAGTCCGGGTGGATGTCGGCCTTCATGCCGGTACACCCTCTCTCTGGTCTCGGGATCTGGTCGTTCGGACGCCGCCGGTGACGGCGACGGAGGCTCGACGGGCCAGTGTACGGCCCGGGCGACGTACGGGGACGGCCCCCTTGCAGAGGCCGCCCCCGGCCTCCCTGCAGGGCCCCGTCGCGAGCTTGCTCGTGGCGGGGGGCAGGGAGGCCCTCAGTCCTTCTCGTTGACGCCGAGCGTGGTCTTCTGCACCTGCATCAGGAACTCGACGTTGTTGCGCGTCTTGCGCATCCGGTCGAGCAGCAGCTCCAGCGCCTGCTGGGGCTCCAGGGCCGACATCACCCGGCGCAGCTTGATCACGATGGCCAGCTCGTCGGGCGAGAGGAGGATCTCCTCCTTGCGGGTGCCCGAGGCGTTGACGTCGACGGCGGGGAAGACCCGCTTGTCGGCCAGCCGCCGGTCCAGCTTGATCTCGGCGTTCCCGGTGCCCTTGAACTCCTCGAAGATGACCGTGTCCATCGTCGACCCGGTCTCGACGAGCGCCGAGGCGATGATCGTCAGCGAGCCGCCGTTCTCGATGTTGCGGGCGGCGCCGAGGAAGCGCTTGGGCGGGTAGAGCGCCGTGGAGTCGACACCACCGGAGAGGATGCGCCCGGAGGCGGGGGCCGCCAGGTTGTAGGCGCGGCCCAGCCGGGTGATCGAGTCCAGCAGGACGACGACGTCGTGGCCCATCTCGACCAGGCGCTTGGCCCGCTCGATCGACAGCTCGGCGACCGTGGTGTGGTCGGCCGGGGGCCGGTCGAAGGTCGAGGCGATGACCTCGCCCTTCACCGAGCGCTGCATGTCGGTGACCTCTTCGGGCCGCTCGTCGACCAGCACCACCATGAGGTGGACCTCGGGGTTGTTGGTCGTGATCGCGTTGGCGATCGACTGCAGCACCATCGTCTTGCCGGCCTTCGGCGGGCTGACGATCAGCGCCCGCTGCCCCTTGCCGATCGGCATGACCAGGTCGATGAGCCGGGTGGTCATCAGATGCGGCTCGGTCTCCAGCCGCAGGCGGTCCTGCGGGTAGAGCGGGGTCAGCTTGGTGAACTCGGGCCGGTTGCGGGCCTGCTCGGGATCCAGGCCGTTGACCGAGTCGAGCCGGACCAGTGCGTTGTACTTGTCCTTGCGCTCGCCCTCACGGGGCTGGCGGACGGCGCCGGTGATGGCGTCGCCGCGACGCAGGCCGTACCGGCGCACCTGGGACAGCGAGACGTAGACGTCGTTCGGCCCGGTCAGGTAACCCGAGGTGCGGACGAACGCGTAGCTGTCCAGCACGTCGAGGATCCCGGCGACCGGGAGCAGGACGTCGTCCTCGCTGACCGTGGGCTCGCCCTGGTCGAAGCGCTCGCGCCCGCCGCCGGCGTTGCCACCGCGACGGTTCCGGTCGCGGTACCGCCGGCCGCGGCGACCGCGACCGCCCTCGAAGTCGTCGTCGTCCTCGTCGTTGCGGGAGTCGTTGCGGGCGTCGTTGCGGTTGGCGCCAGCGTCGTTGCGGTTGCCGTCCCGGCCGCTGTCATTGCGGTTGCCCCGCTCGTTGCGGCCGTTGCGGCCCTCGCCCTCGGCCCGGTTCCGGCCGTTCTCGCCGTCGCCCCGGTTCCGGCCGTTGTCGGCCTCGCCGCGGTTCCGGCCGTTGTCGGCCTCGCCGCGGTTCCGGCCGCTGTCACCGTCGGCCCGGTTGCGACCGCCGCGCTCCTCGGCGTCCCGGCCAGAACCGTCACGAGCAGAGCCGTCACGGGCAGAACCGTCACGGGCCGAGCCGTCACGGGCGGAGCCATCGCGGCTGCCGCGGTCGTCGCGGTCGCTGCCGTCCCGGGGGGCACGGTCCCCGCGCTCCCGGCGGCTGCGCTGCGGACGCTCGCCCTCGCCGCGCTCCTCACCGGCCGCGGCCGGCGACTCGCCGGCGTCGGTGGTCTGCACGTCGGCGGCTGCGGCCGGTGCCGCCTCCGCGGCGGGGGCGTCAGCGGCCGGCGCGCCGGCCGGGCGGCTCGCACCCCGGCGGCGACGGCCGGTGGGGGCACCCTCGGTCGGGGTGTCGTCGCTGCGCTGCGCCGGGCCGGCGGTGATCGGGCCACCGTTGCCGCCGCCGCTGATCGGCGCCTCCAGCGGGGCGGCCGAGGTGGCCACACCACCGGTGACGGCGTCCTCGGTGCGCGGCGCAGGGGCGGCCGGGGTGGTCGCGGCGGGGGTGCTCGAAACCGGGGCCGAGCCCGCGTCGCCGCCGACCTGCCGCTCGGAGATGGCGGCGACCAGGTCGCTCTTGCGCATCTTGCCGGTGCCGGGGATGCCCAGTTCGGCGGCCAGGCGCTGCAGCTCGGGCAGCAGCATGCCGGACAGCCCGCTGCCACGGCGGCGGGAACGGGGAGCCGTTCCGCTGCCGGCAGCTGCCTCGTCGGACGGGGCGGCGTCGTGCGCGCCGTCGAGGAGGTCGGTGGTCTCGCTCACGTACAGGTCCTTCCCTGCGGTGACCTGCGCCTGGCAGCGCAGGAGGGGACCCGGTCCCAGACGGCGGGAGCCCGCTCGTGGACTCGAGGCGTCGATCGGGAGAGCACGGGTCTGTGGATGCGGGGCGAGGATCAGCGGCGACGGATCGACCGTCTGCGACGCTCCCGCGTGGAGCAACGCCCGGAGGCGGCTACGTCGTCAGCCTAGACACAGGCCGACATCGCCCACAACACAGTCCGTCACCGGTGTGTTCCAGACGCCCGGAACGATACCGCACCGTGATCACCTGCCCGCTGGGAGCACGACCGCCCCCGCGGCGTCGACCTGCAGCGGGCGGCACTCCCACCCCGGCGGCGTGGCGGCCCGCAAGCGGGTGACCTCGACGGAGGCACCCAGGTCAGCGGCGCCCTCCGCCTCGTCCAGGACGGCCAGCGCGAGCACGCACGGGCCCGCCCCCGACACCACCGCGGCGTGACCGTCGGCCCGCAGCCGGGTCAGCAGCGCCGCGCTGTCCGGCATCGCCGGGGCCCGCTGCGCCTGGTGCAGCCGGTCCTCGGTCGCCTCGGTCAGCAGCCCGGGATCGGCGGTCAGGGCGTGCACCAGCAGCGCCGCCCGGCCCGCCGCGTGGGCGGCGTCGGCGTGCGGCACGTGGGCCGGCAGCAGCCCCCGGGCCAGGTGGGTGGAGAGCGTCGTGCCCGGCACGAACAGCACCGGCACGATCCGCGGGTCGACGTCCAGCCGCACGGCGCGGGCACCGGTGGACGTCGTCCAGGACAGCGTGGCCCCGCCGAGCAGGCACGGGGCCACGTTGTCGGGATGCCCCTCCAGCGCGGAGCACAGCCGCAGCACGGCCGCCTGGTCGATCTCGGCCACGTCGGGGCACAGCGCCCAGGCGGCGAGCACCCCGGCGGTCACCGCGGCGGCCGAGGAGCCCATCCCCCGCCCCTGCGGGATGCCGTTGTGCGCGCTCAGGCGCAGGCCCGGCGGCGTCCAGTCCAGCTCCGCGCACGCCGCCCGGAACGCCTGGACCACCAGGTGCGACTCGTCGGCCGGCAGCTCGCCGGCGCCCTCACCGGTGACCTCGACGACCAGCCCGCCGTCGGTGACCGCGACGTCGAGGGAGTCCCAGCAGCTCAGCGCCAGGCCGGCGCAGTCGAACGCCGGCCCCAGGTTGGCACTCGTCGCCGGCACGCGGACGCCGACGGCGGTCGGGCGGGCGCTCACGACGGCGTCAGAGCCCGAGCTGCGCGGCAGCGGCGGCGGCGTCGACCGGGATGGTGACCGGCGCCGGCGCGCCGGAGATGGCCCACTCCGGGTCCTTGAGGCCGTTGCCGGTGACCGTGCAGACCACCCGCTGGCCGGGCTCCAGGCCGCCGGCCTCGGCGACCTGCAGCAGGCCGGCGACCGAGGCGGCCGAGGCGGGCTCCACGAACACGGCCTCGCTGCGGGCCAGCAGCCGGTACGCGGCCAGGATCGCCCGGTCGGTGACCGCGTCGATCCGGCCACCGGAGTCGTCGCGGGCGGTGAGCGCCTTGGTCCAGGACGCCGGGTTGCCGATCCGGATCGCGGTGGCGATGGTGCTGGGCTGCTCGACGACCGCGCCGGTGACGATCGGCGCCGCACCGGCGGCCTGGAAGCCCCACATCCGCGGGGTGCGGGTGGCCGGACCGTCGGCGGCGTACTCGCGGTAGCCCTGCCAGTAGGCGGTGATGTTGCCGGCGTTGCCGACCGGCAGGCAGTGCACGTCGGGGGCGTCGCCGAGGACGTCGACGATCTCGAACGAGGCGGTCTTCTGCCCCTCGATCCGGTACTGGTTGACGCTGTTGACCAGGCTCACCGGGTAGTCGATGGCCAGCTTGCTGGCCAGCGCCAGGCAGTCGTCGAAGTTGCCCTCGACCTGCAGCAGCTTCGCCCCGTGCACCAGCGCCTGGGCGAGCTTGCCGGTGGCGATCTTGCCCTGCGGCACCAGCACGGCGCACACCAGCCCGGCCCGCGCGGCGTAGGCGGCCGCGCTCGCGCTCGTGTTGCCGGTGGAGGCGCAGATGACCGCCTTGGCGCCCTCCTCCAGCGCCTTGGTGATCGCCATGGTCATTCCGCGGTCCTTGAACGACCCGGTCGGGTTGGCGCCCTCGACCTTCAGCCACACCTCGCAGCCGGTGCGCCGGGAGAGCTCCGCGGCGTGCACCAGCGGGGTCGCCCCCTCCTGCAGGGTCACCACCGGCGTGGCCGGGCTCACCGGCAGCCGGTGCCGGTAGGCCTCGATCAGGCCGGGCCAGTACGGCGAGACCGCGCCGCGCAGGCCGGTCGGCAGCTCCGTGCTCATGACAGCCTCACCCGTCCACTCCCGCGGATCGCCCCGCTCACAGTCCCTCCACCCGCAGCACGCTGGTCACGCCCCGGACGGCCGACATGCCCCGCAGCCGGGTCACCGTCGCCGCCAGCGCGGAGTCCGGCGCCCGGTGGGTGACGATCACCAGCGTGGCGGCGTCGCCGTGCCCGTCCTGGCGGACGGTGGCGATGCTGACGCCGTGCGCGGCGAACTCCTGCGCCACGGTCGCCAGCACACCCGGCACGTCGGCCACGTCGAGGCTCACGTGGTAGCGGGTGGGGGTGTCGGCCATCGGCCGCACGGTGAGCCCGGCGTAGCCCGTCGTCCCCGGCCCGGCGGCACCGGCCAGCCGGTTGCGGGCCACGGCCACCAGGTCACCGAGCACGGCGCTGGCGGTCGGTTCCCCCCCGGCGCCCTGCCCGTAGAACATCAGCTCGCCGGCGGCCTCGGCCTCGACGAAGACGGCGTTGAAGGCGCCACCGACGGCGGCCAGCGGGTGGGTGGTCGGGATCATCGCCGGGTGCACGCGCACCGCGACCGCGTCGTCCGCGCCGTCGGCCCCGGGCACCCGCTCGCAGATGGCCAGCAGCTTCACGGTGCAGCCGATCTCGGCGGCGCGGGCCACGTCGGTGGCCGAGACCGCGGAGATGCCCTCGCGGTGCACGTCGCCGGCGGTGACCGGGGAGTGGAAGGCCAGCGAGGCCAGGATCGCGGCCTTGGCGGCGGCGTCGAACCCGTCGACGTCGGCGGTCGGGTCGGCCTCGGCGTACCCGGCCTCGGTCGCCTCGGCCAGCGCCTCGCCGAACCCCGCGCCGGTCTCGGCCATCCGGGACAGGATGTAGTTCGTCGTCCCGTTGACGATGCCGACGACCCGGCGCAGCTGGTCGCCGGCGAGGGACTCGCGCAGCGGGCGCAGCAGCGGGATCGCCCCGGCGACGGCGGCCTCGTAGTAGAGGTCGACGCCGGCCTCGGCCGCGGCGGCGTGCAGCGCGACGCCGTCCTCGGCCAGCAGCGCCTTGTTGGCGCTGACCACGGACTTGCCGGCACCGATGGCCGCCAGGACCAGCGTCCGCGCCGGCTCGATCCCACCGATCACCTCGACCACCAGGTCGACGTCGGGGCGGGTGACCAGGCCCTCGGCGTCGGTGGTCAGCAGGTCGGCCGGCACCTCGGGGTGCCGGTCGGGACGGCGGACGGCGACGCCGGCCACCTCGACCCGGCGGCCGATCCGGGCGGCGAGGTCGTCGGACTGCTCGGACAGCAGCCGCAGCACGGCCCCGCCGACGGTGCCGCAGCCCAGCAGGGCCACCTTGAGGGAGTCACTCACGACTGGGCTCCAGCGGGGTGCTCGGGGGCCGGCTGGTCGATCGCCGGGCTCGGGGCGGGCAGGTCGGCCAGGACGGCGTCCAGGGCGAACACGTCCGACAGCGTCTGGCGCCGGACGATCTCGGTGGCGGCACCGTCGCGGACGGCGACCACCGGCGGCTTGAGCAGGTAGTTGTAGTTGCTCGCCATCGACCAGCAGTAGGCGCCGGTGGCCGCGACCGCGAGCAGGTCGCCGGGCTGGACGTCGGAGGGCAGCCACAGGTCGCGCACCAGCACGTCGCCGCTCTCGCAGTGCTTGCCCACCACCCGGCACAGCGCCGGCGGGGCGTCGGAGTCGCGGTTGGCCAGCACGCAGGTGTAGCTGGCGTCGTAGAGGGCGGTGCGGATGTTGTCGCTCATCCCGCCGTCGACGGAGACGTAGTTGCGCACCACGGGGGTGCCCGGTGCGCCGCTGGCGCCCAGCCGCACCGGCTTGATGGTGCCGATCTCGTACAGGGTCACGGTGCCCGGCCCGGCGATCGCCCGGCCCGGCTCGACGGCCAGCCGCGGCACCGGCAGCCCCAGCGCCGCGCACTCGGCGGCGATCACCGAGCGCAGCTTGGCCGCGACGTCCTCGGGGGTGACCGGGTCGTCCTCGGCGAGGTAGGCGATGCCGAAGCCACCGCCGAGGTTGAGCTCGCCGAGCACCTCACCGGTGGCCTGGTGCACCTGGCCCATCAGGCCGACCACCCGGTGCGCGGCGGCCTCGAAGCCGGCGGTGTCGAAGATCTGCGAGCCGATGTGGCTGTGCAGGCCGGCCAGGTGCAGCGCCGGCTCCCGGATCACCCGCACCGCCGCGGTCAGCGCGTCACCGGTGGCCAGCGAGAAGCCGAACTTCTGGTCCTCGTGCGCGGTGGCGATGAACTCGTGGGTGTGCGCCTCGATGCCCACGGTCGACCGGATCAGCACCGGCACCGGCGCGCCACCGGCGGCCACCCGGGCCTCGGCCAGCGGCACCAGCCGGTCGATCTCGTCGAAGGAGTCGAGCACGACGTGCCCGATCCCCACCTCGACGGCCAGCTGCAGCTCGACCAGCGACTTGTTGTTGCCGTGCAGCGCGATCCGCTCCGCCGGGAAGCCGGCGGCCAGCGCCACGGCCAGCTCGTTGCCGCTGCAGGCGTCCAGGTGCAGGCCGTCGTCGGCGATCCAGCGGGCCACCTGGCCGCAGAGGAAGGCCTTGGAGGCGTAGTGCACGTCGGCGCCGGTGAAGGCGGTGGCGAAGTCCGCGGCCCGGCCGCGGAAGTCGTCCTCGTCCAGCACGAACAGCGGGGTGCCGTGCGCGCGGGCCAGGTCGGTCACCCGGCGTCCGCCCAGCTCGAGCTCGCCGTCGACCCGGCGGGCCGACCGCGGCCAGACCAGCGGGTCGAGTGCGCCCAGCTCGGCCGGCGCCGGCCCGGCGGCCGGAGGCGGCGCGATGTTGCCGTGCAGCGGACCCGCCGGGTGGGCCCTCACATCCGCTCCGGTGCGCTGACCCCGAGCACGGCCAGGCCGTTGCGCAGCACGGTGGCGGTGGCCGCGCACAGCCACAGCCGGGAGGTGGTCAGCGGGGTGGCCTCCTCGTCGGCGCGCGGCAGCACCCGGCAGGTGTCGTAGAACCGGTGGTACGTGCCGGCCAGCTCCTCCAGGTAGCGGGCCACCCGGTGCGGGGCGCGCAGCTCCGCGGCGGAGGCGACCACCCGCGGGAACTCGCCCAGCGCGGTGAGCAGGTCGCCCTCCCGCGGGTGCTCCAGCAGGCCGGCCTGCACGTCGCCGGTCTCGCCCAGCGGCAGGCCGAGGTCGGCGGCGTTGCGCAGCACCGAGGAGATCCGGGCGTGCGCGTACTGCACGTAGAAGACCGGGTTGTCGTTGGTCTGCCGGCTCCACAGGTCGAGGTCCAGGTCGATCTGCTGGTCGACGGAGGCCCGGGCCAGCGCGTACCGGGCGGCGTCGGCACCGACCGCGGCGACCAGGTCCTCCAGCAGGACGACGGTGCCGGCCCGCTTGCTCATCCGCAGCGGCTCGCCGTCCCGGACCAGGTTGACCAGCTGGCCGATCAGGATCTCCAGGTTGGTGTCCGGGTCGTCGCCGAGTGCGGCGACCAGCGCCTTGTACCGGCCGATGTAGCCGTGGTGGTCGGCGCCGAGCATGATCACGACCTTGTCGAAGCCGCGCTCGCGCTTGTCCAGGTAGTAGGCGCAGTCGGCGGCGAAGTAGGTCGTCTCACCGTCGCCCTTGACCAGCACCCGGTCCTTGTCGTCACCGAAGGTGGTCGTCCGCAGCCAGACGGCACCGTCGGCCTCGAACACGTGCCCCTGCTCCCGCAGCCGGGCGATCGCCTTCTCCAGCGCGCCCGTCTCGTGCAGCGTGCGCTCGGAGAAGTAGACGTCGAAGACGACGCCGAAGTCGGCCAGCGTCCGCTTGATCTCGGCGAACATCAGGTCGACCCCGAGCACCCGGAACCGCTCCTGCTGCTCGGCCTCGGGCAGCTCCAGCACGCCGGGCTCGGCGGTGACGACCTGGGCGGCGATCTCCCCGATGTAGTCGCCGGCGTAGCCGTCCTCGGGGACCGGGCGGCCGTGGGCGGCGGCCAGCAGGCTGAGGGCGAACCGGTCGATCTGCGCGCCGGCGTCGTTGAAGTAGTACTCCCGGGTGACCTGCGCCCCGCTGGCGGTCAGCAGCCGGCCGAGCGCGTCACCGACCGCGGCCCACCGGGTGCCGCCGATGTGCACCGGCCCCGTGGGGTTGGCCGAGACGAACTCCAGGTTGAGCCGCTGGCCGGCGAGCACGTCGGTGCGTCCGTAGGCCTCCCCCGCGGCGACCACCCGGACGGCGATCTGCCCCAGCGCGTCCTTGGCCAGGGTGATGTTCAGGAACCCCGGGCCGGCCACGTCGACCGACGCGACCCCGTCGTGGTCGCGCAGCTGCCCGGCGAGCACCTCGGCGACCTCCCGGGGCGGGCGGCCGGCGGTCTTGGCCAGCCGGAGCGCCACGTTGGTGGCGTAGTCACCGTGCTCCGGGTTGCGCGGGCGCTCGATCACGACGTCCTCCGGGACGGCGACGGCGAGGTCACCGCGCTCCACGGCCGCCGCGACAGCGGACCGGACGACGTCACTGAGCTGCTCGGGTGTCACCGCTCGATCGTACGGAGCGGGGCATCCCCGTTCCGAGCTGCCCGGTCGCCGTCCCACAGGGTGAGCACGGCGACACCCGCAGCGCCACTCGACGGCCGGGTCCGCACAGGCCGGCGACCTACACTCGCTCGCGCCGTACGGGACCGGCCCGGCACGGACCAGCGGCGCACCGATCACCGGGCGGCCGCGAGCGACGGACAGCAACGAGGAGCGGCAGTGGCCAAGGACCCCCAGCCCGAGAACGGCCGCGGAGCAGGCGGCGCGTCCCGCGGAGGGTCCGGCTCCAGCCGCTCCGGTGGCGTGCCCGGCAAGGGCGCCGGCGGCCGCAGCACGTCCGCCCGCGCCACCGGCCCGCAGGGCAAGGGGCGCACCCGCCCGCCGGCCAACGTGGTCACCCAGCAGAAGCCGTGGGGCCTGATCGCCGCGGCGGTCGCGGTCGCGGTCTTCGCCGCGGCCGTGCTCACCTACGCCGTCCTGCAGGTGAACGAGTCCAACGCCAACCGGGTCACCAGCATCGACCAGCTCGCCGACCTGCAGTCCTACGAGTACGCGGCCGGCCAGGAGCACGTCACCACCGACGTCGACTACACCGAGTCCCCGCCGGTCGGTGGGCCGCACGACGGCGAGTGGGCCGACTGCACCGGCACGGTCTACGACGTGGACATCCGGCACGAGAACGCGGTGCACAGCCTGGAGCACGGGGCGACCTGGATCACCTACGACCCGGAGGCGATCAGCGACACCGACCTCAGCACCCTCGAGGAGCTGGTCGACGGCCGCTCGGGGCTCATGCTCTCGCCCTACGCCGGGCTCGGCTCGACGATCAGCCTGCAGTCGTGGAACCACCAGCTGTCGGTCGACTCGGCCACCGACGAGCGGGTGGAACAGTACGTCGACTTCATGACGTTCAACTCGGAGATCGAGAACGCCTACCCCGAGATCGGGGCCAGCTGCGAGAACCCGCTGTTCATCAGCGACCCGATCGTGGAGGGCGACCCCAGCCGGGGCACCGACGCGATGGTCACCGACGCCCCGACCACCACGTCGCCGGCCGCCGAGGACACCAGCACCCCCTGACCTCCAGCGCCCCGTGACCCCGGCCGCGGTCCGCCACCCGAGCACCGAGGAGCCATGACCGACCCCGCCGCCACCCCGTCCCCCGCCCCCCGGCAGCGCAGCTGGACGACCGCCGTCCTGGTGACGGTGATCGCGCTGGGCATGCTGGTGGCCGGTGGCGGGCTGGCGGTGGCACTGGGCATCGGCCGCACCGCCGAGCCCACCAGCGACTCGGTGGACGCCGGCTTCTCCCGGGACATGTCCCGGCACCACCTGCAGGCGGTGGAGATGGCCAACCTGGCGCTCACCCGCAGCGAGGACGCCGAGGTGGGGCAACTGGCCTTCGACATCTCCGCCACCCAGACGAACCAGGCGGGCCGGATGCAGGGCTGGCTGTCGCTGTGGGGCCTGCCGGCCACCGGCGGGGGGACGATGGCGTGGATGACCGGGGACGGGATGACCGGGGACGGGATGACCGGGGACGGGATGAGCGGGCACGACATGTCCGGGCACGGGTCCGGCGGTGCGGTGATGCCCGGGATGGCGACCGAGGCCGAGCTCGCCGAGCTGCGGTCGCTGTCGGGCACGCCCTTCGACGTGCTGTTCCTCCAGCTGATGATCCGGCACCACCAGGGCGGGTTCGAGATGGCCCAGCAGGGTGCCGAGCGGGCTGAGGTCGACGCCGTTCGCCGCCTGGCCCGGTCGATCGCGGAGACCCAGGCGGCCGAGACGACCACGATGGCGACGATGCTGCGCGCCCGTGGCGGCGAGCCGCTGCCGGCTCCGTGACCGGCGGCGCCGCGGTGGGCGGGCCCGCTGCCGGAGCCGCCCGCGCCGACTGGTAACGTGCTGACGGCGCCGAGGGAGACCAGGCGCCGGCAACACCGCATCACAGCAACACCGCATCACAGCAACACCGCGGAACGAGCCCCCGTAGCTCAGGGGATAGAGCACTGCCCTCCGGAGGCAGGGGCGCAGGTTCGAATCCTGCCGGGGGCACACCAGCCCAGCTCGCACCGCACTCCCCCGCCCGCCCAGGCCTCGGCCCGGGCGGGCGGTGTCGTCTCCCGGTCAGCTCTCCTGCACCCGCCCACCGGCCACCGCGAACCGCCGGGTGGTGCGCACCGCCTCGAGCATCCGGCGGTCGTGGGTGACCAGCAGCAGGGTGCCGGCGTAGTCGGCCAGCGCCTGCTCCAGCTGCTCGATCGCCGGCAGGTCGAGGTGGTTGGTCGGCTCGTCGAGCACCAGGACGTTCACGCCGCGGGCCTGCAGCAACGCCAGCGCCGCCCGGGTGCGCTCCCCCGGCGAGAGCGTGCCGGCCGGCCGGACGACGTGGTCGGCGCGCAGGCCGAACTTGGCCAGCAGGGTCCGCACGTCCGCGTCGGGGAGGTCGGGCACCTCGGCGCCGAACGCGGCCGCCAGCGGCTCGTCGCCGACGAAGAGCCCGCGCACCTGGTCGACCTCGCCCAGCCGCACGCCCGAGCCCAGCGACGCCGTGCCCTCGTCCAGCGGCAGCCGGCCCAGCAGCGCGTCCAGCAGCGTGCTCTTGCCCGAGCCGTTGGCCCCGGTGATCGCCACCCGGTCACCCCAGTCGACCTGCAGGTCGACCGGCCCCAGGGTGAAGGCACCCCGGTGGACCACCGCCCCGCGGAGCGTGGCGACCACGGCACCGGCCCGCGGGGCGGCGGCGATCTCCATCCGCAGCTCCCACTCCTTGCGCGGCTCCTCGACCACCTCCAGCCGCTCGATCCGCCGCTCGGTCTGCCTGGCCTTGGCCGCCTGCTTCTCCGAGGAGGACCGGTTGGCGGCCTTGACGTGCTTGTCGCCGTCCTTGGACCGCTTGATCGAGTCGCGCACGCCCTTGGCCATCCAGTTGCGCTGCATCTGGCCGCGCGCCTCCAGCGACGCCTTCGTGTCGGCGTACTCCTCGTACTGCTCGCGCGCGTGCCGGCGGGCCACCTCCCGCTCGGTCAGGTAGGCCTCGTAGCCGCCGTCGTGCACCCGCACGAGCTGCTGGGCGAGGTCGAGCTCGACCACCCGGGTGACGGTGCGGGCCAGGAACTCCCGGTCGTGGCTGACCAGCACGACCCCGGTGCGCAGGTCGGTGACGAAGCGCTCCAGCTGCTCCAGGCCGGCCAGGTCCAGGTCGTTGGTGGGCTCGTCGAGCAGCAGGACGTCGTACCGGGACAGCATCAGCGACGCCAGCCCGACCCGGGCGGCCTGCCCACCGGAGAGGCCGACGGTGAGGGCGTCCAGCGCGACCCCCGGGGCGACCGAGGCGACCACCGCCTCGGCCCGCTCGGCCAGGTCGGCGCCGCCGAGGGCCAGCCAGCGCTCGAGGGCGTCGCCGTAGCGGTCGTCGGCGCCGGGGGCCCCAGCGGTCAGCCCCTCGGTGGCCTCCTCCATCGCCTGCTCGGCGGCGGCCACCCCGGTGCGGCGGGCCAGCAGGTCCAGCACGGTCTCCCCGGGCCGGCGGTCGGTCTCCTGCGGGAGGTGGCCGACGGTCGCCGACGGCGGGCTGAGCGTGATCTCACCGGACTCGGCGGGCAGGACGCCGGCCAGCGTCCGCAGCAGGGTCGACTTGCCCGCGCCGTTCACCCCGACCAGGCCGACCACGTCGCCGGGGGCGACGACGAGGTCGAGGTCGGTGAACAGGACCCGGGCGCCGTGACCGGCGGCCAGTCCACGGGCGAGCAGCGTGGCGGACACCCGCTCATGGTCCCGATCACCGCCGGCGCGGTGCACCCGGGTGCCCCGGGTGGGTTCAGGACCCGGCGTCGCCGGCTGCCGGGTCGTCGCCGAGCACGTCGTCGGCGATCTCGTCGAGCAGCTCCTCGAACGCGGTCACCCCGGGCGCGGTGCCCTCCTCGGCGCTGCGGCGGCGGACCAGCCAGGGCTGCAGGTGGTCGTAGCCGCGCACCGAGACCCGGCGCAGCGGCCGCACCCGGTAGTCGCGCACCCCGCGCAGCTGGCGGGCGAGCTCGTGGTCGACCAGCACGGTGGAGGGCCGGGCCAGGGAGGTCAGCCGGCTGGCCAGGTTCACCACCGGCGAGTAGACGTCGCCGAGCCGGGTGAGCACGGTGCCGAACGCGGCGCCGACCCGCAGCGGCGGCCGGTCGGCCGCGGCCCACTCCTCGGGCAGGCGCAGCGCGATCTCCACCGCCGCGATCGGCTCCTCGCTGGTGAACAGCACCCCGTCGCCCACGGTCTTGACCACCCGGCCGCGGAGCCGGGCGATCACGTCGGCGGCCGTGCCCTCGAAGTCCTCGACCATCGCGCCCAGCTCGCGCCCGCCCATCCCCCGGCTGCGCGAGGTGTAGCCGACCAGGTCGGCGAAGCCCACCGCCAGCTCCCGCCGGTCGACCGCGCCCGGGGCGGTCAGGAAGAGCCGGCCGGCGTTCGCCGCGAGGTGGCGGCGCCACACGTAGTCCTGCAGCTCGCGCATCAACGGCAGCAGCTGCTCGGTGGAGCGGACGACCTCGGCCTCCACGTCGGGGCGGGCGTCCTCCCCTTCCGCGGCCGCCGCGACCAGCGCGGCCAGCATGTCGGTCTGCCAGTCCGCCAGCCGGGACAGCGACTGCCCCATCGCCCGGGCGATCGACGCCTCCGCACCGGGAGCGACGAAGCCGGAGTCGATCAGCGCCGACAGCCGGGCGAGGGCGGTGATGTCGGCGTCGGTGAACGCCGGGTCGTCCTCGGGCACGTCGGCGAAGCCCAGCGCCCGCCACAGCCGCTGGGTGCGCTCGGCCGGCACGCCGGCCAGCTCGGCGACCTGGTGCCGGGTGTAGCGCCGCGGCCCCTCGAGGAGCAGTCGCTCGAGGGACTCGCGGGGATCGGGGCCGCCGGTGGGAGGACCGGGCCGGTCGTGCGGCAGGGGTCAGCCCGTCGTCTGCGGGAGGACGGCGACCGGCCGCGGGGCGCGGGCACCGGGCGACCCCGACCCCGGGCGGACCGGCGACCGGTCCTCGGGCGAGCTGGCGGGCACGGGACCTCCTCGCGGGCGCTCGCCGGCACCGGCCGCGCCGCTGCCGTGTCGGTCCGGTGGCCGAGCGGCTGGCTCGCCCACCGGCGCGGAACCTACCGAAGGACGCGGGCCGGCCGTGTGCCGGGGGTCACGCCCGGGGGCTCGCCGGGGCACGGAGAGTGCTGGCCGCGGGCCCCCCGGGTGCGCTTGGATGGCCGCGGTGCCGGACCCGCCGGCGGGACGAGGGGGACGAGATCAGCAGCGCCAGAACGGCCGCCGTCGAACCCGTCCGGGTCGACGTCGACGGCCTCACCAAGACCTTCGGCAAGGTGCGCGCGGTCGACGACCTGAGCTTCACCGTCGAGCCGGGGCAGGTGACCGGCTTCCTCGGGCCCAACGGCGCGGGCAAGACCACGACCCTGCGCATGGCCCTGGGCCTGATCACGCCCGACACCGGCACCGCGACGTTCAACGGCGTCCGGTACGCCGGGCTGCCCGCCCCGATGCGCCAGGTCGGCGCGGTGCTGGAGACCGCCTTCCACCCGGCGCGCAGCGGCCGGGACCACCTGCGGGTCTACTGCCGGGCCACCGGCCTGCCGGTCGGCCGCGCCGACGAGGTGCTCGACCAGGTCGGGCTCGGCCCGGCCGGGCGGCGCCGCGCCGGCGGCTACTCCCTGGGCATGCGCCAGCGCCTGGGGCTGGCCACGGCCCTGCTGGGCGACCCGTCCGTGCTGGTGCTCGACGAACCGGCCAACGGGCTGGACCCCGAGGGCATCCAGTGGCTGCGCGGGTTCCTCCGCCACCTGGCCCACGACCAGGGCCGCACCGTGCTGGTCTCCAGCCACCTGCTGTCCGAGGTCGAGCAGACCGCCGACCGGGTGGTCATCGTCGGCGCCGGCCGGCTGGTCCGCCAGGGGTCGCTGGCCGAGCTGCGGGCCGGCAGCGCCGGCAGCGTGCTGGTCCGCAGCCCGCAGGTCGCCACGCTGGCCGACCTGCTCCGCGCCGACGGGACGACGGTCGAGCGCACCGACGGGGCCCCGGACGGGGTGACGGTCAGCGGGCTGACCACCGACGAGGTGGGCCGGCGGGCGTTCGCCGCGGGGATCGAGCTGCACGAGCTCCGGTCGCACACCAGCGGCCTGGAAGAGGTCTACTTCCGGCTCACCACCGGCCAGGAGCAGTACGCCGCCCGCACCGAGCAGGGAGCAGCCTGATGGGCACCGTCCTCATCCGGCTGGTCCGCGCCGAGTGGGCCAAGCTGTTCAGCACCCGGGTCTGGATCGGCCTGCTGGTCGGCGGCTGCGTGCTGTCCGGGGCGTTCGCGGCGCTGTTCACCGCCTTCGCCGGCAACCCCGACAGCGGGCTGCCGCCGCTGGACTCCCCCGAGTACGGGCAGCTGGCCTTCTCCCTCGCCACCAACGCGACGGTCATCTCCGTCGTCCTGGGCATCATCGGGATCACCCAGGAGTACCGGCACCGGACCGCCACGCCCACCTTCCTCGCCACGCCCCAGCGCGGCCGGGTGGTGGTCGCCAAGCTGCTGGCCTACGCGCTGGCCGGGGTCGGGTTCGCGGTGGTCGTGTGCGCGGTCACCACCGCCGTCGTGCTGGTCTACGGCAACGCACGGGGCGACGCACCCGACCTGACCGGCGACAACCTCCGGGTGCTCGCCTTCGCCGGGCTCGCGCTGGTCATCTACACGGTGATCGGCGTCGGGCTGGGCGCCCTGCTGAAGAACCAGGTCGGGGCGATCGTCGCCGCACTGGTCTACCTGTTCGTCGTCGAACCGCTGCTGCGCAGCATCCCGGCGACCGCCGGGGCCTACAAGTGGCTGCCCGGCGGCGCGCTGGAGGCGATGACGGCCACCTTCCAGGGCCCGGACCTGCTCGAGCAGTGGCAGGGTGCGCTGCTGCTGCTCGGCTACGGGCTGGCGGCCGCTTTCCTCGGCACGCTGCTGGCGGTCCGGCGGGACGTGGTCTGACGACCCGCCGCACCCGCCGGCGGTCCACGGCAGCGATCCCACGGACCGGCCGGTGCCGGATCTGCGTCCTCCCACCAGGCCTCCCAGCCGCCCGGTGACCTGGGACACGTGCGCCACCCCACCGAGCGCCGACCCCGCCCGACGGCGCGGGCGTAGAGTCGGCACCCGGTCCAACGACGTCCCTCGACGAAGAAGGCACTCGACCCCGTGTCAAGCGTGAGCTCATCCCAGCCGTCCGCCTCCAACAGCAACCCGGTGGCCGGCTTCGGCACCAACGAGTGGCTGGTCGAGGAGATGTACCAGCAGTACCTCGCCGATCCACGCAGCGTGGACCAGGCCTGGCACGACTTCTTCGCCGACTACCGCCCGGGCAGCCCGGTCGCCGACGGTCAGGACCGCGACACGCCGTCCACCCCGGCGCCGTCCCCTGCCGCGCCCCCGGCTCCGTCCCCGGCTCCGGCTCCGAGCGCGGCCACCCCGGCCGCGACCTCCTACGCCTCCCCGGCCCCCGCCCGCGAGGTGACCCCGCCGGCCGGCGGGGAGGACGCGCCGACGGCGGCAGCGCCGCAGCAGCCGGCGCCGAAGGCCGACCGCCCAGCGCCGGACACCACCGCCCCCGCTCCCTCCCGAGCCACCCCCGTCGACGCCCGATCGGAGGGCACCGTGGTCAACCGCGCAGCAGAGCGCGCCTCCCAGCAGCAGCCGGCCGCCCCGGCCAAGCCGGCTCCCAAGCCGGCCGCCGCCCGCCCGGCCAACGAGGACGGCGGTCCCACGCGCTCCCCGCTGCGCGGTGCCGCCGCCAGCGTGGTCAAGAACATGACCGCGTCGCTGACCGTGCCGACCGCGACCAGCGTGCGTGCGGTGCCGGCCAAGCTCCTGGTCGACAACCGCATCGTCATCAACAACCACCTGGCCCGCGCCCGCGGCGGCAAGGTCTCCTTCACCCACCTCATCGGCTACGCGCTGGTCCGCGCGCTGGACGACTTCCCGAACATGAACGCGGCCTTCGCCGAGGTCGACGGGAAGCCGACGCACGTCCAGCCCGAGCACCTGAACTTCGGCCTGGCCATCGACCTGCCCAAGGCCGACGGCTCCCGGTCGCTGGTGGTCGCCTCGATCAAGGCCGCCGAGGAGATGGACTTCGCCGCCTTCTGGGGCGCCTACGAGGACATCATCCGGCGGGCCCGCGGCGGCAAGCTGACGATGGACGACTTCTCCGGCACCACGATCAGCCTGACCAACCCGGGCACCATCGGCACCAACCACTCGGTGCCGCGGCTGACCACCAACCAGGGCACGATCGTCGGCGTCGGCGCGATGGACTACCCGGCCGAGTTCCAGGGGATGAGCCCCGAGGCGCTGGCCGAGATGGCCGTCTCGAAGATCATCACGCTGACGTCGACCTACGACCACCGGATCATCCAGGGCGCGGAGTCCGGCGACTTCCTGCGCCGGATGCACCAGCTCCTGCTGGGCCAGGACGGGTTCTACGACGAGGTCTTCCGCTCGCTGCGGGTGCCCTACGAGCCGGTGCGCTGGGTCCCGGACAAGCGGGTCAGCCACGAGGGCCAGATCGACAAGAACGCCCGCGTCATCGAGGTCATCGAGGCCTACCGGCGCAACGGCCACCTGATGGCCGACACCGACCCGCTCGAGTTCAAGGTCCGCACCCACCCCGACCTGGACATCGTCCAGCACGGGCTGACCCTGTGGGACCTCGACCGGCAGTTCCCGGTCGGCGGCTTCGCGGGCGAGCGCACGATGCTGCTGCGCGACATCCTCGGCGTGCTGCGCAACTCCTACTGCCGCACCGTCGGCATCGAGTACATGCACATCACCGACCCCGAGGAGCGCAAGTGGCTCCAGGAGCGGATCGAGGTCAAGCACGACCAGCCGACCCGCGACAAGCAGAAGCGGGTGCTGAACCGGCTCAACGCCGCCGAGGCGTTCGAGACCTTCCTGCAGACCAAGTACGTCGGCCAGAAGCGGTTCAGCCTCGAGGGCGGCGAGTCGGTCATCCCGCTGCTGGACGAGGTGCTCACCTCCTCCACCGAGCACGGCCTGGACGAGGTCGCGATCGGCATGGCCCACCGCGGCCGGCTCAACGTGCTGGCCAACGTGCTCGGGAAGAGCTACTCGAAGATCTTCGGGGAGTTCGAGGGCAACATCGACCCGGGCACCGTCCAGGGCTCCGGTGACGTGAAGTACCACCTGGGCGCCGAGGGCAGCTTCGAGCACGGCGGCCGGTCCATCTCGGTCTCGCTGGCCAGCAACCCCAGCCACCTGGAGACGGTCAACCCCGTCCTGGAGGGCATCGTCCGGGCCAAGCAGGACATGATCGACAAGGGCGAGGGCGGCTTCACCGTCCTGCCGGTCCTGCTGCACGGCGACGCGGCGTTCGCCGGCCAGGGCGTGGTCCAGGAGACGCTCAACCTCTCGCAGCTGCGCGGCTACCGCACCGGCGGCACCGTGCACGTGGTCATCAACAACCAGGTCGGCTTCACCACCAGCCCGGCGCAGTCGCGGTCGACGCTGTACTCCACGGACGTGGCGCGGATGATCGGCGCCCCGGTCTTCCACGTGAACGGCGACGACCCCGAGGCGTGTGTCCGGATGGCCAAGCTGGCGGTCGACTACCGCCAGGAGTTCCAGAAGGACGTCGTCATCGACCTGGTGTGCTACCGCCGCCGGGGCCACAACGAGGGCGACGACCCGTCGATGACCCAGCCGCTGATGTACGACATCATCGACCGCAAGCGCTCGGTCCGGAAGCTGTACACCGAGGCGCTGGTCGGCCGGGGGGACATCACCCTGGCCGAGGCCGAGGAGGCGCTGAAGGACTACCGCGGGCAGCTGGAGCGGGCCTTCGCCGAGACCCACGACGCCCGCGACGCCTCGGCCCCCGAGCCGGTGATGGACCCCCGCTCGCCGCAGGAGGCGACCGTGGACACCGCCATCACCCCCGAGGTGCTCAAGACCGTCGGCGACGCGCACGTCTCGCTGCCCACCGACTTCACCGTGCACCCCAAGCTGCAGCGGATGCTGGAGCGGCGGGCCGCGATGGCCAGCGAGGGCGGCATCGACTGGGCGATGGGCGAGCTGCTGGCCTTCGGCTCGCTGCTCATGCAGGGCGTCCCGGTGCGGCTCGCCGGCCAGGACTCCCGCCGCGGCACGTTCGTCCAGCGGCACTCGGTGCTCATCGACCGGGAGACGGCCAGCGAGTACACCCCGCTGCTGAACCTCACCGAGGACCAGGCGAAGTTCTTCGTCTACGACTCGCTGCTCAGCGAGTACGCCGCGCTCGGTTTCGAGTACGGCTACTCGGTGGCCAACCCCAAGGCCCTGGTGCTCTGGGAGGCCCAGTTCGGCGACTTCGTCGACGGCGCGCAGATGGTCATCGACGAGTTCATCAGCTCCGGTGAGGCCAAGTGGGGTCAGCGCTCGGGCGTGGTCCTGCTGCTGCCGCACGGCCTGGAGGGCCAGGGCCCGGACCACTCCAGCGGCCGGATCGAGCGCTTCCTGCAGCTGTCCGCCGAGAACAACATGACGGTGGCCAACTGCTCGACGCCGGCGAACTACTTCCACCTGCTCCGCCGGCAGGCGCTTTCGGAGGTGCACCGCCCGCTGGTGGTGTTCACCCCCAAGTCCCTGCTGCGCGCCAAGGTCGCGGTCAGCCCGGTCACCGACTTCACCGAGCAGCGGTTCCGCCCGGTGCTGCCCGACCCGGGCGTCGGCGGTCGGCAGCTGGACGGCCAGGCCGTCCGCCGGGTGCTGCTGTGCAGCGGCAAGGTCGGCTACGAGCTGTTCGCCCAGCGGGAGTCCCAGGGCACCACCGACACCGCGGTGCTGCGGGTCGAGCAGCTCTACCCGCTGCCGGCCGAGGAGATCGCCGAGGCGCTGGCCGAGTACCCGAACGCGACCGACGTCGTGTGGGTCCAGGAGGAGCCGGCGAACATGGGTGCCTGGCAGTTCATGGCCTGCAACCTGCCCGAGCGGCTGCCCAGCGGGCGCACCCTGCGCCGGGTGTCCCGCAAGGCGTCGGCCAGCCCGGCCGTCGGCTCGGCGAAGGTGCACGAGGTCGAGCAGCGGCAGCTGGTCGCCCAGGCCTTCGCCGACTGAGGCAGCGGGCAGGCACGTCGATGTACTTCACCGACCGCGGTCTCGAGGAGCTGGCCGGCCGGCGGGGCGAGGAAGAGGTGACCCTCGCCTGGCTGGCCGACCAGCTGCAGGCCTTCGTCGACCAGCACCCCGACTTCGAGGTGCCGATCGAACGGCTGGCCACCTGGCTGGCCCGGGGCGGCACGGACGACGACGACGAGGACTGAGGAAGGCCACCCCTTCCCACCACACCTCGCACGCTCGGCGCGGGCGCCTGAAGGGCGGCCGTTCCCGCCTTGCTGAGCGCGCCTCCGGCGGTTCGGGCGGGCGCGGCGGCACGCTGGGTGGGTGCTCGGTCACTCGCACGCCCTCTCCGGCCTGGCCGCCGGCGCCGCCACGCTGCCCTGGGCGCCGGTGGACGGCGCGGTGGCCCAGGTCGCCTGGGTGTCCGCGGTCGGCGGGTTCGCGATGCTGCCCGACCTCGACCAACAGGGTTCGACGATCTCCCGGATGTGGGGGCCGCTGACCGATGCCCCCTCGGGGGTGGTCAACGTGATCGCGCGCGGCCACCGGTGGGGCACCCACGACGCCGTCCTGGCCCCTGTCGTGTTCGGCCTGATCGCCTGCGCAGCCGCCTGGCAGCGCTGGTCCAGCCTGCTGGTGCTGGCGCTGGCCATCGGCCTCGCGCTGCGGGCCCTGCACTTCGTCATCCCCGGCCGGGCCGAGAACACCGTCATCGGCAACCTGGTGCTGTCCTGGGGTGGCGCCTGGCTGCTGCTGGACCACAGCCCGAGCCCTGCCTGGCTGCCGCTCGCCGTCGCCGCCGGCGTGCTCACCCACATCGCCGGTGACTGGCTGACCCGGGAGGGCGTGCCGGTGCCGGTCTTCTGGCTGGTCCGCCGCAGCCGGCTGGCGCCGGTGCACCTGCGCACCGGCGCGGTCGTGGAGAAGGCGGTGCTCGTCCCGCTCTTCGCCCTGGCGACCGTGGTGCTGCTCTACCGCAACACCGGCGCCCGGGACCTGGTCGACCCGCTGTTCGCCCAGCTGGGCTGAAGGGCCCGCCCCGGCGGCCGGTCAGGGTGGTGGCGCGGGCAGCCGTCCTGGCCGCGGCCGCAGCCGGGCCACCACCCGGCCCAGCACCACCGCCGTCCCGAACGCCCGGGAGTCGTCGGTCACCAGCGGGTTGTCGCCCTCGACCCAGTGGCCCCCGGCCGTGGCGTGCCGCACCCGCTTGACCACCAGCAGCTCCGGCCGGGACGGGAAGCGGGCGAGCACCACCTCACCGGGGCGCACCACCGCCCCGGGCCGCAGCCGGCGGACGAGCAGCCGGTCGCCGTGCCGCACCGTGGGCGACATCGAGGGCCCGCTGACCCGGGCCAGCACCCAGCGGGTCGCCAGCCCGGGGACGTCGTCCGGGCCACGACTGCTCGACGTGTTCGCGCTGATCACCGCGGGTAGGGTCGCAGAAGATCCATCCCCACGAACCCGGAGGCACCCCCATGCGTCTGTTCCGCATGTTCTCCGCCGTGGAGGCCACCGCACACTGCGACCTCCCCTGCGGCGTCTACGACCCGGCCCAGGCCCGCATCGAGGCCGAGTCGGTCAAGGCCATCCAGGAGAAGTACCAGAGCAACGAGGACCCGGTCTACCGAACCCGGGCGATCATGATCAAGGAGCAGCGGGCCGACCTGGTCAAGCACCACCTGTGGGTGCTGTGGACCGACTACTTCAAGCCCCCGCACTTCGAGAAGTACCCGCAGCTGCACGAGCTGTTCAACAAGGCGACCAAGCAGGCCGGCGCCGCCGGCGGCAAGGGCAGCATGGACCCGGCCGAGGGTCAGAAGCTGCTCGACTACATCGCGGAGATCGACAAGATCTTCTGGGAGACCAAGGCCGCTGCCTGACGAAGGACCCGCTGTTGCCACCGCTCGCGGCGGCAGCAGCGGGGCTCGACTGCCGGGTCGCCCTCCGGGGTGGCCCGGCAGTGTCGTACCTGTCGCCCAGGTCCCGGTGGCAGCAGTCCACCATGACCCGGGAGACCCGCACGTGAGCCCCCGATTCGACCTCCGTGCACTGCTCGAGCGCGTGGAGGCAGCAGCCCCCGTCGACGCCGTCGCCGCGGTCGCGGACTCCCTCGCCGAGCTCACCGGGGCGATGGAGGTCTCCTTCCTGATCGCCGACTTCAGCGGGCACGCGCTGGTCCGGCTGAGCACCTCGACGCGCACGCCGGCCGGCACCAGGGTGCGCGGAGCAGAGTCGGCGGAGACGCTGCCGCTGGAGGGCACCGAGCACGCCGAGGTGCTGCGCACCCAGCGGGCCGCCGTCTCGGTGACCGAGCGCGGGGTGTGCATGATCGTCCCGGTCACCGACCGCGGCGACGCGATGGGCGTGCTGGAGCTGGTGCTCCCCGAGCCACCCGATGCGCAGGTGCAGGCCGACGTCCGCGCCGCCGGGCACGCACTGGCCTACGTGGTCATCGCCAACCGCCGGCACACCGACCTGTTCGAGTGGGGCCAGCGGACGACGCCGTTCTCCCTGGCCGCGGAGATCCAGCGGCGCCTGCTGCCGCCGGCGTTCACCTGCGAGGCCGGCCAGTTCACCCTCGCCGGGTGGCTGGAGCCGGCCGCCACCGTCGGCGGCGACACCTTCGACTACGCCCTGGACCGCAGCTCGCTGCAGCTGTCGATCACCGACGCCGTCGGCCACGAGGTCGGGGCCGCCCTGCTGGCCACCCTGCTGGTCGGCAGCCTGCGCAACGAGCGCCGGCGCGGGCTCGACCTGGCCGGGCAGACCCGCACCGCCAACGACGCGCTGGTCGCCCACGCCGCTCCCGGTCAGTTCGTCACCGGTCAGGTGCTGCGGGTCGACCTCGACGCCGAACGCGCGCAGATCGTCAACGCCGGCCACCCCTTCCCGTTGCGGCTGCGCGACGGCGTGGTCGAGGAGGTCGAGCTCGCCATCGACCTGCCCTTCGGCGTGGAGCAGGGCACGGAGTACCGGGTGCAGGAGTTCCCGGTGCGCCCCGGCGACCGGATCGTCTTCGTCACCGACGGGATGCAGGAGCGCAACGCCGCCGCGCTGGACGTCGCCGCAGCCCTGGCCGGCACGG
Organism: Modestobacter lacusdianchii; assembly: GCF_054177765.1. NCBI lineage: Bacteria > Bacillati > Actinomycetota > Actinomycetes > Geodermatophilales > Geodermatophilaceae > Modestobacter > Modestobacter lacusdianchii. The sequence continues at coordinate 120,019 of NZ_JBJJTJ010000004.1, read as the reverse complement.
CCGCCCTGCACCCTCGCGAGGTCGTGCACGCCCTCGGCGCCGCGGTGATGCGGGCCACCGGGGGCGTGCTGCGGGACGACGCGACGGTGCTGTGCCTGGACTGGTACGGCGGCCCGCAGCGCCGGCGGGACAGCTCCGGCGGCGCCAGCGGGCACCTCGCCTCCAGCTGATCCCCGCCGCCGGCTGCCCGCGCCAGGAGGGCCGGGTGGCGGCCTCCCGGTAACCTCGGTCTGCGATGCGCATCGACCGGGCCGGGTGGCCCTTCCTCGCCGTTCCGCTGGGCCTGTCAGCGGCGGTCTCCGCCATGGGCCGGGTCACCGGCCGGCGGTGGGCCCGGCTCGTGGCGTGGCCGTTCCTGGCCCTGTCCGGCTACATGGCGGTGTTCTTCCGCGACCCGCAGCGGCAGTGCGACTCGGTGCCCCCGGCCGACACGGACGTGGTCTCCCCCGCCGACGGCGTGGTGATGGTGGCCGGTGAGCCGCAGCCCGGCGTCGCGCCCGAGGGCGACTGGCAGCAGGTGAGCGTGTTCCTCTCCGTGGTCGACGTGCACGTCAACCGCGCTCCGTACCGCGGCGAGATCACCTCCTCCACGTACCGGCCAGGGAGCTTCCTGGCCGCCTACCGGGCGGAGAGCGCGCACCGCAACGAGCGCAGCGAGCTGTGGGTCCGCGACGGCGACCGCACGGTGGTGTTCCGGCAGATCGTCGGGGTGCTCGCCCGGCGGATCGTGACCCGGGTGGTGCCCGGTGACCGGGTCACCACGGGCCAGCGGATCGGCCTGATGAAGTTCGGCTCCCGGATGGACGTGTTCGTGCCGCCGGAGTGCACGGTCCTGGTCAGCAAGGGGCAGCGGGTGCGGGGCGGCGAGACCGTCATCGCCCGCTGGCCCGGGTCCAGCTGAGGAGCCGACGGATGCCAGGCAGGCGCACCACCACCGTCGAGTTCGTCCGGGGATCGGTGCGGGGCGGACGGCGGCGGGCCCGCTCGTGGCTGCCCAGCCTGTTCACCCTCGCCAACATGATGTGCGGCTTCGCCGCGATCCTGGTCGCCTTCCGCGGTGAGTACCGGCTGGCCTGCCTGCTGATCGCGCTGTCGGTCGTGTTCGACATCGCCGACGGCGCGGTGGCCCGGCTGGTGGGGGCGGTGTCGCCGTTCGGGCTGCAGTTCGACTCGCTGGCCGACCTGGTGTCCTTCGGGCTCGCACCGTCGCTGCTGGCCTTCGCCCTGTTCTCCGACGGCCGCGACCAGCTCGACCCGCTGGGCTGGGTGGCCTGCTTCCTGTGGGTGGCCTGCGCGGCGATCCGGCTGGCCCGCTTCAACACCACGATCGACCCGACGGCGGACAAGCGGTGGTTCACCGGGCTGCCCAGCCCTGGTGCAGCCGGCGTGGTGCTGGCCAGCGTCTTCGCCTTCGCCGACCAGATGCAGGGCCGGGACCGGGTCTGGGTGCTGCTGGTGGTCGTCGTCCCCGGGCTGCTCATGATCAGCAACGTGCGGTACCGGTCGTTCCGGTCGCTGGTGAGCCCCAAGAGCGGCAAGCCCTACGGCCTGGTCGTCACCGTGCTGCTGGTGGTCGTCGGGCTGCTGACCGTGCCGACGGTGACCTGCTGCGTGGTCGCCTACAGCTACCTGGTGTCGCCGTTGGTCATGCCGGTGCTCACCCCCCTCGGCCGGCTCGTCCCGGCCCGGGTGAAGGAGGTGCTGTCGTGACCGTGCGCCGGGTGCGGCCGGACGACGTCCCCACCGTGCTGGGGCTGGTCCGCGAGCTGGCCGCCTACGAGCAGGCCGAGCACGAGGCGCAGATGACCGCCGACCAGCTGCACGAGGCGCTCTTCGGTGCCACGCCGGCGCTGTTCGGCCACGTGGCCCAGACCCCGGACGGCGAGGTCGCCGGGTTCGCGCTGTGGTTCCTCAACTTCTCCACCTGGCGCGGCACGCACGGCATCTACCTGGAGGACCTCTTCGTCTCCCCCGCGCACCGGGGCACCGGCCTGGGCCGGGAACTGCTGCGCACGCTGGCCCAGGAGTGCGTCGACCGCGGGTGGTCCCGGCTGGAGTGGACGGTGCTGGACTGGAACACGCCCTCGATCGAGTTCTACCGGGCGGCCGGGGCCGTGCCGATGGACGAGTGGACGGTGCACCGCCTGACCGGCGACGCGCTCACCTCCTTCGCCGCCGACGTCCGCGCCGCCCGCTGACCCCGGGACCGGCATGATCGGCACGGCTACAGCGCGGCAGACGCCGTGCCGATGCAGCAGGAGCCGGCCCACCGCTGGACCGGCCACGACCCGGCGGGCATGGTGCCCCACCCGAGCGACAGGAGAGACGGCGTGACGACCGAGCGCGGCGAGTCCCAGTGCTGGCTGACCGACATGGACGGCGTGCTGGTGCACGAGGGGCACGCCCTGCCCGGGGCCGCCGACTTCCTGGCCCGGCTGGTGGAGCGGCAGCGCCGCTTCCTGGTCCTGACCAACAACTCGATCTTCACCCCGCGGGACCTCTCCGCCCGGCTGGCCCGCAGCGGGCTGGAGGTGCCCGAGGAGGCGATCTGGACCTCGGCGCTGGCGACGGCCGACTTCCTGTCCCAGCAGCTGCCCGGCGGTTCGGCCTACGTGATCGGTGAGGCCGGCCTGACCACCGCGCTGTACGAAGCCGGTTACACGCTGACCGACACCTCCCCCGACTACGTGGTGCTCGGGGAGACCCGCACGTACTCCTTCGAGGCGATCACCCGGGCCATCCGGCTGGTCGGCGCCGGTGCCCGGTTCATCGCCACCAACCCCGACGTCACCGGCCCCTCCCCCGAGGGTCCGCTGCCGGCCACCGGCTCGGTGGCCGCGATGATCACCAAGGCCACCGGCGCGGAGCCCTACTTCGTCGGCAAGCCCAACCCGATGATGTTCCGCAGCGCGATGAACCGGATCGAGGCCCACTCGGAGTCGACGACGATGATCGGCGACCGGATGGACACCGACGTCGTCGCCGGCATCGAGGCCGGGCTGGACACCGTGCTGGTGCTCACCGGGTCGACCCGCGCCGAGGACGTCAGCCGCTTCCCCTTCCGGCCCAGCCGGATCCTGCCGTCGATCGCCGACGTCATCGAACTGGTCTGATCGAGGACCCCGTCCTCCTCGTCCCTCGCACGCTCGGGACGCGCCTCTGGACGGGGCCGTCGGCGCGGGCTCCGGAGAGGGGCCGGAGAGCGGGGTCCTTCTTCAGCGCTCGAAGAAGGCGAGCCGCGCCTCGAAGGTGGCCAGCAGGTAGAGCTCGACGGCCACCAGCGCCAGCACCGGCACACCGATCAGCGGCTGGCCGGCCTGGAACGCCGTCGTGTAGCCGAAGACCCCCAGCAGCAGCTGCAGCGCCACCACGGGGCCGCGGGCCCAGCCGGACACCCGCCACAGGCCCACGGCCGCACCGGTGAGCAGCGCTGCGCCCAGCCCGACGTAGACCACCTCGGCCAGCGCCCGGCCCACGCTGTCCGGGTCGCCGGTCACGGTGAGCACGAGGAGCACCCCGGCCAGGACGGCGAGGGCGGCGGCCTCCACGGCGACCACCAGCGCGGCCCGGCGGACCGCGGCCGGCGCCGGCTCGCGGACCCGTTCGGGGCGTGGCGCGGCAGGTCGGGCGGCGCCGCCGAGCAGCCCCTCCGCGCGGGGTCGACGACGACCGGGAGCGTCCTCCTGCTGGCCTGGCACGGCGCCGAGGTTACGCCGGGGGGCTCCAGCGGGACGTGCTGCGCCACCCACCGGGCGGCGCTGGTTATGTTGGTCGGCATGCGTGGGCTGCTGGTGGCGAACCCGGCGGCCACGACCACCACCCGCAAGGTGCGTGACGTGCTGGTCCGCGCGCTCTCCAGCGAGCTGAAGCTGGACGTCGCCGAGACCGAGCGCCGCGGTCACGCCCGCGACCTCGCCGCCCAGGCCGCCGCCGACGGGGTCGACGTGGTGGTGACCCTCGGCGGCGACGGGACGGTCAACGAGGCGGCGAACGGGCTGCTGCAGCACGGGCCCGGCCCGGGCGTGCCCGCGCTCGCCGTCGTCCCCGGTGGCTCGACCAACGTGTTCTCCCGGGCCCTGGGCCGCAGTCGCGACCCGGTCGAGGCGACCGGCGAGATCATGGACTCCCTGCGCGTCGGCCGCACCCGGCTGGTGTCGCTGGGCACCGTCAGCGCGCGCACCGGCGACGCCGAGGACTGGACCGCACCCCGCTGGTTCGTCTTCGCCGCCGGCATGGGCTTCGACGCCGACGTCATCTCCCGGGTGGAGGCGCAACGCGCCCGCGGACGACGGTCGACCGGCGCGCTGTACGTGCGCGCCGGCGTGAACGCGTTCCTGCTCGGCCGGGACCGGCGGCGGCCGCCGATGACCCTCCAGCTGCCCGGGGAGCCCCCGGTGGACGGGCTGTTCCTGGCGCTGGTGTCGAACGTCAGCCCGTGGAGCTACCTGGGGGCCCGGCCGATCGTGCCGAGCCCGGAGGCGTCGTTCGACACCGGGCTGGACGTCTTCGCGATGGGCCGGGTCGGGGTGCCCCGGATGCTGCACCACCTGCGGCAGACCATGTCGGCCCGGCCCGACGCCCGGGGCCGCGGGGTGCACCGTTGGCACGACCTCGGTGAGCTGACCCTGACCGCCGCCCGGCCCCAGGGCTGGCAGGTGGACGGCGACCACCTGGGCACCGCCACCGCACTGCGGGTGCGCTCGGTCCCCGAGGCGCTCCGCGTCGTCGTGTGACGAGGGCGCTCGGGCTCGTCGGCTGGCGACGCCGCGCGTCGTCCTGTGACGCACCAGGCGGGCCGGCACCCCGCTGGGTGATGCGGGGTCCGCGCGCCTCGGGTAGGAACGAGTGGCGGGGGCACCGCGGGCGTGGTGAGGTTGCTCACGAGCCCCGCTGAACGCCCGGCGAACTGCTTGACAGTGCGTCGTCTCGTGAAACCATCACAAGCAAGCAACCTGCTGGTAACAAGCAGGCGGTCGCCGTACGTCGCGCTGATCAACAAGCGCACTCACCTACGGGAACGGTCCACGGACCGCCGACCGACCCAGACGAGATCGAGGAGTACACCGCCATGGACTGGCGCCACCGCGCGCTCTGCCGGGACGAGGACCCGGAGCTCTTCTTCCCGATCGGGACGACGGGCCCCGCGGTCGTTCAGATCGAGCAGGCCAAGGCTGTGTGCCGCCGGTGCCCGGTCGTCGAGTCCTGCCTGGACTGGGCACTGAGCTCCGGTCAGGACTCCGGTGTGTGGGGTGGCCTCTCCGAGGACGAGCGCCGCGCCCTCAAGCGCCGCACCGCGCGCACCCGGGTCCGCACCGCCTGACGAAGGACCCCGCTGCCCCCCAACGCTCGCAAGCTCGCGTCGGGGCCCTGCAGCGGGGCCGTACAGCAAGAGCCGCTCCCTCAGGGAGCGGCTCTTGCTGTCTCAGCGGCGAGGGCGGCCGGCGCCGGGGAGGCTGAGGACGGCCTCGGTGCCCGGGCCGCCACCGGCCGGCGGGCCCATCTCCAGCGTCCCGTGCAGCTCGCTGGTCACCAGCGTGCGGACGATCTGCAGGCCCAGCCCGGTGCTCGCCGCCGGGTCGAAGTCCGGGGGGAGCCCGCGGCCGTCGTCCCGCACGCGGACGACGAGGTCGTCGCCGTCCCGCGCGGCGTGCAGCACGATGCTGCCGGGCTCCCCGTCGGGGAAGGCGTGCTCGGCGGCGTTGTGCAGCAGCTCGGTCACCGCCATCACCAGCGGCGTCGCGGCGGCGGCCGGCAGCTCGCCGAACGCGCCGTCGCGGGTGAACCGGGCCGGTCGGCCGACCGCCGTCACGTCGCCGAGCATGGGCAGCACCTGGTCCAGCACGTCGTCGACCTCGACGACGTCCTCCCGGCTGCCGGCCAGCGTCTCGTGCACCACGGCGATCGAGGCGACCCGCCGCACCGACTCCTCCAGCGCCGCCCGCGCGGCCGGCTCGGTCATCCGCCGGGCCTGCAGCCGCAGCAGGGCGGCGACGGTCTGCAGGTTGTTCTTCACCCGGTGGTGGATCTCCCGGATGGTCGCGTCCTTGGTCATCAGCGCGCGGTCCCGGCGCCGGACGTCGGTGACGTCCCGGACCAGCACCAGCGCACCCTCCTCACCACCGGGCGTCTGCAGCGGCAGGGCCCGGACCAGCATGGTGGCCGCGTCGTTCTCCACGTCCATCGGCTCCGGGAAGCGGCCGGCGACCGCGGCGTCGATGCTGGCCGCGACCGCCTCGCCGGACACCCGGTCGGCGGAGACCCCGCGGGTCACCTCGGCCAGCGGCGAGCCGACCACGTCGCCGGTCACGCCCATCCGCCGGTAGGCCGACAGCGCGTTGGGGCTGGCGTACACGGCGGTGCCGGAGGAGTCCAGCCGGACCAGCCCGTCGCCGACCCGGGGGCTCATCTCGGCGTCGTCCAGCATCCGGGGCGGGAAGGTGCCGGAGGCGACCATCAGCGACAGGTCGGCGGCGATGTCGAGGTAGGTGAGCTCGAGCGTGGACGGCGAGCGGGTCGCCGCCAGGTTGGTGTCCTTGGCCAGGACGGCGACCACCACGCCGTCGTGCCGCACCGGGATGACCTCGCGCCGCAGCGGCGCGGCGCCGGACCAGTCCGGCTCCCCCTCGGTGATCGGGCGGCCCTCCCGCTGCGCCTGCAGGAACGGCTCGACGTCGGCGCCGGTGACCTCGCTGCCGATCAGGTCGTCGGGCTGGCTGGTGGGGGCGGTCAGCGGGCGCACCTGAGCGACGCACCACCAGGCGCCGCTGCGCAGCGGCACCCACAGCGTCAGGTCGGCGAAGGAGAGGTCGGCCAGCAGCTGCCAGTCGGCGACCAGCCGGCGCGCGTGGTCGACCTGGGACGGGCTCGCCGAGCCCCGGGTGAGACGTTCGGACAGGCTGCTCATCGTGCTCCGGAGCGTAGTTGACCGGCCTCGCCGACCCCCTCGACCGAGGCCGCGCGCACCGGGCCCGGAGCCGACCTAGGCTGCTGCCGTGGTCTCCCCCGCCCTGCTCGTCGGCCCGGCCGGGCCCGCCGACTTCCCCCGGATCGCCGAGCTGACGGTCGGTGTCTACACCGCCGAGGACCTGGTCTCCCCCGGTTACGTGCCGCAGCTGGCCGACGTGGCCGGACGCGCCGAACGGGCCGACCTGCTGGTGGCCCGCGACGCCGACGGGCAGATCGTCGGCAGCGTCGCACTGGTGCTGGAGGGCGACTTCGGCGAGGTCACCGAGTCACCGGACGAGGCGGCGTTCCGGATGCTCGCCGTCGACCGCGCGGCCCGCGGCCGCGGGGTGGGCGAGGCGCTGGTGCGTGCCTGCCTGGACCGGGCGCGCGCGGCCGGACGGCACCGGATGGTGCTCTCCACCGGCGACCGGATGCACGCCGCACACCGGCTCTACGAGCGGCTGGGCTTCACCCGGCTGCCGGAGCGGGACTGGACGCCGGTGCCGGGCATCGACCTGTGGGTGTACGCGCTCGACCTCTGAGCCGGCGCCCCGGCCGCAGCGGTCAGGCGGGGACGACGGTGGCGATGAGGTCGCCCTCCTGGAGCACCTCGCCCTCCACCACGTGCAGCTCGGCGACGGTGCCGGTGAACTCGGTGAGCACGGGGATCTCCATCTTCATCGACTCGAGGATCACCAGCGTGTCACCGGCGGCGACCTCGGCCCCGGGGGCGACGAGCACCTTCCACACGCTGGAGACCATCTCGGCGTGGACCTCCTGGACCGCCACCGGTGCCTCCTGTTCCGCGAGCTGCACCGCCGGGCTCGACGGTGTGCTCATCCAAGCACGCGCCGGCGTCGGTCCCGACGCGCGATCGGCGGGGACGCCCGCCGGCTCAGCGTCCGATCCGGCCGGCCGGGTCAGGACGGGTCGGGCACCAGCGCGCCGGAGATCCGGTGCAGCACCCCGCAGACCGCGGCACCGTCGTGCGGCACCCCGGTCTCCGGGAGCCCGCTGAGCAGCTCCGTGGCCTCCCGGGCGGCGGTGGGGGCGTCCGGGGCCCCCGCGCTCACCGTGGCCAGCAGCGCGTCGTACCAGCCGTCCAACCGGTCGCCGCGGTCGTAGCCGCTGACGGCCACGACCTCGGTGTCGCCGGCCTCCCGGCGCGGCGGCCGGTCGGGCAGCGGGCCGGTCACCCGACCGGCGGTGCCCGGCGGCAGCGTGGAGCGCAGCTGCACGGCCAGCGCTGCCCGCGGCGCGGCCGGCTCGGTGCCCGGTCGGCTCCCGGCACCGGCCCCCACGGCACTGCGCAGGCTGAGCTCGACGGCGTCCACGCCGTGCGCGCGCTCGAGCACGGCCATGTCCAAGGAGAAGCCGGCGGCGACCTCGGCCAGCTCCCCCTCGGGGTCGATGCCCACGGTGACCAGCCCCCGCCACCCGACCTCGGGCAGCCGGCGGGCCGCGGCGGGGAGCGGGCCGAGCCCGGCGGGCGGCGTCCAGGAGACGCGTGGGGTGCCACCGGCACGGTCCCGCAGGACGGGGGTGACGTGGTGCAGGCCCTCGGCGGTGACCCAGGCGAGGAACCCGCGCTCGCTGGCCGGCTCCACCCCGTCACCACCCAGGCGCTCGAGCACGTCGGGGTCAGGCCCCACCCACGTCAGGCCCGCGGCGGCGACCGCCGCCGCCAGCCGGGCACTGCCGGCCAGCACCGGGGGCACCGGCAGGACCGCGTCGACGCGCGTGCGGCGAGCGGCCTCGACCAGGCGTCGCTCGTCCAGGTAGGACTCGGTGGCGGGCGCCGGGCCCAGCAGCACCGACTCGTCGGCCATCCGCACGTGCCGGGCGTCGCGCTCGGCCTCGGAGCAGACGGCCACCGACTTCACGCCCAGCCGCCCGCAGGCACGGATCACCGCGCAGGCCATCGGCCCCCGGCCGGCGACCAGCACGCTCTCCACTGCCTGGACCACGTCTCCCCCGTCCCCGGCTCCCGCCGGACCACCGCCCCTGCGCCGGCCCCGTGCACCCGCACGGACCCGTGCCGACCCGTGAGACCCTTGCAGGGTCAGCTTGGCCGGTCGAGGGGCACCCCGCATCCTGCAGGGGCCCCGCGCCGGCCCGATCAGCAGCTGGGCACGACCCCGGCGAGCACACGGCCCGCCGAGGAGCACGGCCCCGTCGAGAGCACGTGAGAGGAGGGCAGCGATGTCCAAGCGTGGACGCAAGCGGCGTGCCCGTAAGAAGAGCGGCGCCAACCACGGCAAGCGCCCCAACGCCTGACGACACCGACGAGGCCCCGTCCTCGGCACCCGCGACGTCTCGGGTGCCGAGGACGGGGCCTCGTCGTCGTCCTGGCCGGCGCCGGAGGGGCTAGGAGCGCTCCTCCGGGAGCCGCTCGGTGTAGGTCTCGACGCTGGCCCGCTCGACCCGCACCTGGGTGCCGTCCTCCTCGAAGGAGACGCTGGTCAGCTGGACCTTGATCCGGTCGCGCAGACCCACCGGGGTGGGGTCGCCGCCGCAGCGGCGCCGGACCAGCGCCTTGAACTCCTGCTCGATGCCGAACTGCCGCAGGCAGGGCGAGCAGTCCTCGAGGTGCTCGGCGATCACCGCGCGGCGGGCGTCGTCGGTCTCGTGGTCGAGGAACTCGAAGACGTGGGACAGCACGTCGTCGCAGGAGGAGATGTCGTCACCGTGGACGCCGTGCCCCTGGACGTCGTGCCGCGCGCCGTCGTGAGCGTCGGTGCTCATGAGCGGGTCGCCTCCTCCGCGGCCCCGGCGCGGACGAAGCCGCGCTCGCGGGCGTAGTCGGCCAACAGCTTCTGCAGACCGCGACGGCCGCGGTGCAGGCGGGACATCACCGTGCCGATGGGCGTGCCCATGATCTCGGCGATCTCCTTGTAGGCGAACCCCTCCACGTCGGCGAGGTAGACAGCCAGCCGGAAGTCCTCCGGCAGCTGCTGCAACGCCTCCTTGATGTCGGAGTCCGGCAGGTGGTCCAGCGCCTCGATCTCGGCCGACCGCAGCCCGCTGGAGGTGTGCTCCTCGGCGGCGTAGAGCTGCCAGTCCTGCACCTGCTCGGTGGGGTACTGCTGCGGCTGCCGCTGCTTCTTGCGGTAGCTGTTGATGTAGGTGTTCGTCAGGATCCGGTACAGCCACGCCTTGAGGTTGGTGCCCTCGGCGAACTGGTGGAAGGCCGAGTAGGCCTTGACGAACGTCTCCTGCACCAGGTCCTCGGCGTCGGAGGGGTTGCGGGTCATCCGCAGCGCTGCCGGGTACAGCTGGTCGAGGTAGGGCAGCGCGTCCCGCTCGAACCGGGCGTCGCGCTGGGCCCTGGTCTCGGCGAGCTCGGCGCGGCTGCCGTCGGCGCGCGCCTCGGGGGTCTGCTCGGGTGCCCCCGTCTCGACGACGGGGCTGTCGACAGCGGGATCTTCGGGCACCGACCGTCCTCTCTGCGGCGCCCGGGAACGGGCGACCACGTCGGTCGATCCTAGCCGGGAACGGGCCGGTCGGCCGGGGGGACGGCGGACGGGCGCGGAGCCGCGCGCTGTGCGCGCCGGGGCGCCCGGGACTGTGCTGCTCACGGTCGGTGCAACGGCGGCCGCCCGGGGTCGATTCCCCGATGCGCCCCTCGATCACGCGCGCCCACCTGCGGCCTAGGCTGCTGCGCCGTGGCGGCGACACCGGCGGTGCGGGCTCTGGAGAGGGCCCGTGTCCCGTTCTCCCTGCACGAGTACGACCCGGCCGACGGCGCCGACGGGCACGGCTGGGGCGGCGTCGCCGTGGCGGCTCTGGGGGCCGACCCGGCGCAGGTGTTCAAGACCCTGGTCACCCGGGTCGACGGCGCGCTCACCGTCGCCGTCGTCCCGGTCGGCGGCCAGCTGGACCTCAAGGCGCTGGCCGCCGCCGCGGGTGGGCGGAAGGCCGCCATGGCCGACCCGGGCGACGCCGAGCGGAGCAGCGGCTACGTGCGCGGCGGGATCAGCCCGCTGGGTCAGCGGAAGGCGTTGCCGACCGTGGTGGACGACAGCGCGCTGACCTTCGCCACGGTGCTGGTCAGCGCCGGGCGACGCGGGCTCCAGGTCGAGCTGCCGCCGGCGGACCTGGTGCGGCTGACCCGGGCACGCACCGCACCCGTCACCCGCTGGTGACGGCCCGGCGGTCAGCGGGCCGTGGTCGGGTAGGGGGTCAGCAGCTGGTCGACCGGCGCGAAGTCGTCGGTGAGCACGCCGGCGTCCCCGACGAACTCCTCCAGCTCGGCGCCCTCGGCGACCTGCCAGGCCAGCCCACGGTCGGCCATCGCCGCGGCGATCTCCGCCGCCGGCAGCGGGCGCTGGGAGGCCACCGCGACCACGTTGCCGCCGTCCTCCCCCGCCAGCACGGGCGCGCGGGCCAGCAGCAGCACGTGGTCGAACACCTGCCGCATGGTCGCGAGCTCGGCCCGGACGAACGACAGCGGCGGGTGGTCGATGAGGTTGACCGCGTAGACGCCGTCGGCGGTCAGCGCGTCGTCGACCAGGCGCAGCGCCTCGACCGTGGTGAGCTGCCACGGCACCGACAGCCCGCCGAAGGCGTCGCCGACGACGAGGTCGCGCTGGCCGGCGGGCTCGTCGTCCAGCCCCACCCGCGCGTCGCCGACCCGTACCTGCAGCTCCGTGGAGGTCTCCAGGCCCAGCTCCTGCTCGTCGATCGCGACGACGCCGGGGTCGACCTCCAGCACCAGGCTCTCGGTGCCCGGCCGCACCTCCGCCAGGTACCGGGGCAGGGTGAGCCCGCCGCCACCGACGTGCAGCGCCGAGAGCGGCTGACCGGCCGGTGCCATCGCGTCGGTGACCGAGGCGATCGCCTGGACGTAGGAGAACTCCAGGTGGGTCGGGTCGGCCAGGTCGAGGTAGGAGTGCCGCAGGGTGTCCAGCAGCAGCACCCGGCCGGTCTCGCGTTCGGGGTCGGCCACCACCCGGGCGCAGTGGTAGGCGGTCTCCCGCTCGCAGGGCGTCGGCGCGACGGCCGCCAGCACCGGCGCGGCCACGGCCAGGGCCAGCAGCCCGACCGGCAGCCGGCCGGTCACGCCCGGCGTCCGGCGTCGCAGCAGCACCGACAGCGCCACCCCGACCAGGACGACGAGCAGCCCGGTGCCGACCAGGATGACGCTGCTGGGCAGCACCGCGACCAGCACGAAGCCGGTGGCGAACGTGGCGACGATGCCGCCGATGGTGCCGATGCCCGACAGCCGCCCGACCACCGAGCCGGTCTGGGCCAGGCTGCCCAGCTGCAGCGCCACCACCATCGGCGGGACGGCGGACAGCAGCGCGGCCGGCACCACGACGGCGACCGCGGCCAGCAGCAGCACGTTGCCCGCGGCGGCGCCGGTGAGCAGCTCCCCGGCGAACCGGACCAGCGGCAGCACGGCGACCACCAGGGCGCCGCCGGCGACCATCAGCGGCGCGATCAGCCGGCGGGGGTCGGTGCGGTCGGCGGTCGCGCCACCGGCCCAGGCGCCGACCGCGATCGCGGCGAGGGCGAACCCGATGACCGCGGTGCTGGTCTGCAGGGTGATGCCGACGTAGGGCGCGATCAGCCGGAGACCGACGATCTCCAGCACCAGCACCGCCCCGGAGGACAGGAAGGTCACGCCGGCGGCGATCCAGCCGGGCAGCGCCCGGGACCCGGGCTCGGGCGACGGGGCGGGCGGGGCGGTCGGTTCGGGGTCCAGCGGGCTCACCTCGGGATCGGGGGGACTGTCAGAACAGGGCCGGCTGGTCGGCGGGCTCGCTGACCGACTCGACCCGGGCGGTCAGCTGCGGCCCGTTGTTGGTCACGTTGCCCACCGCCGGGCCGACCGGGCGGATCTCCAGCCGCTCGACGACGCCGGCCGGGGTGGGCTCGGCCAGCGCGGCGACGTCCTGCTGGGCCGGGTCGAGCCAGTCGGCCCAGCGGTCGCGGGGCAGCACGAGCGGCATCCGCGGGTGCACCTCGGCGAGCGCGCCGACGGCCGGTGCGGTGACCACGGTGCAGGTGTAGAGCCGCTCCTCACCACGGCCCCACACCTCCCAGAGACCGGCGAAGGCCAGCCCGGAGCCGTCCTCGGGCGTCACGTAGAAGGGCTGCTTGCCCGGCCGGTCCTGCCGGGGCGCCCACTCGTACCAGCCGTCGGCGGGCACCAGGCAGCGCCGGGTGGCCGCCGCGGTGCGGAACGCCGGCTTCTCGGTCAGCGACTCGACCCGGGCGTTGAGCATCCGGTTGCCGATCGACACGTCCTTGGCCCAGGAGGGCACCAGCCCCCAGCGGACCACCCGCAGCTCGCGGTGGCCACCGCCGGTGAGCGCGCCCTCGGCGTCCCGCTCCTTCTTGTGCCGGACGACGTACACGTCCTTGGTGGGCGCGACGTTGTGGTCGGCCGGCAGTGGGGGCTGCCCCTCGGCGACGACGGCCTCGAACTCCAGCACCAGGTCCTCCGGACGGCGGCTGGCGGCGTAGCGACCACACACGGCGCTCTCCTCCCCGGCCGCCCGCGGGGAGGGCGGCCCAGCTGCGAGCGTAGGTGCGCCCACCGACGTCCTGCGCCGGCAGCCGCCGGGAGCCCCGGGGTGCAGGCGGGCACCGGGGAGGGGTAGGACGGGGACAGCAGACCCGACGAACCGCGACGACGCACCACGGAGGGCACATCTCGTGACGACCACCCAGGCTCCCTCGACCGAGCAGCCGAAGACCGCGAGCGACGCAGGGGCACGCCCCTACGCCACGGTGAACCCCTACACCGGGGAGACCGAGCAGGAGTTCCCCTTCCTGGAGACCGACGCCATCGACGGTGTGGTCGCGCAGGCCCACGCGGCCTTCGGCGACTGGCGCCGCCGGTCGGTGGCCGAGCGCGCCGCCGTCGTCGGCCGGGCCGCGGAGCTGATGCGCGAGCGGCAGGACGAGCTCGCCGCGCTGATCACCCGGGAGATGGGCAAGCGGATCCAGGAGGCCGCCGGGGAGGTGCAGCTGGCCGCCAGCATCCTGGAGTACTACGCCACCAACGGCCCGCGCTTCCTCGAGCCCAGGCCGATCGACGTGATGGGCGGCGGCGAGGCCGAGGTGGTCAACGAGCCGATCGGCGTCCTGCTGGCCATCGAGCCGTGGAACTACCCGCTGTACCAGGTGGTGCGGGTGGCCGGCCCGAACCTGACGCTGGGCAACACCGTCCTGCTCAAGCACGCGGAGAACAACCCGCAGTGCGCGCTGGCGCTGGAGCAGCTGTTCCGCGACGCCGGGGCCCCCGAGGGGGTCTACACGAACCTGTTCCTGCGGATCGCCGACGTCGAGCAGGTCATCGCCGACCGGCGGGTGCAGGGCGTGACGCTGACCGGCAGCGAGCGGGCCGGGTCGAGCGTGGCCGCCCTCGCCGGCAAGCACCTGAAGAAGTCGGTGCTGGAGCTGGGCGGCAGCGACCCGTTCATCGTGCTCGACGCCCCGGACCTCGGCCGCACCGTGAAGGCCGCGACCATGGCCCGGATGGCCAACACCGGCCAGGCCTGCATCGCCGCCAAGCGGATCATCGTGCTCGACGACGTCTACGACGAGGTCGTCGCCGGGCTGCAGCAGGCCTTCGGCACCTTCACCCCCGGCGACCCGGCCGACCCGGCCACCACGCTGGGCCCGCTGTCGACCGAACGGGCCGCGCAGGACCTCGCCGCGCAGATCCAGGACGCCGTCGACAAGGGCGCCACCGTGCTCGCCGGCGGCAGCCGCCCCGAGCACGAGGGGGCCTTCGTCGAGGCGACGCTGCTGGCCGACGTCACCCCGGAGATGCGCGCCTACCACGAGGAGCTCTTCGGCCCGGCCGCCGTCGTCTACCGGGCCAAGGACGCCGACGAGGCCGTCGCGCTGGCCAACGACAGCGACTTCGGGCTGTCCGCGGCGGTCTACAGCGGCGACACCGAGCGGGCCCGCGAGGTGGCCGACCGGCTGGAGTCGGGGATGGTCTGGATCAACCAGCCCTCGGGCTCGTCGGCCGAGCTGCCCTTCGGCGGGGTGAAGCGGTCCGGTTACGGCCGGGAGCTCTCCGAGCTGGGCATGTTCGAGTTCGCCAACCGCCGGCTGGTGCGCACCATGCCGCCGAAGAAGCAGGCCCAGCCGGCCCAGCACACCGGCGGGTGAGCGCGCGCTCCGGGTGCTGTCGCCACAGCACCCGGAGCTGCCATCCTCACCGGCCATGAGGTTCTCCACGACCGTCGAGCTGCACGGGAAGACCGCCACCGGGATGGTCGTGCCCCCGGACGTCGTCGAGGCCCTGGGGGGCGGCCGGAAGCCGGCCGTCACCGTCCGGCTCAGTGCGCACACCTACCGGACGACGGTGGGCAGCATGGGCGGGCAGTTCCTCATCCCGGTCAGCGCCGAGAACCGCGCCGCGGCCGGGGTGTCCGCAGGCGACCCGGTCGAGGTCGACGTCGAGCTGGACACCGCCCCGCGGGTGGTCGAGGTGCCTGCCGACCTGGCCGCCGCGCTCGACACCGAGCCCGCGGCGCGGCAGCGCTTCGACGCGCTCTCCCACAGCGCGCAGCGCCGGCACGTGCTGGCCGTCGAGGGCGCCAGGACCGAGGCCACCCGGCAGCGGAGGGTGGCCGCCGCGGTCGGCACGCTCCTGGAGGAGGCCGGCAGGGCAGGATGAGCGGCATGGTCGAGGTCTGGCGGACGCCGTCGCGCGACGCCCCCGTGGACGCCGTCGTCACCCTGCCCGGCTCGAAGTCGATCACCGCCCGCGCGCTCGTGCTGGCCGCGGTCGCGGACGGACCGAGCCGGCTGGTCCGCCCGCTGCGCGCCCGGGACACCGAGCTGATGGCCGCCGGGCTCCGCGCGCTCGGCGTGCGCATCGACGCCGACGGCGACGACTGGCTGGTCACCCCGGGCGAACTGCGCGGCCCGGCCGAGGTCGACGCCGGCCTGGCCGGGACGGTGCTGCGCTTCCTCCCCCCGGTGGCGGCGCTGGCCACCGGCCCGGTGCGGCTGGACGGCGACCCGCGGCTGCGCGAGCGGCCGAACGCCGGGCTGATCGGCGGGCTCCGCGGCCTGGGCGTCGAGGTCGAGGACGGCGGCCTCGGCCGGGCACCGTTCACCGTGCACGGCACCGGGAGGGTCCGCGGCGGCGCGGTGACCGTCGACGCCAGCGAGTCCAGCCAGGTGGTGTCCGGGCTGCTGCTGGCCGCCGCGCGGTTCGACGCCGGGATCGACCTGACCGTGGCCGGCAGCCTCCCCTCGATGCCGCACGTGGCGATGACCGTGCGCACGCTGGCCGAGCACGGCGTGCAGGTCACCCGGACCGACGGCGGCTGGCGGGTGGCGCCCGGCCCGATCGCCGCGCTCGACCGCGTGGTGGAGCCGGACCTCTCCAACGCCGCGCCGTTCCTGGCCGCCGCGCTGGTCACCGGCGGGCGGGTGACCGTCCGCGACTGGCCGGGCGACACCACCCAGCCCGGGGCCCAGCTCGACCGGCTGCTCACCGCCATGGGCGCCCGGGTGCGGCGCACCGACGCGGGGCTCGAGGTCACCGGCGGCGCACGGATCGCCCCGCTGGCGGCCGACCTCGGCGAGGTGGGCGAGCTGACCCCGGTGCTGGCCGCGCTCTGCGCGCTGGCCGACGGCCCCTCCCGGCTGACCGGCATCGCGCACCTGCGCGGACACGAGACCGATCGGCTGCAGGCGCTGGACGAGGTGCTCAGCGCCGTCGGTGCCCGGGTCGAGCAGCTCCCCGACGGCCTGGTGATCACCCCCGGCCCGCGTCGTCCGGCCCGGCTGGACTCCTACGCCGACCACCGCATGGTGCACGCGGCGGCGCTGCTCGGGCTGGCCGTCGACGGCGTCGAGGTCACCGACCCGGCCGCGGTCGCCAAGACGCTGCCGGACTTCCGCGAGCGCTGGGCCGGGTTGCTCGGCGAACCGGCCGGGGTGGGCCGTTGACCGCCGGAGCCCGGCCGTGAACCACCGGACGGGCGTGCGATGAGCCGGCGGATGGACAAGCGGTCCGACGAGGACGACGTCCGGGTCCGGCCGACCCGGCACGGCTCGCGCCCGCGCACCCGCACCCGGCCCGCGCACGAGGACGCCGCCCCCGGCCTGGTGATCGCGGTCGACCGCGGCCGGATGCAGGTGCGGATCGCGGACCCCGACGGCGCCCCGGTCGAGGTGACCGCGATGCGCGCCCGCGAGCTGGGCCGGCACGGGGTGGTCGTCGGCGACCGGGTGCGCATCGTGGGCGACACCTCCGGCCGCCCGGACACCCTGGCCCGGATCGTGGTGATCGAGGACCGGGTGACGTCGCTGCGACGCACCGCCGACGACACCGACCCGACCGAGCGCATCGTGGTCGCCAACGCCGAGCTGCTGGTCGTCGTCACCTCGGTGACCGACCCCGACCCCGCGCTGGGCTTCCTGGACCGCTGCCTGGTGGCCGCCTACGCCGGTGGCCTGGCACCGCTGCTCTGCCTGACCAAGACCGACCTGGCCAGCCCCCAGCCGCTGCTGGACCGGTACGCCGGCCTGGAGGTCGAGGCGGTGCCGATGTCGCGCGAGGCGTCGCTGGACGAGCTGCTGGAGCGGCTGACCGGGCGGATGAGCGTGCTGGTCGGCCAGTCCGGCGTCGGCAAGTCGACGCTGGTCAACCGGCTGGTGCCCGACGCGTTCCGGGCCACCGGCGACGTCAGCAAGATCGGCAAGGGCCGGCACACGTCGTCCTCGGCGGTGCTGCTGGACCTCCCCGGCGGGGGCACCGTGATCGACACCCCCGGCATCCGCTCGCTGGGGCTGGCGCACGTGACCGCCCAGGACGTGCTCGCCGCCTTCGACGACCTGGCCGAGGCCGCCGTCGACTGCCCGCCCGGCTGCGGGCACACCGCCGAGGACCCGGACTGCGCGCTGGACGCCTGGGCCGCCGACGGCCCACCCGCCCGCGCCGAACGGCTGGGCAGCTTCCGCCGGCTGATCACCGCCGTCGGGCAGCTGGCCCCCGGTCACTGAGGAAGGACCCCCTCTCCCCCCACGCCTCGCACGCTCGGCGCGGGCCCCTGAGAGGGGGCCGGTCCAGCACGTCACCACACTCGCCGCGGGGCCCTGTGAGGGGGCCGAACCGCAGCGAGTACCGCGAGACGTCGTCAGATCCGCGATCGGCGGGTCGGTCAGATGGCCCGCGGGGTGATCGGGCGCTCGAGCACGCCGCCGGCGCCGTCCGGGTCGACCCGCCAGGCGCGGGCGCCCGGGCGGACGGTCACCGCCTCGGCCAGCTCGGTGCCCAGGTAGTGCAGGCCGACGCCGTCCTCGGTGGCCAGGCCACCGGGCAGCTCCCCCGCCGCCACCATCCGGCGGTACGCCGCCCGCCGCGGCTGCTCGGTCGAGTCGTCGTGCACCGCGTTGCTGTGCGGCAGCAGGGCCAGCCCCTCGGTGAACGGCGCCAACCGCTCCGACCAGGCGTCGGTCGGCCCACCCACGTGCCAGCACAGGCTGCCCGCGCTCGGTCCGGCCAGCAGGACGCCGGCCTCCCAGCACTCCCGGAGCACGTCGGGGAGACCGTGCGCCCGCCAGACCGCCATCAGGTTGACCACGCTGCCCCCCTCGACCAGGACGACGTCCTGGGTGAGCAGGTGGCTGCGCACGTCGGGCACGCTCGGCTGCGGGAAGAGGGTCAGCACGCTGAGCACGACGTCGTCCCGGCCGCCGAAGACCCGCTGGTACGCCGAGACCGCGGCCGGGTCGTCGCCCACCGCCGTCGGCACGTAGCAGAGCCGCACCGGGCCCGCCTCCTGCCGCCGTGCCGCACCGAGGGCGAGCACGTGCTCCAGCAGCGGCCGGTTCCCCCGCTCACCCGGCCGTGGCGTCAGCACGCCCGAGAAGGCGAACACCTGCCTGCGCACCCTGGTACCTCCCGTTCTCCGCCCGGTCACCCACGGTGCCGGCCGGACTCAGACCTCGACGTAGCCGCCGCTGCGCCAGTAGACCCCGGACCCACGGGTCAGCAGCCCCTCGTCCACCAGGTGTCGGCGGAGCGCGGCCACGTCGGGGTGCCAGGCCGCCAGCAGTGCGTTGACCTCCCGCTCGGGGTACCGGACGCCGGGCTCGAACACGTGCACCAGGTGCCCGAGCACCACGAGCCGCTTGCTGCGCTGGGCCGGGACGGAGACCAGCCGCCCGTCCCGCAGGAAGGCGCGCAGCACGGCGTCCTCCTCCGGGTCCGCCGACAGCGGCTCCACCGGCGGTGCGGTCGCGGCGGCGGCCCGCGCAGCGGCACCGAACTCGTCGGTGTGCAGCGCCAGGACGTGCCCGTCACGGTGCACCAGGCCGGCGCGGGCCAGCCGCCGGGCGGCCAGCGCGACGTCCTTGAGCGACAGGCCCGACAGCCCGGCGACGTCCTCGATCGAGCCCGCGCCCAGCGCCAGGGCCGCGACGACCTTCAGCCGCACCGGGTCCGCGAGCAGCCCGACGATCGTCCCCGCCTCCATCCCCCGACGGTATCCGGGCCCGGCCACGCATCGCCGCAGCGCCCGCGGGGTAGGTGCCCGGCATGGTGAGCCCGATCGACATCCAGAAGGCCCTGTCCGGCATCGACTACCCGGCGAAGAAGGACGACGTGGTCAAGCACGCGGAGTCCAACGGCGGCGGTGACGACGTCCTCGAGGCGCTCAAGGGCATCGACGACCAGGAGTACGACACCCCCGCCGCAGTGAGCAAGGCCGTCTTCGACTGAGGAAGGACCCCCTTCCTCCCCACCCTTCGCGAGCTCAGGGCGGGCCCCTGGAAGGGGGCCGGCCAGCACGTCACCACGCTGGGGGCGGACCCCTGGAAAGGGGGCCGTTCCAGCACGTCACCACGCTCGGGGCCGGCTCCGGAGCAGAGGCCGGTCCAGCACGTCACCGGTGGTGGTCGGGGGTCGGGCGGCCCCCGACCGCTAGGTTCGGGCCATGACGGCTGGCCAGCGGGGGTACAACGAGGACATGCGCCTGGCGCACGTACTGGCCGACCAGGCCGATGCGATCAGCCTGGACCGCTTCCGCGCGCAGGACCTCCGGGTCGAGACCAAGCCCGACCTGACGCCGGTCACCGACGCCGACCGCGCGGTCGAGGAGCAGCTGCGCAGCACGCTGGCCCGGGCGCGCACCCGGGACGCGGTGCTCGGCGAGGAGTTCGGCAGCACCGGCCGTGGTGACCGCCGGTGGGTCATCGACCCGATCGACGGCACGAAGAACTTCGTCCGCGGAGTGCCCGTGTGGGCCACGCTCATCGCGCTGCTCGACGGCGACGTCCCGGTGGCCGGGCTGGTCTCGGCCCCGGCGCTCAACCGGCGGTGGTGGGCCGCGGCCGGCACCGGGGCCTGGACCGGCCGCCGGCTGGAGAACGCCACCCGCTGCACCGTCTCGCGGGTCGGCAGCCTGGCCGACGCGAGCCTGTCCTACTCCAGCCTCTCCGGCTGGGAGGAACGCGGCCGGCTGGACCCGTTCCTGGACCTGACCCGGGCGGTCTGGCGCACCCGGGCCTATGGCGACTTCTGGAGCTACATGATGGTGGCCGAGGGCGCGGTGGACGTCGCCTGCGAGCCCGAGGTCTCGCTGTGGGACCTGGCCGCCCTCGACGTGATCGTCCGCGAGGCCGGCGGCACCTTCAGCGACCTGGACGGCAACGCCGGGCCGGCCGGCGGCAGCGCCGTGGCCAGCAACGGCGTCCTGCACCCCGAGGTGCTGACGGCGCTCGCCCCCCGGGAGGGACGAGCGCCGTCGGCGTGAACCGGACCGGTCAGCGCACCGGGCCCGAGCCGCCCCGGCCGCCCTGCAGCCGGCGCCGCACGTCGTCGATCCTCGCCCGGTTCTTCGGGTCGCTGGCCAGCTGCTGGGCCTTCTCCGTCGCCTGACGGATCACCTGCTTGCCCTTCGGGCTGTTCGCGAACTGCATGACCTTGCCCATCAGCGACGCCATGACGCGTCCACCCCCTCGTCTGCACGTGGGGCCCGGTGTGGGCCCCGCTCATCGCCGGACAACGGTGCCAGCGCCCCGGGCGTTCCGCACGGCGACACCGGTTCAGCCGGTCGCCCCGGCCCACCGCGCCCGGACCCCCTGCGCCGCCGGGTCGCGCGGCTCGACGACCGGTCCGGCCGCGCGCCGGGGAGCCAGGTGCTCCCCCACGCCGCGCGCCGCGAGCCCCGCGGCCCCGGCAGCGGAGGCGCTGCGCACCTGGACGTGCTGCACCGGCCGGCCCAGCACGTCGGCCAGCAACTGCTGGACGCCGGCGTCCCTGGCACCGCCGCCGGTGAGCACCACCAGCTCCTCGCCGGGTGGCTCCAGCAGGTCGAGGCCGGCGGCCACCGCGCAGGCCACGCCCTCCAGCGCGGCGCGGGCCAGGTCCGCCCGGGTCGTGTCGGACGACAGCCCGGTCCACCCGCCCCGGTCCTGCGGTCCGGCCACGCCCCCGCGCTCGCCGGTCAGGAAGGGGCGGAAGACCACGCCACCGGCCCCCGGCGGGGACGCGGCGAGGCTGCCGACGAACGTCGTCCAGTCCAGGCCGAGCACCGACTGCACCCAGCTCCAGGCCGTGCCCGCGTTCTGCAGCGCCGCCATCGCGTACCAGCCCTCCCCCGCGTCGGCGTAGCAGTGGACGACGGGGTCGAGCACCGGCCGCGGCGTCACCCCGGGCCGGATCACCTGGGCGCCGGAGCCGAGGTTGACCTGCACACCGGCGCGGGTGCCGGCGGCCAGCAGCGCGAGTGGGGTGTCCGCGCCACCGACCACCACCGGCACCTTGCCGACCGGCAGCCGCGCCGTACCGACCACCTCGTGCCCGGGGAGCACCGCCGGCAGGAGGGCGGCATCGACGCCGGCCGCCGCGACGGCCGCCGGCGACCAGCGCTCGCCGGGCACGTCCCACAGCAGGGTGGCCGTGGCGTCGCTGCGATCGGTGACCGCCGGGGCCGCGCCGGGCACCAGCGTGGCCCGCACCGCGTCCTTGGGCAGCAGCACCGCCGCGGCGCGGTGCACCAGGTCGGGCCGGTGCCGGGCCAGCCAGGCCAGCATCGGCCCGGTCATGCCCGGGGTCAGCGGGTTGGCCAGCGCCGCCCGGTCCGCCTCCGGGAGCTCCCGCCAGCGGTCGAGCTCGCTCACCGCCCGCTGGTCGGGCCACAGCAGGGCGGGGGCGAGCGCCGTCCCGGCCTCGTCGACCAGGACGGCGCCGTGCATCTGGCCGGACAGGCCCAGGGCGGCCACCGTCCGGCCGCCCAGCTGCCCGGACAGTGCGAGCAGGGCGTCGTCCAGGGCACGCCGCCAGCCGGCGACCTCGGCCTCCGCCCAGCCGGGCTGCGGGCGGTCGACCGGGTAGGCCGCCTCCACCTCGGCCACCGGCGCGCCGTCCGGGTCGAGCGCGGCGAGCTTCAGCCCACTGGTGCCCAGGTCGGCGCCGAGGACGACGGTCATCGTCTGCCGGGGCGCTGCGTCATGCCCCGATCCTGGCCTCGGCCCGAGGTCACCGCGCGCCGGCTCAGCTGCCGCGCAGCACGCCGGTGGCGGCCAGCTCCTCGGCGACGTCGCGCAACTTGACGTTGCTGCGCTGCGAGGCGTGGGTCAGCAGGGTGAACGCCTGCTCCGAGGTGACCTTGTAGCGCTCCATCAGGATGCCCTTGGCCTGCTCGATCACCGCGCGGGAGGCCATCGCCTGGCGCATGTTCGCCACGTCGTTGGTCGCCCGCGCGGCGGCCTCGGCGTTGCCGACGGCGATCGCGACGAAGGCCGCCACCTCCTCGCCGAGCGTCACGTCCTCCTCGCCGAAGGCCCCGGGGTGCCGGGCGTGGTTGTTCAGCGCGCCGATGGTGGCGCCCTGGAAGGGCAGCGGGACAGACAGCGAGCTGAGCACCCCCAGCCCCGCGACCTGCCGTGCGTAGTCGGGCCAGCGGTCCTCGTGCCGCATGTCCTGGATGCGGAAGACCTCCCCGGACCGCCCTGCGTCGAGACACGGGCCGTACCCGCGCTCGTACTGCAGCTCGTCGGCGTCCATCGCGATCTGCCCGTCGAAGGCAGCGGTGAAGGCGCGCTCGTCACGGATGAGCGTGATCGAGGTGGCCTCGGCACCGGGGATCGCACGGCGGGAGATCTGGACGATCTCGGTCAACACCTCGGGCAGCTCCCGCCCCGCGAGGACGACGCCGGCCAGCTCCTGGTGCAGTGCGCCAAGGCTCTCGGCCATCGTCCCGGGGGTCCCTCTCCACAGCGGCGGATCGGCCGTTGGTTCGACGTCCGCCTCGCCGGGGGCCGTGCCCGACCGGCCGGACGAGCGTATACGCCGTAAAGGGCCGGGCCGCACACCGAGCCGTCCCGGGCGCCACCTGCCACGGTGTCGCCACCGCGGGCGTCTGGTGGGATGGTCGGGTCAGCCGGTGGGCGCGATCCGCCGCCGGCCCACCCGCAGAGCAGGAGACCCCGTGCAGTACGCCGAGTCCGTCGTCGAGCTGATCGGCGACACACCGCTGGTCCGCCTGAACTCCGTGACCGCCCACCTGGGGCCGGACGCGCCGCTGGTGCTGGCCAAGGTCGAGTACGTCAACCCGGGCGGCTCGGTGAAGGACCGGATCGCCGTGCGGATGATCGAGGCCGCCGAGGCGTCGGGGGCGCTGCGACCAGGCGGCACCATCATCGAGCCGACCAGCGGCAACACCGGCATCGGCCTGGCCCTGGTCGCCCAGACGCGCGGTTACAAGTGCGTCTTCGTGTGCCCGGACAAGGTCGGCCAGGAGAAGATCAACGTGCTGCGGGCCTACGGCGCGGAGGTGCACGTCTGCCCCACCGCCGTCGACCCGGCCGACCCGCGCTCCTACTACTCGGTCTCCGACCGGCTGGCCCGGGAGACCGAGGGCGGCTGGAAGGCCGACCAGTACGCGAACCCGAACAACCCACGGTCGCACTACGAGACGACCGGGCCCGAGATCTGGGCGCAGACCGACGGGAAGATCACCCACTTCGTCACCGGAGCCGGCACCGGCGGCACCATCTCCGGCGTCGGCCGCTACCTCAAGGAGGCCAGCGGCGGCCGGGTGCAGGTGATCGGCGCCGACCCGGAGGGGTCGGTCTACTCCGGCGGCACGGGCCGGCCCTACCTGGTCGAGGGCGTCGGCGAGGACTTCTGGCCCGAGGCCTACGACAAGTCGATCGCCGACGAGATCGTCGCGGTCTCCGACGGTGACTCCTTCGCGATGACCCGGCGTCTCGCCCGCGAGGAGGGGCTGCTGGTCGGCGGCTCCTGCGGGATGGCCGTCGTGGCGGCGCTGCGGGTGGCCGAGCGGCTGACCAAGGACGACGTCCTGGTCGTGCTGCTGCCCGACGGCGGCCGCGGCTACCTGAACAAGATCTTCAACGACGAGTGGATGGCCGACTACGGCTTCCTCACCGAGGCCGGCGGGGAGACCGTCGGCGAGCTGCTGTCGGCCAAGGCACGGGGCGGGGCGGGCGAGACGCCGGACCTGGTGCACACCCACCCGACCGAGACGGTGCGCGATGCGATCGACATCCTGCGCGAGTACGGCGTGAGCCAGCTGCCGGTGGTCAAGGCCGAGCCCCCGGTGACCGCCGGGGAGGTGGTCGGTTCGGTCGCCGAGAAGACGCTGCTGGACGCGCTGTTCACCGGCCGCGCCACGCTGGCCGACCCGGTGGAGCGGCACATGTCCGCCCCGCTGCCGATCATCGGCTCCGGCGAGCCGGTGTCGGCCGCGGTCGGCGCGCTGGGCGACGCCGACGCCCTCCTGGTGCACGTGGACGGCAAGCCGGCCGGCGTGGTCACCCGCCAGGACGTGCTCGGCCACCTGGTCGACATCCCGGCCGCGGCGGGTCAGTCGTGACCGGCTTCAACACCCGGGCCATCCACGCCGGGCAGGAGCCCGACCCGGCCACCGGCGCGGTCATCCCACCGGTGCACCTGACCACCACCTACAAGCAGGACGGCGTCGGCGGGCTGCGCGGCGGCTACGAGTACAGCCGCAGCGCCAACCCCACCCGGGACACGCTGCAGACCGCGCTGGCCTCGCTGGAGCAGGGCACCCGCGGGATGACGTTCGCCTCCGGGCTGGCCGCCGAGGACACCCTGCTGCGCACCGTGTGCCGGCCGGGTGACCAGGTGGTGCTGGGCGGGGACGCCTACGGCGGCACCTACCGGCTGATCTCCCGGGTGCTCGAGCCGTGGGGCGTCACGCACACCCCGGTCGACCTCAACGACCTGGACGCCGTCCGGGCCGCCGTGGCTCCGGAGGCCGTCCGGGTGGTCTGGTGCGAGACGCCCAGCAACCCGCTGCTCAACGTCTCCGACATCGCCGCGCTGGCCGAGATCGCGCACGCCTCGAACACCCTGCTGGTCGTCGACAACACCTTCGCCAGCCCCTACCTGCAGCAGCCGCTGACCCTGGGCGCCGATGTCGTCGTCCACTCCACGACCAAGTACCTCGGCGGGCACTCCGACGTCGTGGGCGGGGCGCTGGTGGTCGCCGACGCCGACCTCGGCGAGCGGCTGGCCTACCACCAGAACGCGATGGGCGCGGTCAACGGCCCGTTCGACGCCTGGCTGGTGCTGCGCAGCCTCAAGACCCTCGGCGTCCGGATGGACCGGCACAGCGCCAACGCCGGCCGGATCGCCGAGTGGCTGCTGGAGCACCCTGCGGTGGGCGACGTGCTCTACCCGGGGCTGCCCCAGCACCGCAACCACGAGATCGCGGCCAGGCAGATGTCCGGCTTCGGCGGGATGATCTCGTTCCGGCTGAGGGCGGGCGAGGAGGCGGCCCTGCGGGTGTGCGAGCGCGCGCAGCTGTTCACCCTGGCCGAGTCGCTGGGCGGGGTGGAGTCGCTGATCGAGCACCCGCACCGGATGACCCACGCCAGCGCCGCCGGCTCGCCGTTGGAGGTGCCCGCCGACCTGGTCCGCCTGTCGGTCGGCATCGAGGACGTCGACGACCTCCTCGCCGACCTGGACCAGGCGCTGGCCTGACGCCGTCGTCCTTGGTCACCCAGTGCTGTCTCCCCGAGCGGGACACCGCACTGGGTGACCAACGACGGCTCACCGCGGGGCGGTGAGGATCCTCGGGCCGTCGGCGGTGACGGCCACCGTGTGCTCGACGTGGGCGGCGCGGCTGCCGTCGGCGCTGCGCAGCGTCCAGCCGTCGGCGTCCACGCGGTAGTCGTCGCTGCCACCTGCCAGGAACCACGGCTCGATGGCGATCACCAGCCCGGCGCGCAGCGGGACGCCGCGACCGGCCCGGCCCTCGTTGGGCACGCTCGGCGCCTCGTGCATGGACCGGCCGACGCCGTGGCCGCCCTGGTCGGTGTTGATGCCGCAGCCCCCGGCCCGGCCGACCGCGCCGATGGCGGCGGAGATGTCACCGATCCGGTTGCCGACCACGGCGGCGGCGATGCCGGCGGCCAGCGCTCGCTCGGTCGTCTCGACCAGCTGCAGGTCCTCCGGCCGCGGCGTGCCGACCGGGTAGGTGCGGGCGGCGTCGCCCACCCAGCCGTCGAGGGTGGCACCGGCGTCCACGCTGAGCAGGTCGCCGTCCTCGAGCTCCTGGGACGTCGGGGTGCCGTGCAGCGCGACGTCGTTGACCGACAGGCAGAGCACGCCGGGGAACGGCGGCGTGCTGCGCAGGGGCGCGTAGCCGAGGAACGGGGAGGTCGCGCCGGCGTCGGCGAGGACCTGGCGGGCGACGGCGTCCAGCTCGGTCAGCCGGACCCCTGGCGCGGCCAGGGCGTGCACCGCGGCGTGCATGTCGGCGACCACCGCACCGGCGGCGCGCATGGCGTCGATCTCCCCGGGTGTGCGCAGCTCGATCATCTGGAGTCCTTCCGGGATTGGTATCCCGGTATTACTATCACGGCCATGGTCCGACCGCCGCTGAGCCCCGAGGAACGCGAGCGCGGCCGTCGGCTCGGTGCGCTGCTCCGCGCCGCGCGCGGTGAGCGGTCCCCCGCCGAGGTCGCCGCCGCCTCGGGGGTGAGCCTGGAGGCGCTGCGCAAGATCGAGTCCGGCCGTGTGCCGACCCCGGCCTTCTTCACCGTCGCCGCCCTGGCCGGCGCGCTCGACCTGCCACTGGACTCCCTCGTCGCCGCCCTGCACGGCCCGGCCGAGGGCGCTGCGCTCACCGCCTGACGTGGCCGGTCGCACACCCCCGTTGCCCGCCTCCACGTGCGTCCGCCGGATGGACGGGTAGCTCGTCACCGTGGACCAGCAGCGGGTGAGCGTCGTCATCGCCACCATGGACCGGCGCGAGTCGCTGCTGCGCTCCCTCGACCGGCTCGACGCCCCCGGCGGCCCACCGGTGATCGTGGTCGACAACGCCTCCGCCGACGGCACCGCCGATGCCGTACGGGCCACCCACCCCCGGGTCGACGTGCTCGAGCTCCCGGCCAACGCCGGCGCGGTGGCGCGCAACCGCGGCGTGGAGCGGGCCGGCACCCGCTACGTGGCCTTCGCCGACGACGACTCCTGGTGGGAGCCGGGCTCCCTCGATGCGGCCGCCGACCTGCTCGACGCCCACCCGGAGGTGGCCGTGGTCGTCGGGCGGGTGCGGATGGCGGCCGACGACACCGAGGACGCCGTCACCCGCAAGCACCGTGCCGAGCCGCTGGGCCGCTCCCCCGCCGGCCCGCTGGTGCTGAGCTTCCCGGCGTTCGCCGCCGTCGTCCGCCGGGACGCCCACCTGGCCGTCGGCGGCTTCTCCCCCTTCC
The DNA here is from genome assembly GCF_054177765.1 of Modestobacter lacusdianchii. NCBI lineage: Bacteria > Bacillati > Actinomycetota > Actinomycetes > Geodermatophilales > Geodermatophilaceae > Modestobacter > Modestobacter lacusdianchii. The sequence goes on along the minus strand of NZ_JBJJTJ010000004.1, from coordinate 92,377 downwards.
TCTTCTTCGGCGGCGAGGAGCACCTGCTCGCCCTCGACCTCGCCGCCGCGGGATGGCAGCTGGTGTTCGCCGAGGACGTCGTCGCCTGGCACGACCCGGCGGGCCCGGACCGGCCGAGCCCCGCCCGCTGGGCGTTGCAGACCCGCAACGACGTCCTGGTCGACTGGCTGCGCCGCCCCCTCCCGGTGGCCCTGGCCGCCACCGGCCGGCTCGCCTCCAGCGCCGTGCGCGACCGGGGGGCCCGCACCGCGCTGGCCGGGGTGCTCCGCCGGCTCCCGGCCGCGCTGCGCCGCCGGCGCCCGGTGCCCGCGGAGGTGGAGCTCGGCTTCGCCACCGCCCTGCGGCCGCTGGCTCAGTCGAGCAGCTGAAGGGCCCCGGTCGGGCAGGCGCGCACCGCCGTCTCGACCGCGGCCAGGTCGGTGGGCTCGCCGACCTGGAGCCGACCGTCCGCGTCCAGCTCGAACACCTCGGGCGCCTCCAGCTCGCACACCCCCGCGCTCATGCAGACCTCGCGGTCGACCACCACCCGGGTCATCCCGCCTCCGTCAGCCGCGCCGGCAGCCGCTTGAGCCCGTTGACGAACGAGGACTGCAGCCGGGCCGGCGGCCCGATCACCTCCAGGTCGGGGAGCTGGTCGGCGAAGGCCCGGAAGGCGACACCGATCTCGCGCCGGGCCAGGTGCGCGCCGAGGCAGAAGTGCGGGCCGCGCGAGCCGAACCCGACGTGCGGGTTGGGGTCACGCGAGAGGTCGAAGCGGTGCGGGTCGGGGAAGACCGCCGGGTCGCGGTTGGCCGCCCCGTAGAACAGCAGGAACTTCGACCCGGCCGGGAACCGCTGGCCGGACAGCTCGACGTCCTGGGTCGCCGTGCGGCGCATCCAGGTGATCGGGCTGGTCCAGCGAACCACCTCCTCCACGGCGGTGCGGGTCAGGCCCGGGTCGGCGGCCCACCGGTCCCGCTCGGCCGGGTGCTCGGACAGCGCGAGCACGCCCTGGGAGATCGCGTTGCGGGTGGTCTCGTTGCCGGCGACCAGCAGCAGGATGAAGAAGGAGGCGATCTCCTGGCGGGTAAGCCGCTCGCCGTCGACCTCCGTGCTGACCAGCGCGGTGGTCAGGTCGTCGGCCGGGTGCGCGTGCCGCTGCGCGGCCAGCCGGGCCATCAGGCCGGCCAGCTCCTCCCCCGCCCGCAGGAAGGCGGTGACCATGAGCGTCTCGTCCTGCACCAGCTCCGGGTCGCCGCCGGAGAGGATGACGGTGGAGTGCTCCAGCACCATCGCCCGGTCGCCCTCCGGGATGCCCATCATGTCGCAGATGACCCGCAGTGGGATCGGCGCGGCGAGGTCCCGGACCACGTCGATGGTGCCGTCCCCGTCCGCCGCGGTGCGCCGCGCCCGGGTCACCACGTCGTCGACCACCGCCTGCACCGAGCCGACCAGCTGCTCCAGCACCCGCGGGGTGAACGCCTTGGCCACGATCCGCCGGATCTTGCCGTGCCGCGGGTCGTCCATGCTGATCAGCGAGCCGTAGAACTCGTTGAGGTCCGGGGGCATGTCCGCGATCGACACCGCGCCGGCGCCCGAGGAGAACAGCGCCGGCTGGCTGCTGATCGCCGCGACGTCGGCGTACCGGGTCACCGCGTGGTAACCGGCACCGGGCTCGATGAAGGGGACGACGGGTTCGGCGAAGAAGGCGAACGGGCGCTCCCGGCGCAGCCGGTCGAAGACCGCGTGCCGCACCTCGGGCGGTTCACCCCAGAACACCCGCTCGGACAGGTCGACGGCGTCGAGGTCGACGGCGTCCGGGTCGGGGCGCAGGGTGGGAGTCGACACGGGGGCCTCCCGAGAGCGACGGTCGTGACGCGCCGACGCTAGCCCAGTAGTGGCACAGGTCACAGTCCCCCGTGCAGCGGGGTCAGCCGGCGAGCAGGCCGGTGAACCACTCGCGCGCCCGGGCGTTGCCCGCCGCGCCACGCTCCCGGGCCCCGGCCAGCTCCTCGGCCAGCGTGCCCGACAGCGCGTGCTCCAGGGCGGCGTCCAGGGTGGTCGGGTCGACCTCACCGGCCCGCAGCACGATCGGCCAGCCCAGCACCGCCGCCTGTGCGCTCACCTTCGCCCCACCGGCGATGGCGTCGCAGGCGATCACCGGCTTGCCGTGCGCCAGCCCGAGCACGAGGGCGTGCAGCCGCATGCTGACCACCACGTCCGCCCGGCGGATCAGCGCCTCCACCTGCAGCGGGAAGCGCTCGTGCGGCTTCTCGAACAGGTCCATGGTCAGCTCGAACCACGGGATCGCCCGGGCGCCCAACCACCCCTCGATCGCCGCCCGCACCTGGGCGGCCTGGCTGCGGTCGCCGTACTCCTCCTGCGGCGGGGCGAAGGCGACGGCCACCACGGGCACGTCCGGCGTCGTGGTGCCGATCGCCAGGTCCGGCCGGGAGACGCCCGGGGCGTCCCGCTCCCAGACCTGGTCGAACAGCGCCCGGCCGGCCTCGGAGACCACCGAGACGTTGACCGCCCAGCGCTGCGCACCGGCGAAGGCGGTGGTCAGCTCGCGCAGCAGCGGGGTGTCCGAGAGCGGACCGCTGACGAAGACGAGGTGGGTGTAGTCGGCCGGGTCGAGCTCCCGCCAGTCCGGGCCGCGCTGCAGGTAGGGCGCCCAGGCCACGTCGTGCTCGACGCCGGCCTCGGTGAGCCAGTCGACGACGACGTCGGCCCCCAGCTCGTCGCCGATGGTGGCGATCACCTCGTCGAAGCTGAACCAACCGGTGACCAGGACGCGCATGCCCCCAGCCTCTCAGGCGCCTTCCGCGCACCTGCAGCTGCCTCAGGCCCCCCGGCGACCTGTCGCCTCACGACCCAGCGGCGCCCCTGTCGCCTCACGACCCAGCGGCGGCCGTGCCCGCCTCAGGACTCGGCGGCGACCAGGTCCCGGTACTCCGGGTGCCGCTCGATCCAGCCGCGCACGAACGAGCACATCGGGACGACGGAGCCACCCTGCGCGCGGACGTCGTCCAGGGCGCTGCGGACCAGCGTGCTGCCCAGCCCGGAGTGCCCCTCGCCGCCGTCGACCTCGGTGTGGGTGAACACCACCTGGTCACCGCGGCGCTGGTAGGCGGCGACACCGAGCAGGCGGTCGCCGTCCCGGATCTCGTAGCGGCTGTCCTCGGGGGCGTTGGTGACCGTCGGCTCCATGCCCCTCCCGAACTCCCGTCCCCGCCGGGGTGTTCCCCCCGGGACGGCCCGCCGCGAGCTCGCGAACGGTGGTCCGAGGCCCCCTCGCAGGTCCCCGCCGCGAGGCGTGAGCGGCGGGGGGCGCGGGGCCCCTGCTCAGGACAGCCGGCGGGCCGCCGGCCCCGAGGTGACCGTGAGGATGCCCGGGAGGGTCAGCTCCCGCTCGCGGCAGGCCGCCACCACGGCGTCCCCGACGGCCTCGGCGTCGACGGAGCGGATCAGTGCGATGGCCGAACCGCCGAACCCGCCGCCGGTCATCCGCGCGCCCAGGGCACCGGCGGCACGGGCGGCCTCGACGACGACGTCCAGCTCCACGGCCGACACCTCGTAGTCGTCGCGCAGCGAGGTGTGCGAGCCGTCGAGCAGCGGGCCGATCTCGGCGACCCGGCCGGCCCGGACCAGCTCGACGACCTCGTCGACCCGCTGGTTCTCGGTGACCACGTGCCGGGTGCGCGCCTGCAGTCGCGGGTCGCTCAACCGCTCGACGTCGGCCGGGGTGGCGTCGCTGAGCCACTCCAGGCCGAGCTGGCGGGCCGCCTCGTCGCAGTCGGCGCGGCGCTTGGCGTACTGCCCGTCGGCCAGCGTGTGCTTGACCCGGGTGTCGATGACCATCAGCTCCAGGCCGGCCTCGGCCAGCCCGAGCTGCACCGGCTCGGTGCGGAAGTCACGGGTGTGGATGAGCAGGGCCGAGCCCTCCTCGGCCAGCAGGGCGACGGTCTGGTCCATCCCCCCGGTGCCGGCGCCGACGACCTCGTTCTCCGCCCGGATCGCGGCCTGGATCAGCAGGTGCCGCAGCTCGTCGTCGTCGGCCCGGCCGGCGAGCTCGGCGGCCGACAGCGCCACCGCCGCCTCCAGCGAGGCCGAGCTGGACAGGCCCGCACCCAGCGGCACGTCGCTGCTGACGGCCATGTCCAGGCCCGGCACGTCGACCCCGGCCTGCTGCAGCGACCACAGCGTGCCGGCGGCGTAGCCGGCCCAGCCGGACACCTGGCCGGGCCCGAGCTCGGCCAGCGCGCCCTCGAACGGCTCGGCGTCGGGGTCGGTGCTGGTGATCCGGACCCGGTCGTCGTCCCGCCGGCGCACCGCCGCCGCGGTCACCCGGGTCAGCGCCATCGGCAGGCAGCGCCCGCCGTTGTAGTCGACGTGCTCACCGATCAGGTTGACCCGCCCGGGCGCGGCCCAGACGCCGTCCGGCTCGACGCCGAAGGCGCTGCGCAACTCGGCGACCGCGAGGTCGGCCTGGTCCCGGGCGGTCACGACGCCACCTCGCGCAGCCGCTCGGCGATCCGCTCCGGGGTCGTGTCGTTGATCCAGGCGCCCATGCCCGACTCCGAGCCGGCCAGGTACTTGAGCTTGCCCGGCGCCCGCAGCAGCGAGAACAGCTGCAGGTGCAGCCGGCCCAGCTCCCGCTCCTCGCCGGTGGGCGCCTGGTGCCAGCCGGAGATGTAGGGCACCCGCTCGACACCGGGGTGGAAGCGGTTCACCCGCCGCAGCAGCTCCTGGTAGACGACGGCGAGCTCGGCCTTCTCCGCGTCGTCCAGCGCGGCGAGGTCGGGGACGTCCCGGTGCGGGGCCAGGTGCACCTCGACCGGCCAGCGGGCCGCGCGGGGCACGTAGGCGGTGAAGTGCTCACCGTCCAGCACCACCCGGGTGCCCTCGGCCCGCTCGGCGGCGAGCACGTCGGCCAGCAGGTCGCCGCCGGTCGCCTGGCGGTGCCGGCGCGCCTGCTCGAGCAGCTGCCCGGAGCGCGGCGGCACGACCGGGTAGGCGTAGACCTGCCCGTGCGGGTGGGTGAGCGTCACCCCGATCTCCTGGCCGCTGTTCTCGAACACGAACACCTCGGCCACGCCCGGCTCGGCCGAGTGCGCCGCCGTCCGCTGCGCCCATGCCTCGACGATGGTGCGCATCCGCTCGGCCGGCAGGTCGGCGACGGCGGCGTCGTGGTCGCTGGAGAAGACGACGACGTCGCAGTGCCCGTAGGCGGGCCGGTCGGCGGGGCCGAACGGCGCCGCGGGGCCGTCCTCGGCCGGGCCGACGGTCAGCGGGGCGAAGCTCGGGAACCGGTTGGCGAAGACGGCGACGTCGTACTCGCCGTCCGGCACCTCGGTGGGCCGCTCGGGGTCCCGCGTCGGGTCCAGCGGGCAGTCGGCGGCGCTGGGCAGGAACGTGCGGTTCATCCGGTGGCCGGCGATGGTCACCCACTCACCGGTCAGCACGTCGTAGCGGATCTCCCCGGCGTGCGGCGGCTCCGGCAGGGGCCGGACGTCGACGGTCTCGTGCACCGGCCCGGTGGTGGCCCGGTCGTCGAAGTAGAGGATCGGCCGGCCGTCGGCCAGGGTGCGCTCGGTGACCCGGCCGGGCCACTGCTGCGACCCGCCGCTGGCCTGTCCCGCCGTCGGTCCCGCGTCCATCCCTGTCGGTCCTCCTGTCGCCCTGCGCTGGCCGGTGCGGCCGCAGGGAGAGTCTGCACAGCCCGCCCGCACACACGGACGGAGGGCCCGGTCACCTTGACGGTGACCGGGCCCTCCGGTTGGTAGCGGGGACAGGATTTGAACCTGTGACCTCTGGGTTATGAGCCCAGCGAGCTACCGAGCTGCTCCACCCCGCGTCGCAGGGAGAACGTTACCCCACGCCTCGGACGGCGTGCAGCCGGCCCCGGACGGGTGGTGTCCCGGACCCGGTCAGAGGGCCACCGGCGGGCCCTGCCGGGCGGCCAGTGCGTCGGTCAGCAACGCGACGAGCGCCTCCAGCTGGACGTCGGCCGACGGCGAGAGCTCCTCGTCCGACCCGTCCAGGGCCCGGGCCGCCAGCCCCGCCTTGCTGTCGATCAGCTCGGCGATGCGGGCGTCCATCGTCTGGGCGGCGATGATCCGCCACGCGGTCACGGGCTCGGTCTGCCCGATCCGGTGGCTGCGGTCGATGGCCTGGGTCTGCTCGGCGTCGGTCCAGGAGAGCTCGGCCAGCACCAGGTCGGAGGCGACCTGGAGGTTCAGCCCGACACCGGCCGAGGTCAGCGAGCAGACGGCGACGGCCACCTCGGGGTCGTTGACGAAGGCGTCGATGTTCCGCTGCCGCGCCCCGGGCGTCTGGTCACCGCGGATGGAGGCGAACCGCACGCCCTGCTTGGTGAAGGTCGCCTCGGCGGTGTCCATGACGTCGATGTGCTTGGCGAAGAAGACGACCTTGCCGGCGCTGCGGGCCAGCTGCGCCGCGTAGTCGGCGGCCAGTCCGGCCTTCGCCTCACCGATGCGCCGCATCATGCTGAAGACGTTCTCCCCCGCCTTCGTCGAGGTCGAGTCCTTCAGCTCCACCCGGGCCACCCGGCGCACCAGGTCGGCGTCGATGCCCTCGACCCGCTCGTCGGCCGGGCGGTTGGCCAGCGCGGTCTCGTAGCGCTCCACCATGCGCCGGGCGAGGTCGCGCTCGGCGGCGCGGATCGACCGGCCGGCCGGGCCGTCCAGCTCGACCGGGAGGTCGGCGATGCGGCGGGCCGGGATGTCGGCGGCCACGTCCACCTTGCGGCGGCGGACGATGCCCAGGTCGATCACGCTCTGCCGCGCGGCGGGGTAGAAGCCGGGGTCGGCGGGGGTCAGCCCGGTCTCCTCGAGCGCCTCGATCAGCGCACCGAGCGGCTTGCTGTCGTCGATCCAGCCGAGGAACTGCCAGATGGCCCGGAAGTCGTCGATGTCGTTGATCAGCGGGGTGCCGGTCAGCGCCATCAGCAGCGGATCCGCGCCGCGGGCCCGGATGCGCTCGGAGAGCTCGAGGACGTGCTGCGAGCGCTGCGACGTCCGGTTCTTGATGAAGTGCGCCTCGTCGACCACCATGCCGCGGAAGCCGAAGTCGCCCAGCCACCCCACATGCCGGTCCAGCACCTCGTAGTTGACGACCACGATGTCGGCGAAGCCGTCGATCGTCTCCCCGTCACCCTGGATCACGGTGGCCCGGCGGTGCGGGGTCCACTGGCCGGCCTCGCGCGCCCAGTTGGTCTTGACCACGTTCGGCACCACGACGAGCAGCGGGTACGCCCCTGCCGCCTCGGCGGCCAGCAGTGACTGCGCCGTCTTGCCCAGGCCCGGCTCGTCGGCGAGCAGGAAGGTCCGGTGGCCCTCCGCGGCAGCCGCGACGACCTGCCCCTGGTGCGGCATCAGCTCCCGGCCCATCGGGGTGAACCGGTCGGACGGCGCCGGGAGGGCCATGCACGCCGGCGCACCGCCCCCGGCACGCTCGAAGGAGCTCAGCAGCGGGCCCAGCAGCTCCCAGCCGGCCAGCCGGCGCGGGCGGGGGGCGTCCTGCCGGGCGGCGGAGAAGTCCGGTGCCAGGAAGGGGTTCGCCATCTGCCGGGAGATCACCGACTGCGGCACCACCTGGCGCTCCGGGGCGACCGGGGCGGCGACGGGCTGCGGGGCGACGACCTCCTCGGCCGGCGCCTCCAGACCGATGTCGGCCAGCAGCTCCCGCTTCAGCGATCGTGCCGCAGCGGAGACGACGGCGTCCTCGGACAGCAGCGCGAGGAGAGCGGGGTGCCGCACGGCGGTCTTGGCGAGGATCGTCCCGATCCCGTCGAGGCGCTTGAGCTGCTCGCCCCGGCGGGCCTCGCTGAGCGTCCCGTCGGCGCGGACCCGGGTGTGCTCCTCGCGCGCCAGCAGCGCCACGACCTCGAACTTCGCGCGCACCCCGGGCGTGACCCGGCCCCGCTGGACGGCCGCCTCCACCTCACGGACCATCCGGGCGAGCGCCGAGACGACGTCGCCGTCCCGGACCCGCCGCTGGTTCCGCGGGGCGCCACGGCGAGTGGCCGTCGGGGACTGGCCTCGTCGAGCCACAGACTCCTCCTCTGAGATGCCCCGGCACGGTGGCCGTGGCGGCGATGCCGCACACGCCACCGCGACCGGGCGGTGACCGCCGCCCGGAACGGGTGACGACCCTCGCCGGAGCAGGCCTGGCTGGCCGCTCCGAGGAACTGCGCCGACCTCGGCTCCGCAAGGACCGAGCGCGCCGGGCCGATGCCCGTCCGCGCCCCGGACCGCACGCCGATGAGATCGGTCGCACCAACGGAAGCGGCCCCCACAGGTGCTGTGGGGGCCGCTTCGTCGTGGTAGCGGGGGCAGGATTTGAACCTGCGACCTCTGGGTTATGAGCCCAGCGAGCTACCGAGCTGCTCCACCCCGCGTCGGTAGGACAACCATACCGCACTCCGGAGCAGTGCCGCCGAGGGGGGGGTCACGTGCGCCACGGCGCCCGTGACCACCGCCCCGGTCAGCCGGTGGGCGACGCCGGGGCCGCCTGCCCGGTGGCGGCCTGGTACGCGTCCACCGCCGCCTGCAGGTCCTCCAGCGCCTGCCCCTGCCCGCTGAAGTCGCCGTTGCGCTGCGCCTCCGCCAGCGCCGCCAGGGCGTCGTTGATCTGGGCGACGGCCTGGTCCGCGGTGGTACCGCCACCGGCTGCGGCACCGTCGTCGGCCGGCGGCGCCGTCGGCGGGATGCTCTCGCCGGGCGTGTCGTCGGCTCCGTCGTCCTCGACGTTCTCGCTGTCCGGTGCCGCCTGCCCGGCCCCGGCACCGAAGACCTGCTCCAGTGCCTCGGCCAGGGTGTTGGCGTAGCCGATCCGGTCCTGGTAATTGACCAGCACCTTCTGCAGCAGTGGGAAGCCCCCGTCGCCGGTGCCCTGTACGTACAGCGGCTCTACATACAGCAACCCGGCATCCCCGATCGGCAAGGTCAACAGGTTGCCGTAAACCGGTTCGGAGTTGTCGCTGTCGAACAGCGTCAGGTCCGGGCGCACCTGGTTGTTCGATCGGAAGGCGTTCTGCACCTGCTGCGGCCCGCGGTACGGGGTGTTGCCCGGCAGCCGCAGCACCTGGAGCTCCCCGTAGCTCTCCGGCGCCGAGGAGGCGGAGATGAACGAGGACAGGTTGTCCCGCTGGAACGCGTTGAGCGCGCTGGTGAGCTGGAACGTCGCGTCCTCGTCACCGGGCCGCTGCGCCAGGATGTAGTACGGCGGCTGCGCCTCGTCGACGTCCTGGGTCGGGTCGTTCGGCACCTGCCACCGGTCGTTCTGGTTGTAGAAGTCGACCGGGTCGGACACGTGGTACCGGGTCAGCACGTCGCGCTGCAGCTTGAACAGGTCCTCCGGGTAGCGCACGTGGCTGATGAGCTCCTCGCTCATCTCGCTCTGCGGCTGGACCACGTCCGGGAAGGCCTTCATGTACGTCTGCAGGACCGGGTCGGGGTTGGCCTCCTGGTCCCAGGCGTACATCGTCACCGTGCCGTCGTAGGCGTCGACCGTCGCCTTGACCGAGTTCCGGATGTAGTTGAACTGGTCGTTGGGCAGCGCGGTGGTGCCGGTGCCGGTGAGCGCATCGGCAGCCGCCTCGCCCAGCTCCATCTGCTCGGCGTAGGGGTAGGCGTCGGAGGTGGTGTAGCCGTCGAGGATCCACTGCACCCGGCCGTCGATCACCGCGGGATAGGGGTCGCCGTCGACCGTGAGGAAGGGCGCGGCCTTCTCGACCCGCTCCAGCGGGTCGCGGACGTAGAGCACCTTCGACTGGTCGTTGACCGCGCCGGAGAGCAGGAAGTTCCGCTCCCGGTAGTAGATGGCGTAGGTCAGCTGCCGGAAGAAGCTGCCGATCGACACACCACCCTCGCCGTCGTAGGTCGAGTTGATCTGCCCCTCGCCCGACCCGCCCTCGGGCTGGTCGAACTCGCGCGGCGCGGTGCCCTCGGGGGCGCCGACGACGGAGTAGACGTCCTGACCGCCGACGTTGAGCAGCTCGCCGTAGTAGATGCGCGCCTGGTCGACGTCGATGTCACCGGTGGTCGGCAGGTTGCCGGTGGTGAAGTCCGGCTCGCCGCCCTCCTGGCCGGCGACCACCTGGTTGGCCGGGGCGGCGACGAACCCGTTGCCGTGGGTGTAGACGGTGTGCCGGTTGATCCAGCTGCTCTGGTTCTCGCTCAGCCCGGTCTGGTCGAGCTCGCGGACGGCGACCACGTAGTCCTGCAGCTGCCCGTCGATCTCGTACCGGTCGATGTCCAGCTTCTCCGGGAAGCCGTAGACGTTGCGGATCTGCTGGCGGGCGGTGAACGTCGCCGAGAGCACGTTCGGGTCCAGCAGCCGGGCGTTGGAGATGGTCGGCGAGTCGGCCAGCTCGGCCAGCGCCGCCTCGGTGTCCACGCTGTTGCCGGCCACGTCGCCCTCGTCGTCGGCCTGCCCCTCGGTGGTCTGCCCCTGGGCGTAGTCGACGTACTGCACGTCGGAGAGCCCGTAGGCGTCGAGGGTGGAGCTGATCGCCCGCTCGATGTAGGCCTGCTCCCGCTGGTCGGCCGAGGGCCGGACGACGAACTGCTGCACGATCGCCGGGTAGGCGACCCCGATCACCAGGCTCGAGGCGAGCAGCAGCACCAGCGCAGCCGCCGGCAGCAGGGTGTTGCGCACCAGGATGTTGGCGAAGAACGCGACCGCACAGATCGCGGCCACGACCACCAGGATGTTCTTGGCCGGCAGCAGCGCGTTGACGTCGGTGTAGGAGGCGCCGGTGAAGACGTCGCCGCGGTCGGAGTAGACGAGGGCGTACCGGTCCAGCCAGTAGGCGATCGCCTTGAGCCCGACGAACAGCCCGAGCAGCACCGACAGCTGGACCCGGGCCGCGCCGGTCAGCTTCTGCCCCGGGGTCTGCAGCCGCAGCCCGCCGAAGACGTAGTGCGTGAGCACCGACCCGATCAGGGCCAGCAGCACGATGGCGAAGCCGAAGCCCAGCGCCAGCCGGTAGAAGGGGTAGTCGAAGACGAAGAACGAGACGTCCAGCCCGAACTGCGGGTCGGTGCGCCCGAAGTCGGTGGAGTTGCGGAACTCCAGCCAGGTCTGCCAGCTGCCCTGCGCGGTGAAGCCGGCGAACAGCCCGAGCACCACGCCGATGGCGGTGAGCACCAGCTTGCGGCGGGGCTCGACCGACTGCCGGTAGCGCTCGAGGTTCTGCTGCTCCAGCGACATCGGCCGGAACGCCGGGCGGAAGCGGTACGCCAGGTACACCGCGAGGGCGACCAGCCCGCCCATGGCCAGCGCGGCGACCGCGAACAGGAGCGCGCGGGTCTGGATCTCGGTCCAGAAGACCTCGGTGAAGCCGGTCTCGTCGAACCAGAGGTAGTCGACGTAGACGTTGGTCAGTGTGCCGATGACGGTGAAGAGCACCAGCAGCGCGGCGACGACGCCGATGACCAGCTTGGCGCGCCGGGACAACGTCGGCACCGGCACGGGGGGCCGCATGGCCACGGTCGGTCTCCTGTCTTCTTGCGACTTCGAGGTGGCGCGGGCTCGGGCCCGGCCGGGGAACACGATCTCAGCGGCCCGGGGACCGCCGGTGGCGGAGGGCAGGAGCTGGGGTCCGATCTTCCAACTGTTGTCGACCGCGACGGGTTCCCAGCGCGGTCACGAGCAGGTCACGGCCGGCGGACAGCCCGGTCAGCACAGCTCCGGGGTGCGACCGGCGCGGAGGTCGGCCAGCGCCTCCAGCGCGTCGTCCAGCGTGGCCACCTCGGCCAGCGGCAGACCCGGCTGGGCGTTGGCCACCGCCTCGGCGCAGTTGTCCGCCGGCACGAGGAACAGCTCGGCGCCGATCTCCCGGGCCGAGACGAGCTTGAGCGGGATGCCGCCGATCGGGCCGACGGCGCCCTCCCCGTCGATCGTCCCGGTGCCGGCGACGACCGCGCCCGCGGTCAGGTCGGTGTCCCCGACCATGTCGATCACGCCCAGGGCGAGCATCAGCCCGGCCGAGGGGCCACCGACGTCGTCCACCTCGATGTCGACGTCGAAGGGCGCGTACGGCGTCTCGAGGATCAGCACACCCAGCGCCGACCCCTGCCCCTCGGCGGCGGCCGCCGTGGTGACGGTGGCGACGCCGGGGGTGCCCTGCCGGGTGTAGCCCACCTCCACGGGGGTGCCGGGCGGGATGCCGGCGAGCACCTCGGTGAGCGCCGCCTGGTCGGGGGTGGCGGTGCCGCCCACCGACTCCAGCGCGTCGCCGGCCTGCAGCTGCCCCTCGGCGGCCGACTCCTCGGCCAGGCCCTGGACGACGACCTTCTCCGGGTAGCCCAGCTCCGCGAACGCCGCGCCCCGCGCCGCCTGCTCGGAGGTCAGGAACGCCTGCCGGTTCGCCGCCTGCGTCTCCTCGACCGACCGGTCGGAGGGGTAGACCTGCTCGCGCGGGACGACGGTGACCTCGCTGTCGAACCATCCCTGGACCGCGCCGACGAGGGTGAGCCGGCCCTGCGGGATGCCGACGGTGGTCAAGTTGAGGTTGCCGGAGGTCTCGTTGGGCTCCCGGCCGGAGACCGTGATGATCGGCGTGCCGTCGATGTCACCCAGGGTGTTGTAGGTGGGGCCGGGCACCTGCGCGACGTAGGGGACCGGGAGCAGCGCGCCCAGCACGCCGAAGACGAGCAGCAGCACCGTCCCGGCGGCCAGGACGGTGGTCCGACGGTTCACGTTCCCTCCTCGGTGGCGGCTGGCCCCCGTCGGCCCCGCGGCCGCGGCGGGTGCACCCGTCGAACGGCGAGAGTAGGTGACCGGCGCCGGTGGCCGGTCGCCGTCGCGTTCGCCCTGGGCAGAGCCCCGGTGCCCGAACGGGCCGGTCGGAGGGCGGTCGACCCGGTCCTCCGCGTCTACGGTGGACCCATGAGCGATCTCCCCTTCGGCTTCGGCGTCCCCGACCGCGACCCGGAACGCCGCGGCGAGCCCGGCGGCCAGGGCGGCAGCGGCGCGGGCGGCACCGGACCGGGCGGCACCGGTCCCGGCGGTGCCGACCCGTTCGGCCTCGGGGCCCTCTTCGGTGCCGTCGGTGGTCCCGGTGGCGCCGGTGGCGACCCCTCGGACCTGCTGGGCAAGATGCCGCTCTTCGCCGAGCTGCAGAAGCTGATGAGCTGGTCCGGTGGCCCGGTCAACTGGGACCTCGCCCGCCAGGGTGCGATCAGCGCCCTCGCCCCGGGGCACCAGCCGACCTCGGCCGGGGAGCAGGCCGCCACCGCGGAGGCGCTGCGGCTGGCCGACCTGTGGCTGGACCAGGTGACCGAGCTGCCCTCGGGCATCGACCGCGGGCTCGCCTGGTCGCGGGTGGAGTGGGTGGAGCAGACCCTGCCGGCGTGGGCCGCCCTGATCGACCCGCTCGCCGAGCGGGTGGTCGCGGCGATGACCGGCGCGCTGCCCGCCGAGGCGGCCGCCATCGCCGGCCCGCTCGCCGGGATCATGGGCCAGATGGGCGGCGTCATGTTCGGCGCCCAGGTCGGCCAGGCGCTGGCCCGGCTCGCCGACGAGGTCGCCACCAGCACCGACGTCGGCCTCCCGCTGGGCCCGAAGGGCGCCGGCGTCCTGGTGCCGCAGAACGTCGCCGCGTTCGGGGAGGGCCTGGACCGACCCGAGGACGAGGTGCGGCTCTTCCTGGCGCTGCGCGAGGCCGCCCACCAGCGGCTGTTCGCGCACGTGCCGTGGCTGCGCCAGCAGCTCACCGACGCCGTCCACGCCTACGCCCGCGGCATCCACGTCGACCGCGAGGCGATCGAGCGGGGCCTGCAGGACGCGATGAGCGGCATGGAGGGCGGGGTCGACCCGAGCGACCCGGAGAGCATCCAGCGGCTGCTCGGCAGCGGCGTGCTGGAGCCGGAGGAGACCCCCGAGCAGCAGATGGCGCTGCGCCGGCTGGAGACGCTGCTGGCGCTGGTCGAGGGCTGGGTGGACAGCATCGTGGCGGCCGCCGCGGCCGAGCGGCTGCCCGGGCACTCCGCGCTGGCCGAGACGATGCGCCGGCGGCGGGCCTCCGGCGGCCCGGCCGAGCAGACCTTCGCCACCCTCGTGGGGCTGCAGCTGCGCCCGCGCCGGCTGCGCGACGCGAGCACGGTCTGGGGCGCGATGACCCAGCAGCACGGCGCGACCGAGCGTGACCGGCTCTGGTCGCACCCGGACCTGCTGCCCACCTCCGACGACCTGGACGAGCCGATGGACTTCGTCGCCCGACAGGGTGCGGCCGACCCGTTCGCGGAGCTGACCGACGGCCTGGAGGCACGACCGGAGGAGAGCTCGCCGGAGCAGGGCGAGGGCTCACCGGAGGACGACGGCGGCACCGCGCCCCGCGCCTGACCGCACCCCTGCAGCGGGGCCGTCACGGCCCCGCTGCAGGGTCCCGCCGCGAGCTCGCGAGTGGTGGGGAGCAGCGGAGCCCTCCTTCAGTCGACGGCGCCGGGCTCCAGGTCCGTGTCGTCCGGCCGGTCGCCCGTGGAGCCGAACTCGAACCCCTCGAGGAAGCCCAGCGCGCGCTCGGCCCGCGGGTAGGCGTGCACGAGGGCCCAGAACCGCTCGTCGTGGCTGGCCTCGAGCAGGTGGGCCAGCTCGTGCACCAGCACGTAGTCGACGACGAACTCGGGCATGCCGCGGAGCCGGCTGGACAACCGGATCGACCGGTCGGCCGGCGTGCACGAGCCCCACCGGCGGTGCTGGTTGTCGACCCACCGCACGCTGGCCGGCACGGCCCGGCCGTCGAGGTACGCCGCGGACAGCTCGCGCGCCCGGGCCATCAGGTGCTCGTCGGAGCCCAGGTTGCGCCGGCGGCGCTCCTCGCGGGTCTGCAGTTTGGCGACCATCTGGTCGACCCACCGTCGTTCCTCGGCCGGGCTGAACGCCGCCGGGATCAGGACGATGGTGCGGCCGTTCTCCCGGTAGGCCGTGACCGTCCGACGGCGACGGGCGCTGCGGCGGACCTCCACCTCCGGGGCAGGGCGGGGGGCCGTGCGCGCGGCGGGGACGGCCGTCGACGCAGCCGGCTGGCGGCGGTCAGGTCGCTGGTGCACGTGCGCACGGTAACCGGCCGCGGCACCGGCGCCCAGCGTGAGGACACCCGGTCGTGGCAGGTGCACACGGAGGGTGGACAGCGCGCCCGGCGGTGTACCCCGAACGGTGGACCGACTCCACCTCCTCCACAGGGCCAGCGGCGCGTCGGTGCAGGTCGAGGGCCCGTCGGCGACTGTCTCCGCACCGTCGTCACCAGCCGCTCCCCCGGCCGTGCACAGCGACACCCCGAGCGTTCCCCACGTGCTCCACAGGGCCGTCCACAGGGTGTGGGCGCGCGGCCGGGCGCCTGTGGACGACGCACCCGGCCGGCGGGCCGCACTGGCACGCTCCCAACGGTGACCGAGAGCCTCCACCCGCTGCTGCCCGCCGCCACCCCGGTGCTCCGGCTGGACGACGACCTCCTGCAGGTCGGCGGCGTGGACGGCGGGGCCGGGTTGCGCGTGCACCCGGCCGGCACCGACGTCGCTGCGCTGCTCCGCCGGCTCGACGGGCAGCGCCCCGAACGGGCGGTGCGGGCGCACGCGGTCGCCGACGGGCTGCCCGCGGCCGTCGTCGACGACCTGCTCGCCGGGCTGCGGGGTGCCGGGTTGCTGCACGACCTCGCCGCCGGCGACCTGCTGGCCGCCGACCCGGGCCCGGCGGCCAGGGCCCGGGCGGCGGTGGAGCTGCCGGCCGCCGTCCCTGCCCCCGGCGCAGGCGGCCGGTGGCGGGCCCGCCGGCAGAGTGCGGTCGTCGTCGAGGGCGCCACGCGGGTGGGCACCCCCCTGGCGGCCGTGCTGGCGGCCAGCGGCGTCGGCCGGGTGCACGTCCGCGACCGCGGGCCGACCCGCGCCGGCGACGCGGTGGTCGGAGGCGCCGCCGCCGGCGACGAGGGCCGCCCGCGGGCCCTGGCCGCAGCCGACGCCGTCCGCCGGGCGAGCCCGCTGACCGACCTCCGCCCACTGCCCGCCGGCGCGACCGTCGACCTGGTGGTGCTGTGCCGGCCGTGGGCGGCCGCCGACCCGCTCACCGCCGCGCTGCACCAGGACGGGACCCCGCACCTGGTGGCCACGGTGCGCGGGGAGACCGGGATCGTCGGCCCGCTCGTGGTGCCCGGTGGCGAGGGCGGCTGCCTGCGGTGCGCCGACGCCTGGCGGCGGGACGACGACCCGGCCTGGCCCCGGCTGGCGGCCCAGCTCGCCGCAGCCGACCCGGCGCCCTCCGGCTCCACCCTCACCGCGCTGTTCACCGCCCTCACCGCGGCGGTGCAGGTGCTCGCCCACCTGGACGGCGACGACGGCCCGGTGACCGTGGGCGGCACCCTCGAGCTGCGCTCCCCCGAGTTCCTCCCCCGGCTCCGCCGCTGGCCGGCCCACCCGGACTGCGCCTGCGGTGCCGCCCGGCGGGCCACCCCCGGTCCGGAGGCCCACCCGTGACCGCCCGGGCGAGACCTGCTGGGTTCGTCCGGGGCGCCCGGCGCCCGCAGAGGGGACAATGGGGTGGTGAGTGACACCGGGCGGGACATCCCACGGGGGGCGGTGTCCCGAACGGCCCGGCTGGCCGCCCTGCCGTTGGGCGCCGCGGGGCGGGCCACCCTCGGCATCGGCAAGCGGCTGTCCGGCCGGCCGGCCGAGGAGGTCGACGCCGAGCTCCAGCAGCGCACCGCCGAGCAGCTCTTCGCCGTCCTCGGGCAGCTGAAGGGCGGGGCGATGAAGCTCGGCCAGCAACTGTCGATCTTCGAGGCCGCGGTACCCGAGGAGGTCGCCGGCCCGTACCGCGAGGCACTGGTCAAGCTGCAGGAGGCCGCGCCACCGATGCCGGTGCGCACCGTGCACGCGGTGCTCGCCCAGCAGCTGGGCGGCCGGTGGCGGGAGCGGTTCCGGGAGTTCGACGACACACCCGCCGCAGCGGCCAGCATCGGCCAGGTGCACCGGGCGACCTGGCGGGACGGCCGGGACGTGGCGGTCAAGATCCAGTACCCGGGTGCCGGCACCGCGCTGATGGCCGACCTCAACCAGCTCGCCCGGTTCGCTCGGATGTTCGCGGTGCTCTTCCCGGGCATGGAGGTCAAGCCGCTGATCGCCGAGCTCAAGGCCCGGGCGGAGGAGGAGCTGGACTACGGGCTGGAGGCCGACGCCCAGCGGGGCTTCGCGGCCGCCTACGCCGACGACGACCAGATCGTCGTCCCGCGCGTGGTGGCCAGCGCACCGAAGGTCATCGTCTCGGAGTGGCTGGAGGGCACGCCACTGTCGCGGGTCATCGCCTCGGGCAGCCGGGAGCAGCGCGACCGGGCCGGGCTGCTGATGGCGGTGCTGCACTTCTCCGGCCCCCAGCGCGCCGGGCTGCTGCACGCCGACCCGCACCCCGGCAACTTCCGCCTGCTGCCCGACGGCCGGCTGGGGGTCATCGACTTCGGCGCCACCGCGCGGTTGCCCGACGGCCTCCCGGAGCCGATCGGGCGGCTGGTGAACTGGGCGCTGGACGGCCGGGCGGAAGACGTGCTCACCGACCTGCGCGCCGAGGGCTTCGTCCGCCGGTCGGTCGAGGTGGACGCCCAGGCGGTGCTGGACTTCCTGCTGCCCTTCCTCGCCCCGGTCGCCGCGCCCGCGTTCCGGTTCACGCGGGCCTGGATGCAGGAGCAGGCCAACCGGCTCGGCGACCCGCGCAGCGAGGCCAGCCAGCTGGGCCGGCAGCTCAACCTGCCGCCGTCCTACCTGTTGATCCACCGGGTGACCATCGGGTCGATCGGTGTGCTCTGCCAGCTCGACGCCGAGGCGCCCTACCGGGGCGTCTGCGAGGAGTGGCTGCCGGGCTTCGCCGGCTGACCGGCGGCCGGCTGCCGGCCAGCCGTGGTGTCCGCTCCGACCGGGCGCCGGTGGCGCCGCGGTCGGAGCGGGGTGCGGCCGGAGCCGCAGGGTGCTGCTGTCCGGTGCGGACGGCTCACGCCGCGCTCACCAGACGGCGGAGCTGGCGCGAGCGGCACGCTGCGACGCCCGCTCGGCCCGGCGGGCCCAGCGCCGGGCGCTGATCAGCCGCCGGGCCCGGGCGGCCGCGTCGGCCTCCGCCATCCGTCGGGACATGTGGGCGTGGGCCAGGTCCTGGTCCAACAGGTTCATCGCGGTTCCTCCGGGGTCGGCGGCACCGGGTGGTGGTGCCGACTGGTGGTGCATCGGGTGGTGGGGCGTCCGGCGCCTCGCCGTCGGGTGGTGGGGCGCCGGACGCCGGTCCTGCTCGGGCGGGGTCTCATGCCGCCTCCTCGGTGCGGACCTTCGGCGGCCGCCCCCGGGGGCGCTTGCGGGCGATCACGACGCCGCGGTCGAAGATCTCCCCGCCCCAGACGCCCCAGGGCTCGGCGCGGTCGAGCGCCCCGGCCAGGCAGGCCGACCGGACGGGGCACTCGGCGCAGTGCGCCTTGGCCTGCTCGAGCTGAGCCGGGCTCTCGGCGAACCACAGGTCCGGGTCCTGGACCCGGCAGGGCAGCGCACGCCGGACGACCGCCTGCGCCGCCGGCTGGTGGGACACGTGCGTGCGGTCGAACCCGACGCGACGCGACGTCGCGGGGTCGATCGTGGTCTGCACGGCCGCTCCTCCTCTTCCTTCGTCTCTTCGACCGGTCGACGGGGGGCCCGCCGACCGGGTGGTCGGGGTGGGTCCGCAGAGTCAGGCCGGAAAAGACTGAGGCCGCGGTTCCCGGTGTCCGGGTTCCGCGGCCTCGAGGAGGACCAGCTGAGCTGTGGCTAGCTCAGTGGGTCTTCCGGGGGCAGGTCACCCGGGGTGGTGCTGGTGTGCCGAGCAGGGGCGCCGGCGAAGGCGTTGCCCTTCAGGGCGGTGGTCTGGACGGACGGCTGGGCATCGGTGCCGATGGGCGCACCGGTGGCGAGGAAGCCGGTCGTGCCGGCGGCGGCGGTCAGGCCGCGCAGACGGACGGTGGTGGCCGACCCGGCGATGGACAGACCGGTGCCGTTCCACGGAGCGGCGTAGGGCGCCATCAGGGCGACCCGGTCGGCCGGGAGGGAGCAGCGCAGGCCGACGGCCGGCGAGGTCACGGTGCTCACGCCGGCGATGGTCATGTCGGTGCTGTTCACGGAGCCCCTCCTTCCGGGGTCGGAGCCCGGCCTGCCGGCCGGTCTCCCTGCGAGTGCTGCTCGGGACGTGCGGTCGTGCTGCAGTGCGGGACGTGCTGACTGCTCACGGTCCGTGCTGCGTCCTGGGTCACCCCCAGGCGGTGATGCGAAGGCTAGGGGGTGCGCCGGAGGGGGGTCAAACGAATTAGCAGACTTTCCTGAGAAAGTGTGTCTGCGCTGGTCGACGGCCCGTCAGGCCTCGATGGTCGCGATGACCTCGGCCCCGTACAGCTCGAGCTTGCGGGCACCCACCCCGGGCAGCGCCGAGAGCTCACGCACCGTCGTCGGGCGCGCCTCGGCGATCGACTGCAGGGTGGCGTCGGTGAAGACGACGTAGGCCGGCACGGACGCCGCCTGCGCGGTCGCGCTCCGCCAGGCGCGCAGCCGGTCGAAGAGCTCGCCCGCCTCCCCCTCCAGGACCACCTTCGGGCGCTGGGCCGGGCGGCGGGGAGCCGCGGCGGCGTCCGGGGCGAGGCCGTCGAGGAACCGGCTGCGGGGGCGGGAGCGCCGCCCACCGGGGCTGCGGGCCAGCGACCAGGACAGCGTGAGCTGCTCGCGGGCGCGGGTGACCGCCACGTACAGCAGTCGGCGCTCCTCCTCGACCGCCTCCGGCCGGGACTGTGACTGGGCGATCGGCACGACCCCGTCGACCAGGCCGACGACGAAGACCGCGTCCCACTCGAGGCCCTTCGCCGCGTGCATGGAGGCCAGGGTGACGCCCTGCACGGTCGGGGCGTGCTGCGCGTTGGCCCGCTCGGCCAGGTGGGCGACGAACCCCGTCAGGTCGAGGGTGGGCTGCTCGGCGACCAGGTCGACCGCGAGGTCGACCAGCGCGGCCAGCGACTGCCAGCGGTCGCGGGCCGCCCCACCCGGCGGCGGCCGGTGCTCGACCCAGCCGGTCGAGGCGAGCACGTCCCGGACCGCGGGCACCAGCGCACCCGGGTCGTTGCCACCGGCGGCCGCGCCCCGCAGCAGCAGCACCGCCTCGCGCACCTCGGGCCGCTCGAAGAACCGCTCCCCGCCCTTGAGGACGTAGGGCACGCCGGCGTCGGCCAGCGCCGACTCGTAGACCTGGGACTGGGCGTTGATCCGGAACAGCACGGCGATCTCGCTCGCCGGGAGGCCGCCGTCGATCAGCTCCCGGCAGGCGCGGGCGACCGCCGCCGCCTCGGCCGGCTCGTCGGGGTGCTCCACGAACCGGGGCGCCGGCCCCTCGGCCCGCTGACCGAGCAGCCGCAGGCCGGGCAGGCCCCTGCGTGGTGGCGCCTGCCCGATCAGCTTGTTGGCCAGGCCGACCACCTGCGGGGTGGACCGGTAGTCGCGCTCGAGCTTGACCACCTCCGCGTCGCCGTAGCGGTCGGCGAAGCCCAGCAGGTACTCGGGATCGGCACCGGTGAAGGAGTAGATGGTCTGGTTCGGGTCGCCGACCACGCAGACCTCGGCGCGGCCGCCGAGCCAGGCGTCGAGCAGCCGCTGCTGCAGGGGGTTGACGTCCTGGTACTCGTCGACGACGAAGTGCCGGTACTGCGCGCGCACCTCGCGGGCCACGTCGGGGTGCTCCTCGATGGCGTAGGCGGTGACCAGCAGCAGGTCCTCGAAGTCCAGCGCACCGTCGCGGGACTTGGCCTCCTCGTAGCTCTGGTAGACCGCCGCGACCGCGCTGGCGTCGAAGGGCAGGTCCCGGCCGGCCCGGGCGGCGCGGGCCGGGTACTCCTCCGGGGTGGCCAGCGTGGTCTTGGCCCACTCGATCTCGCTGGCCAGGTCGCGCAGGCTGGTGCGGTCGGTGGTCAGCCGGTTGCGGGTGGCGGCACCGGCGACGACCCGCAGCTTGTTCTCGATCAGCTCGGGCATCGGACCGCCCAGCACCCGGGGGGCGAAGTAGCGCAGCTGCCGCATCGCCGCGGCGTGGAAGGTGCGGGCCTGCACGCCGCCGACGCCCAGCGCCGACAGCCGCCCGCGCAGCTCACCCGCCGCCCGTGCCGTGAAGGTCACCGCGAGCACCTGCTCGGGCACGTACTCCCCCACGTGCACGCCGTAGGCGATCCGGTGGGTGATGGTGCGGGTCTTGCCGGTGCCGGCGCCGGCGAGGATGCAGACCGGCCCGCGCACCGCCTCCGCGGCGGCCCGCTGCTGCTCGTCCAGCCCGGCGAGCACGGCCTCGGCCCCCGCCGCCCCCTCGACACCGGACTGCTCCACGACCCGCGACGTCCCCACGTCGAGGAGTCTCCCAGCCCGCGCCGACAGGACGGGGAAGGATCCCCAGGGGCACGGCGTTGGCCCTCCGGCACCCCCGGACGACGGGCCGCCCCTCCCCGGGTGGCCCACCCGGGGACGGACGAGAGAGGATCCCCCCGATGAGCGCTCCAGCACCCGCAGTGACGATGTACACCACCAACTGGTGTGGCTACTGCAACCGGCTCAAGAAGCTGATGCAGCGTGACGGCATCGACTACGCCGAGGTCAACATCGAGGTCGAGGAGGGTGCTGCCGAGGTGGTCATGAAGGCCAACGGCGGCAACCGCACGGTGCCCACGCTGGTCTTCGCCGACGGCAGCGCGCTCACCAACCCCAGCATCGACCAGGTCAAGGCCCAGCTCGCGCAGCTCCCGGGCGCGTGATCCCGGGTCCGCGGCCCCCGGCGGGCGGTTCCTGCCCACCGGGCGGCTGCGGCGACCCTCCCGGCGACGCCCCACCGGTCTCCGGGGAGGGTGCGATGGGCCCCGCCGACGACGACGAGTCCGGCCCGGCCGCCCGGCCGGTCGTCGTCCGGTTGCCCACCGGCGTGCTGCGCGGCCCTTCCGGCGACAGCGCGGTCGTGGTCGCCCGCACGGCGGGCGGGTGGACGGTGCTGGCCGTCGGACCGGAGGAGACCTCGGGCCGCCTCCCCGAGGGGGGCGCGCTGCCCCTGGTCGAGGCGTTGTCGCTGGCCGACCTCGTGGCCGGTGAGCTGGGGGCCACCCCCGAACCGGACCGCCAGGCCCGCCGGGCAGCCCGCAACGGCACCCCCGCTGCTCCCGACGAGCCGGCACCCGATCCGCGGGACGCCGAGCTGGCGGCGCTGCGCCGCACCGTGGCCCAGCTCGAGCACGCGCTCGCCGCCCGGGTGTCCATCGAGCGCGCCATCGGGGTGCTCGCCGAGCGGCACGGCCGCACACCGCGTGAGGCCTTCGAGGAGCTGCGCAGACAGGCCAGGTCGCAGGGACGCCCGGCCGCCGACCTGGCCGCCGAGGTGCTCGACGGGCTGAGCAGCTCCACCGCCCTGCCGGACCGGCGCACGGCACCGGGAGCAGCCGACGAGCCGACGTCCGCCCCCCGGGCCACCGGCCAACCCGGGGCCCGCCGGGTCCAGCGCGCCCCGCGGCACCCGTCCAGCGAGGACACCGCCCCCGAGGTGCACCGCTGACCTCCCCGCTCCCGCTCTCCCCCGCCGCGCTCGCCGACCGGCTGGCCGAGCTGATCGCCGCCGTCCCGGCCGAACCCGGAGCCGCCGCGCTGCGGGTGGCCGTGGACGGCCCGGAGCTGCCCGGGGCGCCAGGGGCGACCGGGCCGCTCACCGTGGCACGGGCGCTGGCCGAGCGGCTGCCCGCGCTGAGCCGCCCGGCGGTCGTCGTCCCGGCCGAGGGCTTCTACCGTCCGGCGTCCCTGCGCCTGGAGCACGGGCGCACCGACCCCGACGCCCGGTACACCGACTGGCTGGACGCCGGCGCGCTCGCCCGCGAGGTGCTCGACCGCTGCGGCCCCCGGGGGACGGGTGAGTACCTGCCGGCGCTGTGGGACCTCGAACGGGACCGCGCTGCCCGCCTGCCGCACCGTCCCGCCCCGGCCGGTGGGGTGCTGCTGGTGCCCGGCTCGCTGCTGCAGGGGCTGGGCCTGGCCTTCGACGTCGTCGTCCACCTGCGGGTGAGCCCGGCTGCGCGCCGGCGCCGGGTGCCCGCGGACCGGGCGTGGGAGCTGCCGGCCTTCGACCGCTACGACGACGAGGTCGACCCGACCGCCCTGGCCGACGCGGTGGTGCTCGCCGACCACGCCGACCGCCCGGCCCTCGTGCTGCAGGGCCGCTGGGCCTGAGCGCCGCTCAGGAGAACTCGCCGGCCACCCAGCGGTCGATGATGTGCCGGGCGATGGAGACCGTCGGCGGCAGCGCCTGCGGCCCGGTGCCCGAGCGCAGCTCGTCCCGGGTGAACCAGCGGGCCTCCTCGATCTCGTCGTGGTCGATCCGGAGCTCCTCGCTGGTCGCCCGGGCCACGAAGCCGAGCATCAGCGACTGCGGGAACGGCCACGGCTGGCTGGAGACGTACCGGACGTCGGTCACCGGGAGGCCGACCTCCTCGGCGACCTCGCGGGCCACCGCCGCCTCCGCGGACTCTCCCGGCTCGACGAAGCCGGCCAGGATGGAGAACCGGCCTGCCGGCCACACCGCCTGCCGCCCGAGCACGCAGCGGTCGCCGCCGTCGTGCACGAGCATGATCACCGCCGGGTCGGTGCGCGGGAAGACCTCGCGGTCGCTCTCCGGGTCGTGCTGCACCCAGCCGGCGCGGGCCATCGTGGTGGCCGCGCCGGTGATCGGGGAGAACCGGTTGCGCTCGTGCCACTCGATGATGCCGACGGCCTGCACCAGCAGCCCGGCGTCCAGGTCGTCGAGGTCGGCGCCCAGCTCGCGCAGGCCGGCCCAGGTGTCGACCGGCCGGCCGCCCACGGTGAGCGTCCGCGGGGCGCGCAGCGCGGCGTAGGGCACGCCGTCGGCCTCGCCGAGGTAGATGCCGCCGTCGGGGAACGACGGCTGCTCGTCGTACTGCAGCCGCGGACCGTCGGGCGCCTCGTGCACCGGCACGGTGCGCCGCTCGTCGACCAGCAGCACCCGCACCGGCCGGCCCTGCGCCGGGTCGGGCAGCGAACGGGCCAGGTGCCCGCGGTCGTGTGCGGTGCGCGACAGCAGCGGGACGTCGGTGACGGCACCGGCCTGCCGGTCCTCGGGCCAGTCGCCCCGGGCGGGGGGCGGCGGGTTGTCGGCCGGGGTGCTGCCGCCGGGCGGGACGGTCACGCCTGCTCGGCGGCGGACGCGGTGACCTCGACCGGCCCGAGCACCCGGAGCTGGTCGGCGACCTCCTCGGCGTCGCCGACGACGACCGCGGTGAGCCCGGAGGGCGCCAGCCAGCGGCGCGACGCCTCGGTGACCTCGTCGACGGTCACGGTGGCCAGGGCGCGCTGGTGGTCGGCGAGCCAGTCGGCCTGCAGCCCGGCGCCGAACAGCGCGGAGAGGGTGCTGGCCAGGCCGGCGTGCGTCGACGTCCCGAGGGCCATGGTGCCCAGCAGGTAGCGCCGGGCCGAGTCGAGCTCGGCCTCGGTCACCGGGGTGAGCGCCATCCGGCCGAGCTCGTACACCGTCTCCAGCAGCGCCGGCCCGGTCACGCCGGTGGCGACGTCGGCCTCGACGGTGAACGAGGAGCCGGCCATCAGGTGCTCGACCGAGCTGCGCGGGCTGTAGGTGTAACCGCGGCGCTCGCGGATGTTCTCCACCAGCCGGGAGGAGAAGTAGCCACCGAAGACCATGCTGGCCAGCCGCAACGCCGGCAGCTGGGGGTCGGTGCGCCCGGGCGCCGGGCCGCCGAGCCGCACGTTGGACTGCACCGCGCCGGCCCGGTGCACCAGTTCCAGCGGGCCGGGCACCAGGGTCGGCACCGGCGCGGCGCTGACCGCCTTGCCCTCCGCGACCCAGCCGGCCAGTGCGGCGCCGACCACGTCGGTCGCGGCGGCCGGGTCGACGTCGCCGACCAGCACCAGCGTGCTGCCGGCGGGCAGCACCCGGTCGCGGTGCAGCTTGCGGAGAGCAGCCGGGGTGACCGCGGCGACCAGCTCGGCGGCGGGGAGCTGCTGGGCGTAGGGGTGCGCACCGAAGCGGCGGGCGGCCAGCGCCGACCGGGCGATCACGCCGGGCTGGGACCGGGCGATGCCGATCCGCTCGACCACCCGCGCCCGCTCGGCGTCCACCGGCCCGGCCGGGTAGGTCGCCGCGGTGAGCAGCTCGGCGACGAGGTCGAGCACGGGGGCGAGACCGCCGGGCAGCAGCGTGGTGGACAGCAGCATCCGGTCGGCGTCGGCGGAGACCGACAGCTCGCCGCCGTGGGTCTGCAGCAGCTGCGCGATCTCCAGCTGGTCGCGCCCGGCGGTGCCCAGCAGCAGACCGCCGGTCAGCACGCTGGTCCGCGCGGCGTGCACGGCGGCCTGCCGCGGGGTGGCCGCGGCGAAGGGCACCCGCAGCCGCAACTCCACCAACGGCACCCCGGGACGGGGCACCACCACCAGGCGCAGCCCGTTGGGCAGCGTCGTCTGGTGCACCTCCGGGACGGGCATCGGCCGCGGCTCGCCCAGCGGCGGGACCAGGGAGAGGTCGAGCACGGGGGCACTCATCGGGCAGCTCCGGTCGCGCGCAGTTCGAGGATGGCGGCGGTGTCCGGCGAGAGCCCGCGGGCCGCCGTCTGCACCTGCTCGGGGGTGACCGCGGCCAGCCGGGCGGCGAGCTCGCCGGCCAGCTCGGCCCGGCCGTGGATCAGCTCGGCGGAGGCGAAGCCCAGGGTGCGGCCGAGCACGGAGTCGGCCTGCTGCAGCAGCTGCGCCTCGGTGCGTGCGGTGACCCGGGCCAGTTCCTCGGCGGGGACGCCGTCGGTGGCGACCTTGTCGACCTCCTCGTGCACCGCGGCCAGCACCTGGTCGACCGGCACGTCGGCCGGGTGGTGCACCTGGCTGACCAGCAGCGTGGCGTCCCGGACGTCGAAGGGGTCGCCGAACAGGCCGAGGTAGCTGCTCTGCGCCACGGCCAGCCGGTCGGTGTGCAGCAGCCGGCGCTCGAGCCGGGAGGCGTCACCCTCGCTGAGCAGCTCGGCCAGGAGCACGGTGCCCAGGTAGGTGTCCAGGTCGCCGACCGGGTCGGGCACCCGCCAGCCGATCGCGACGGCGGGGGCCGGGGCCAGCCGGTCCTCGACCACGCCGCGACGCACCGTGGTGGGCGAGGGCTCGCCGACGGCGGGGGCGGGCGGGGCCGGGCGGGCCGGCACCTGGTCGAACCAGCGCCGCACCAGCGTCTCGGTCTCGGCGACGTCCAGGTCACCGCCGATGCAGAGCACCGCGTTGGCCGGGGCGTAGTAGCGGGAGAAGAAGTCGGTGGCGTCCTCGACGGTGGAGGACTCCAGGTCGACGAAGGAGCCGTAGCCGTCGTGGGTGTTGGCGAAGCTCTCGAAGGCGATCGGCGGGAGCTGCAGCCACGGGAAGGCGCCGTAGGGCCGGTTGAGCACGTTGACCCGGATCTCCTCCTTCACCACGTCGATCTGGTTGCGGAGGTTCTCCTCGGTGATCGCCGGTGCGGCCATCCGGTCGGCCTCGAGGAAGATCGCGCGCTCCAGCGCCTCGGCGGGCAGCGCCTGGAAGTAGTTCGTGTAGTCCTGGTGGGTCGACCCGTTGAAGGTGCCGCCGGCGGCCTGCACGAGGCGGGCGTGCTCCATCTTCGGGACGTTCGCCGACCCCTGGAACATCATGTGCTCGAAGAGGTGCGCGAAGCCGGTGCGGCCCGGCGGCTCGGAGCGCATGCCGACGTCGTAGAAGACGCTGACGGCGACGACGGGGACACTCCGGTCGGGCGCCAGGACCACGCGCAACCCGTTGTCGAGCGTGAACCGCTCCACCGGGTGCCGCAGGACCAGGTCACCCTGAGCTGCTGTCACGCGACCGACCCTAACCGCGCCCCACGACACGCCGCGGAGCGGTTCCCCCGGAGGAGCGACCGACCTCCCGAGCACAGGCAGGGTCCGGACGGCGAGTGACGCCCGCAGGGTGCGCGCGGGGGACGGTGAGCGGGCAGCCGTCGCGCTAGGACCTCCCGAGCGACAGCGAGGTCGGGTCGACGAGTGGGGCCCGGAGGGCTTCGCGCAGGAGGCCCAGGAACGGCTCAGCGCGACCGGGGCACGGCAGGTGGCCGCGGTGCGATCCGGAGGATCGCCATGTCACAGCACGTCGACGTCGGCCAGCACGCGCTCGATGACGCCGTACAGCTCGGCGTGGGTGTTCGGGATGGACAGGTAGAGCAGCGCCGGCGCCGGCCGGCCGACGTCGATGAGCAGCAGCGCGGCCCGTTCGCCGGTCGCGTCGTAGCCGGCGGCGTCCCAGGTGAGGTCGAACTCGTAGACCCACGCCGCGGCCCCGTCGACGGTCAGCGGCTCGTCGCGGCGCACCGTGCGCTCGTTGGGCTGCGGGTAGTAGAGCTGCCGCACGGAGTCGGCCAGCGCCTGCGTCGTCCCCTCGAGGGTGCCCGCACCGCCCCAGCCGTAGCCCTCGACCAGCGGGCCGGAGGTGCACTGGGCGATGAAGACGTCGACGGCGCCGGGCAGGTCCTCCTGGGTGACGAAGTACTGCCCGGCGGTCTCGGTGGTCTCCCACTGGACGCCGCGGTCCCACTCGAACCAGCCGTCGCCGAGGAAGGGGTAGGAGATGCCGGCGGCCTCGTCGATGATCCGCACGGTGCCCGGCGGGAAGGTGCTCCGCGGTTGCGCGGGCGCCGCGATCGGCGGGTCGTCGTCCTCCGCCGCCGTCGTCGCCGCGTCGTCCCCGCCGGTCAGCACGGCGACCAGGGCGAGGACGGCGATGACGGCCAGGGCCCCCAGCCCGAGGAGCAGGCCGGTGCGCCGGCGGGGTCGCCGCGGCGCGGGGTCTCCCCAGGTGTCCCAGGCCGTCGACGTCCGCGGGGTGGCCGACGGCTCGAAGGACCGGCCGACCGACACGCCCGGCCCGGCCGGGGTGGTGACGTCGGACCAGACCTGCCCGTTCCACCAGCGGACCAGGCCGGGGGCCCCGTCGGGGTCGGGGTACCAGCCGGGCGCCGGCATGGCCTGCTCCCCCGGCGTCCCCCAGCCCGGTCCGCTCATGTCGTCGACCCGGGCCGGCTCAGCCGGCGGTGCGGCGGACGGCGGCCAGCTCACGCCACAGGTGCGCGGTGGCCTCGGCGCCCCGGTGGAGCATCGGCAGCAGCACCCGCTCGTTCGGGGAGTGGATGCGGTCGGTGGGCAGGCCGGCACCGAGGAAGACCAGCGGCGCGCCGAGCTGCTCGGCGAGGTCGGCCTCGGGTCCGCTGCCGCCCTCCTTCATGAACAGCACCTGGTCGGCCTGGCTGTCCCAGGCCTGGGCGATGGCGGCGAGCAACGCGTCCATGTACGGGGAGTCCAGGTCGCTGGCGCACGGGGCGACACCACCGGCGGGCACGTGCACGTCGGCCTCGATGCCCGCGGGCAGGTTGGTCTCGACCCAGGCCTGCACCATCGGGCCGATCTCCTCCGGCCGCTGGTCGGCGACCAGCCGGAAGGTGATCTTGGCGTGCGCCTCGGCCGGGATGATCGTCTTGTGGCCGGGGCCCTGGTAGCCGCCCCACATGCCGTTGACCTCGGCGGTCGGGCGGGCCCCGATCCGCTCCTGGGTGGAGAACCCGGCCTCACCGGCGGTGGTGCGGGACGCGGCCGGGCCGGCGAGCCACGCGGCCTCGTCGAACGGGATGCGGCCCATCAGGTCGCGCTCGCGATCCGACAGCGGACGGACCGCGTCGTAGAAGCCGGGCAGGGTGACCTTGCCGTCGGCGTCGTGCAGGGACGCGACCAGCTCGGCGAGGGCGTGCAGCGGGTTGGGGACGGCGCCGCCGAAGGAGCCGGAGTGCAGGTCGACCGCCGGGCCGCGCAGGGTGATCTCCGCGTCGGCGAGGCCGCGCATGCTCGTCACCGCGCTGGGCAGGTCGGGGGCGGCCATGCCGGTGTCGCTGACCACGACGACGTCGCAGTCGAGCCGGTCGCGGTGCTGGCGCAGCAGCTCGGCGAAGAACGGCGAGCCGGACTCCTCCTCGCCCTCGATGACCATCTTGACCGTGACGGCGGGGGTGTCGCGGCCGGTGGCGGCCAGGTGGGCGCGCATGCCGAGCAGGTGGAAGGCGACGTTGCCCTTGTCGTCGATGGCGCCGCGGGCGTGCAGCTCGGGGCCGTCGGGGGTCTCGACCCGGGTGGGCTCGAACGGCGGGTGCTCCCACAGCTCCAGCGGGTCGACCGGCTGGACGTCGTGGTGCCCGTAGACCAGCGCCACCGGGGCGTCGGCGTCGGCCGACGGCCACTCGGCGAAGACCGCCGGGGCGCCCTCGGTCTCCCAGATCTCCACGGTCGGGAAGCCGGTGCGGCGCAGCGCCTCGGCCAGCCACTCGGCGCTGGCCCGGACGTCGGCGGCGTGCGCCGGGTCGGCGGAGATCGACGGGATGCGCAACCAGGCGTCCAGATCGGCGTGCAGGTCGTCGAGGTGGGCGGTGACGAAGTCGCGTTCGGCGGAGCTGCTCACGGTGCGAACGGTAACTCGCGCTGCTGGGCGGGCCCGGCGGGGCGCGGGCTAGGTTGCCTGCATGGCCGTGGGGATGCTGCAGGTGGACGTCGGCGACCTGACCTTCGACGTCCGGACCGACGGACCGGAGGACGGCCCGCCCGTGCTGCTGCTGCACGGCTTCCCGGAGACGTCGCTGAGCTGGTCGGCGGTGACGCCGCTGCTGGCCGAGGCCGGGCTGCGCACCTACGCCCCCGACCAGCTGGGCTACTCCCCCGGCGCCCGGCCCGGTGAGGTGGACGCCTACGCGCTGACCAACCTGGTGCAGGTGACGGCCGACCTGATGACCGCGCTGGACGTGCCGGTCGCCGACGTGGTCGGGCACGACTGGGGCGCCAACGTCGCCTGGGGCCTGGCCGCCTGGCACCCCGACCGGGTGCGCACGCTGACCGCCGTCTCGGTGCCGCACCCGACCGCCTACACGCTGGCCTTCCGGGCGGATCCGGAGCAGAAGGAGCGCTCGGCCTACATCAAGCTCTTCTGGCAGGCCGGCAAGGCCGAGGAGGTGCTGCTGGCCGACGGCGCCCGGCGGCTGCGGCGGATGCTGGACGCGCCGGGGGTGCCGGCCGAGGCGGTGGACGTCTACGTGGAGCAGCTGTCCGCGCCCGGCGCGCTGACCGCGGCGCTGAACTGGTACCGGGCGATGAGCTCGGCCACGCCGCTCGACCCGGTCGGGGTGCCGACGACCTACGTGTGGAGCGACGGCGACGTGGCGGTCGGCCGGACCGCCGCGGAGGCGTGCGCGGACCAGGTGACCGGCGACTACCGCTTCGTCGAGCTGGCCGGCATCACCCACTGGGTGCCGGAGCAGGCACCGGAGCAGGTGGTGCGGGCCGTGCTCGACCGGGTCGCCCGCGGCCCCGAGCTGCACCCGCGTGCCGGAGTGCACGCCCCACCCAGCTGACGGCCTCGCCGCCCGGTCGCCGAGATCTGCGATCTCGTGGCCATCGGGCGGTCGACCCCGAGAAGGCAGCATCCGCGGTGCCGCTCACCGGCGGCTCCGCGGAACAGGCCGGGTGACCAGTCGGCGGCGCGTGATGTGCACTGGCGGCGGGTTCTCCGCCCGGAACCCGCCGCCAACGCACATCGCCGGTCGGGCCGTCAGTCGGCGCCGGTCACCAAGGCCAGCAGGCCGGCTTCGTCGAGGAGGTCGACCGGGCGCAGGGTGACCCCGGCGGCGACGTGGTGGAAGCCGGCGCTGACCCGCTCGACCGGCACGCCGGTCAGCCGGGACCAGCCCAGCCGGTAGGCGGCCAGCTGCACCCCCGCCGCGGCCAGCTCGGCCGCGCCCGGCACCGGGCCGGTCTTCCAGTCGATCACCTCGTAGCCGCCGTCGGGGGTGGCGTAGACGGCGTCGATCCGGCCGCGCAGGGTCAGCGGGCCCAGCGGCGTCTCGAACGGGGCCTCCACGTCGACCGGCTGGCGGTCGGCCCACTCGCTGGCCAGGAACGCCGCCTGCAGCGCGGTGAGCGCCTCGTCGGGAGCAGCCGCGGCGTCGCCGCTGCCGGGCAGCTCGTCGAGGTCGATCAGTCGGGAGACGCCGAAGCGTTCCTCCAGCCAGGCGTGGAACGCGGTGCCCCGCCGGGCCAGCGGGGCGGGCGCGGCGGGCATCGGACGGCGAAGCCGGCGGGCCAGCTCACCGGGGTCGCGGCGCAGCGCCACCAGCGCCGACACCGACAGGTGCGCAGGCAGTGGGACGTCGACGGTGCCGCGGGAGTGCTCGGCCCGCTCGCGCAGCAGCAGGTCGGCGTCGCGCAGCCAGTCGGCGACCAGCGGGTCGTCGGTGGCGCCCAGCGCCTCGGCGGTGAGCGGGTGCGGCCGGCTGGCGGTGACCAGCTCGGCGGCGGCGGTCAGCGCCCGCCGCCGCCCGGAGGACAGCGGGTCGGTCGGCCAGACACCGACCGGCCACTCGGCCAGCGCGGGGTTCTCCGCGTCGTCGGCGGGCGGGTCGGCCCAGGCGTCGACGACCCCGGCGCCGTCCTCGCAGGCCTGCTTGACCGCCAGCAGCAGGGACGACGGCCCGCAGACCGTCTTGCCGTCGCGCCACCAGCTGCCCGAGCAGAGCAGCAGGTGCTTGGCCCGGGTCACCGCGACGTAGCCGAGCCGGATCTCCTCGGCCAGGCCGAAGTCCTTCCACTCGGCGACGTAGTCCTCCAGCGCGTCCCGGACCGCGGCCTGGTCGCCGGAGCCGGGCACCGGCAGGTGCAGCCGCGGCAGCTCGGCCCGGTCGGTGGTGCGCAGGTCGACCGGGACGGCGCCCGGGTCGCGGATCCAGGAGTCGGAGGCGTCGCCCTTGGCGGGGAACTGCCCGACGGTCATGCCGGGGACGGCGACGACGTCCCACTCCAGGCCCTTGGCCGAGTGCCCGGTGAGCAGCTGCACCGCCTCGGGGTTGACCGCCACCTCGCCGGGTTCCAGGCCGCGCTCGCGCACCTCGGCGTCGGCCAGGTAGCCCAGGAACGCCGGCAGGGACGGCAGCTCGGCCAGCTCGCTGAACTGGGCGGCGACCTCGTGCAGCGCGTCCAGGTGGGTGCGGGCGCCGCCCGGGGTGACGTCGGGGTGGCTGGCCAGCTCGGTCTCCAGGCCCAGGCTGCGCACCACCTCGTCGACCAGGTCGGGCAGCGACTCACCGAGCCGGGTGCGCAGGGCGGCGAGCTCCCGGCCCAGCCGGCGCAGCCGCTGGTGCCCCTCGGCCGAGTAGGCCTCGGGCCGGCCGAGGTCGTCGAGGGCCTCGACGATGCTGCCGCGCTCCCGGGGTGGGGTGGGGGCCGCCGGCGCGCCGGGCTCCGGTGGGGTGGCGTCCTCGACCGGTGCGGGGGCGGACCGCTCGCGGACCAGCGCCCGCGACCGGGCCTCCAGGGCGGCGAGGTCACGGGGTCCGATCCGCCAGCGGGCGCCGGTGAGCAGCCGGCCGAGCGCGTCGCCGGCGGTCGGGTCGACCAGCACCCGCAGGGTGGCGACCACGTCGGAGACCTCGGGCACGTCGAGCAGGCCGCCCAGCCCCACGACCTCGACCGGCAGCCCGCGGGCGCGCAGCGCGGCGGCGATGCCGGGCAGCTGCGCCCGCCGCCGGGCCAGCACGGCGATCGTCGGCCGCTTGGCCGGCGCGCCGGGCGCGGCGTCCTCGTCGCCCTTCCAGCAGCGCTCGAGCCGGTCGGCGAGCGCCTCGGTCTCCTCGGCGACGGTGTCGTAGAGGCCCACGTGCACCGCACCGGGGCCGGCGACCGGCGCGGGCTGCAGGTCCGGCAACGGCTGCTCGGGCTCGGGCAGCGCGGCGGCGACGGCGTTGGCGACGGCCAGCACCGCCCGGTCGTTGCGCCAGCTGGTCGACAGGGTCAGCCGCTCCGCCGGTCGCTCCGGGGTGCCGGGGAAGGTGCGGGCGAAGCGCTCGATGGTGCCGGCCGATGCGCCGCGCCAGCCGTAGATCGACTGCCGCGGGTCGCCGACGGCGAGCACCGGGTGCCCGCCCGGCCCGCCGAAGAGGGCCTCCAGCATCCGCAGCTGCCCGACGCTGGTGTCCTGGTACTCGTCGAGCAGCACGACCCGCCAGCGGGCCCGCTCCCGCCGCCCGACCTCGGCGGAGCTGACCGCCACCCGGGCCGCGTAGGCGACCTGGTCGGCGTAGTCGATGGCGCCGGCCGCACGCTTGCGGGCCTCGAACGCCTCGACCATCGGCAGCAGGGCGACCCGGGCCCGCTGCCGGCCCAGCACCTTGAGCACCTCGGCGTACGGGCCCTTCTTCCGGCCCGCGTCGGGGTAGCCGGTCAGCTGGGCCTCGAAGCGCGCCGTCCAGGCACGCAGCGCCGCCGGGGTGACGTCGTGCTCGCCGAGCTCGGCGGCCAGCTGGAGCACGTCCTCGGTGGTGGTGACCAGGCCCAGGGCCACGTCGCTCATGTCGCCGGTGTGCGCGGCGACGGCGGTGGCCGCCTGCCCCCAGCACATCGCCGGCCCGAGCACCCCGGAGCCGGGCTCCACCCCGATCCGCAGCCCGTGCTCGGCGACGATGCCGGCCGCGTAGCCGTGGTAGGTCGCCACCGTGGGTGCGGCGACCGCGAGCCGCTCGCGCAGCGCCGGGTCGGTGTCGGGGTGCTCGGCCAGCGCGCCCAGGCGCAGCCGCACCCGGGCGTTCAGCTCGCTGGCGGCCTTGCGGGTGAAGGTCAGCCCGAGCACCGCCTCCGGGGCGACCAGCTGGTTGGCGACCAGCCAGGCGACCCGCGCGGCCATCGTCTCGGTCTTGCCCGACCCGGCGCCGGCGACGACGACCAGCGGCCGGTCGACCGGCGCGGACACCACGCCGGCCTGCTCCTCGGACGGGGCGTAGGACAACCCGCAGCGGGCAGCGACCTCGGCCGGGGTGAGCAGCCGCGGCGGCTCGGGTGCCACGATCGGCACCATCCCGGGCAGGTCGAAGCTCAGCTGTTCAGGGACCCCGTCCTCCCCTCCGCTCGCGAGCTCGCGAGGGAACCCGGGACGGGGCCGGGAAGAGCCGGCAGGAGGCGTCACCGGGTCACCTGCCGGCCGGACTCCTGCATCGGGCAGCTGCGGCGGAACGCGCACCGCTCGCAGTCGGTGTCGGTGCGGGCCACGAACGACGCCCCGCCCATCCCCTCCCCCACCTCGGCGATCAGCTCCCCGGCCCAGCTCTCCCGCGGGTCGACGTCGGCCGGCAGCGGCGACTGCGCGTGCTCCTTGGCCGCCTTCTGCGCGCCGCCGACCTGCAGCAGCGCCGCCCCGCCGGTCGCCGTCCCGTGGTCGGCGAAGGCGCCCTCGGTGACCGCGAGCTGGTAGGCGGCGAGCTGGCCGTGCTCCTCCACCGCCCGGGGCGCGGTCTTGCCGGTCTTGAGGTCGACGACGACCAGCCGGCCCTCGGCGTCGCGCTCCAGCCGGTCGACCTGGCCGCGCAGCCGGGCCCGGCCGACGGTCACGTCGAAGTCCTCCTCCGCGGCGACCAGCTCCCGGTCGGCCCGGGCGTGCCAGGCGAGGAACTTGGTCAGCATCTCCTGGGCGCGGTCACGCTGCCGCTGGTCGAACCAGCCCGGCCCCAGGTCGAGGCCGTCGAGCTCGGCGTCCAGGACGGCGGGGGCGTCGGCGGGCGGCAGCCCCTCGGCCACCTGCTGGGCAACGTCGTGCACCGCCGAGCCGACCGTGCGGGTGGCCTCGGGAGCCGCCTCCGCCCCGACCGCGCCGAGCACCCAGCGCAGCGGGCACCGCTGGAAGGTGTCGATCGCCGAGGGACGCACCGGCACCACCTCGGCCGGGTCGACCAGCGGCGCGTCGTCGGAGAGCGGCGCCAGCCCCCACCAGCCGGCCGGGTCGGCGCCGGGCACCCGCTCCTCGGCCAGCCGGCGCAGCACCGCGGCCGCGCTGGACCGCCGGGCCGGCGGGGTCTGCGGGTCGGTGAGGTGGCGGCGCAGCTCGGCGACCAGGGCGGGGAGGGTCAGCTGGCGGGGCAACGGGGTGTGCGGCCGGACGCCGTTCCCGTCGGCCGGCGGTGCGGCGACCAGGTCGAGGAAGCGGGAGGCGGTGGCGCCGGCGTCCCCGCCGTCCAGCGCACCGTCGACGGCGGTGACCAGCAGCCGGCGGCGGGCCCGGGTGCAGGCCACGTAGAACAGCCGCCGCTCCTCGGCCAGCGCGTGGGTGCGCCGGTCCAACGTCGCCGGGTCGGTGCCGCCGGCGGCGTCGACGAGGTCCTCGGCGCCGAGCAGGCTGGCCCGGCTGCGCAGGTCGGGCCACACGCCCTCCTGCACGCCGGCGACGCAGACCAGGTCCCACTCCAGGCCCTTGCTCGCGTGCGCGGTCAGCAGCCGCACCGTCTCGCCCACCTGCGCGCGGGCCGCACCGCTGTCACCGGGCAGCTGCTGCGCGCCCAGGTGCTGCACGAACGCGGCGACGCCGGCGTG
The DNA here is from genome assembly GCF_054177765.1 of Modestobacter lacusdianchii. Lineage (NCBI taxonomy): Bacteria > Bacillati > Actinomycetota > Actinomycetes > Geodermatophilales > Geodermatophilaceae > Modestobacter > Modestobacter lacusdianchii. Next base: position 56,922 of record NZ_JBJJTJ010000004.1, on the reverse strand, counting down.
CGGGAGCCGGTCGACGAACCCGGCGGCGGCGTCGAACAGCGAGACGACGGCGTCGAGGTCGCGGTCGGCGACCGCGCCGGTGGGCCCGCCGGCCGCACTCGCCCGCGCCCAGCGGTTCGCCAGCCCGCTGGCCTGCCACATCGCCCACAGCACGTCCTCCGCGGTGCCGTCGGTGGCCAGCGCCAGCCGGCCGGCGGCCAGCACCGCGGACACCCGCAGCGCCGGGCGGGCGACGTGCTCGGGCACCGCGTCCAGCAGGGTGCGGTCGGCGAGCAGGGTGGCCAGCGGGGCGCCCCGCACCGCGGCGTCCTCGCCCCGTTCGGCCATCGCCCGCCGCGCGGCCCGCCGCAGCCGGCGCAGGTCGAGCACGGTCGCGTTGCCCAGGGGGGAGGCGAGCAGCGCCTCGGCACCCGCTTCGTCGAGACCGGCCTCGCTCCTCTCGCCGGCGGCGGCGCCGGCGGCCGGCGGCAGCAGTGCGGTGAGCGCGGCCAGCAGCGGCTGGACGGCCGGCTGGGCGGCCAGCGCGACGTCGTCGGCGGAGACCGCGACCGGCACCCCGGCCTGGGTGAGCGCCCGCCGCACCGGGCCGAGGCTCGCCGCGGCCGATCGCACGACCACGGCCATCTGCGACCACGGGATGCCCTCGAGCAGGTGCGCCCGGCGCATCGTGTCGGCGAGGAAGGCCGCCTCCACCGCCGGGGAGTCGAAGACGTGCACCTCGGCCGCACCCGGGTCGATGCCCTCGCCGGGCACCAGCCGGCGGTGCTCCCACGGCCCGGGCAGGCCCTCGGCGACCCGGCGGCTGACGGTCAGCAGCTCCGCACCCGAGCGGCGGCACACCCCCAGCGACAGCCGGGGCGCCGGTCGGCCGTCGCGCTGCCGGAACCGGGTCGGGAAGTCGATGATCCCGCGGGGTTCGGCGCCCCGGAAGGCGTAGATCGCCTGGTCGGGGTCACCGACCGCCACGAGGTCGCCGCCACCCCCGGCCAGCAGCTCGACCAGCTCGACCTGCGCGGGGTCGGTGTCCTGGTACTCGTCGACGAACAGCCAGCCGGCCCGCTCCCGCTCGGTGCGCAGCAGCTCGTCGTCGTCCCGGAGCTCGTCGATGGCGGTGCGCACGAGCTCGGCGGGGTCGTAGCCGGAGGCGCCACCGCGGGCGATCGTCTGGAACCAGGAGACGTCCTGGTACTGCCGCAGGAAGTCCGCCGCCGCCTCCCAGTGCGGCAGCCCGCGCTCCTTGCCCCAGGCGGCCAGCCGGCGGCTGTCGATGCCCCGCTCGGTGGCGCGCAGCAGCAGGTCGCGCAGCTCGCCGCGGAAGCCCTCGGTGCCCAGGGCGGCGGTGAGGTCGGCGGGCCAGCGGACGGCGCCCTCCTCGTCCGCGTCGCCGCGCAGCAGCTCGGCCACCACCGCGTCCTGCTCGGCCGAGGTGAGCAACCGCGGCGCCGGCTCACCGCGCAGCACCGCTGCCCGGCGCAGCACGCCGAAGGCGTAGGAGTGGAAGGTGCGGGCGACCGGCTCGCGGATGGTGCGGCCGACCCGGGCGGTGATCCGGGTGCGCAGCTCGGCAGCGGCCTTGCGGCTGAAGGTGAGCACCAGCAGCCGCTCGGGGTCGGCACCGGCGTCGATCCGGGCGGCGACCGCCTCGACGATCGTGGTGGTCTTGCCGGTGCCCGGGCCGGCCAGCACCAGCAGCGGCCCGCCACGGTGGTCGACCACCGCCTGCTGGGTCGGGTCGAGCCGGGGCCGCACCACCGGCACGGCCTCCGGCTGCACCAGCCGGTAGACCGGTGCCGTCTCGACCGCTGCGCTGCCCGACTCCCCCCGCACCCCTCGATGAGACCACGGGGGGACGACAGTCCCGATCGCACCGGCCCGGACCCTCAGTCCTCGTCGGGCCAGCCCACCGCCGCGAGGTCCACCCGGGAGCCGCGCAGCGGCACGCCCTCCCCGGCCAGCAGCTCCAGCTGGCGCACCCGCACCGGCTCGGCGGCGGTGCCGTCGGCCCGCACCACGCGGTGCCACGGCACGGCCGCGCCGCCGCCGGAGAGGGCGCGGGCCACCCGCCGTGGCCCGACCCCGACCAGCCGGCCGATCGCCCCGTAGGTGCTGACCCGCCCGGGCGGGATCGCCTCCACCACGTCGTAGACGGCCTCGTCGACGTCCGCCGGGTCGGGTGCACCGGTCATCCCGCGCTCCTGCTCGACGACGGTCAGCCCTGGAAGAAGCTGTTCTCGGTCCACCACGCGTAGAGGGCGCTGACGTCGTCCTGGGTCGAGCCGGGTGCGCTGACCAGGCCCTCGGTCAGGTACTCGTCGTCGGTCCAGGCGATCTGCACGGTCCCGTCGCCGACGATCGTGCAGGCCACCAGCCCACCGGTCGCCCCGTCGATGGTCCACTCGCCGTAGCCGATGGAGGTCGAGCAGTCGTCTTCGCCGGTGAGCGCGGTCAGCCCGGCGCCGCCGGTGTCGGCCTGGAAGACCGCGTCCAGCGTCGCCACGTCCGGGTAGCGGTGGAAGACCGCCTCCGCGGCGCCCGGCTGGGTCTGCGACGCCCCGCACGCCGCGGCGGCCACGTCGCCGTCACCGGCCAGCGGCTGCTCGACGCAGTCGACGAAGTCGCTGGGCAGCTGGGCCAGGAAGTCCTCCGCCGCCGGGTCGGCCGGCGGCACCGGAGCAGCCGAGGACGACGGTGCCGGCTCGCTGGACGAGGGACGGGACGGCGCGGTGCTCGACGAGCCGGCCGCGGTCTCCTCGTCGTCGCCGCCGAGCGTCAGCACCAGCGCGATCGCCACCACCACGACGAGGGCGAGTGCGGCGACCGCGGTGATGACGGTGGTCCGCTTCCCGCCGCCCTCGGGGCCGCTCTGCCCACCCCAGCCGGGAGCTCCCGGGTGCGGCGGCTGTCCGGGTGCCCCGAAGCCACCGACCAGGGTCGGGGGTCCTGCCTGCCCCGGCGCACCGCCCCAGCCGGGCTGGCCGGGCTGCGGCGTCCACCCGCCGGACGCCGGCGGCTGACCGGGCTGCTGCCCCCAGCCACCCGGCTGACCGGCCGGCGGCTGCCCCCAACCACCCGGCTGACCGGCCGGCGGCTGCCCCCAGCCGCCTGGACCGGCCGGCTGACCGGCCGGCGGCGCCCAGCCACCCGGCCCGCCGGGCTGCCCCCAGGCGCCACCGGGCTGCTGTGGCGGGACCTGCCCCCAGTGCCCGGGATCGGGCTGCGCACCGGGCTGCCCGTCCGGTCCGTGCGGCGGGTTCCCCTGCGGGGGCTGGCTCATCGTGCGACCTCCGACTCGACTGTCCGGGGACGGAGCCTAGGGGTCACCGGTCGACGGAGGGCCGCTCCCCGCGTGACGGGTGCGTGGACGGCGGGTTCAGCCGCGGCGACCGAACCGGGCCAGCAGCCTGGTCTGCAGGTCGGCGCCGGGCGGCACGTCCAGCGGAGCGTCGAACAGCCCCGGGACGCCGTCCTCGCTGAGGTGGGACTCCGCGTACCGGAAGGCGGCGGCGACCAGTTCCGGGTCCAGGTGGGTGTCGCCGTCCACGGCTCGGGCGAGGTCCCAGGCGTGCACGGTCAGGTCCGCGGTCATCTCGGTCAGGTACTCAGCGGCACGCGCGGGCCCGGACGAGAGCTGCACCGTGCGGTCCGGCGAGGAGAGCCCCGCCCAGGCGGTGAGCGCCTCGTCGGCAGCGGTCTCCCAGGCCAGCAGCGGGTCACCGCCCAGCAGCTCGTCCGGGTCGGTGGGGATGCGCGCGGCGATGCCGTCCACCGGCTCGCCGGCCAGCAGCGGCGCGACCCACAGCTGTTCACCGGTCAGGTGCGCGACCAGGTCGGCGACGCTCCACTCGGGCAGCGCCGGGGCGTCCCACTCCCCCGGCTCGACGGCGTCGACCCGGTCGGTGAACTGGGCCTGCGCCCGCTGGAACAGCAGCAGCAGGTCGGCGTGACTGGGCTGTGGCATGCCATGAGTAGAACGCAGCAGGGGCCCGGGGCGCCGCTCGGCGGGCCCGGGCCCCGGGGGCGGGCTGGGACTGCCGCGTGCCACGGCCCCCCGGCGCCCGGTGGGGGTCGTGCCCGGCCAGAGCCAGACCCCCCACCCCCCCCCCCCCCCCCCCCCCCGCCCCCCCCCCCCCCCCCCCCCCCCCCCCGGGTGACGTGCTGGGACGGCCTCGTCCCAGGGCCCCGCGGCGCGCGGAGCGCGTCGTGGGGAGGGACGAGGTCCTTCCTCAGTAGGTGGGCAGCGCCTTGTCGATGCGGGTCGCCCACGCGGTGACGCCGCCCTGCACGTGCACGGCGTCCTTGAAGCCGGCGTTCTTCACCGCGGCCAGCGCCTCGGCCGAACGCACACCGGTCTTGCAGTGCAGCACGATGGGCTTGTCGTTGGGCAGCTGCGCCAGCGCCCGGCCGGAGAGGATCTCGTCCTTGGGGATCAGCGTCGCGCCCGGGATGGAGACGATCTCGTACTCGTTGGGCTCCCGGACGTCGATCAGCTCGAAGTCCTTGCGGGCGTCCATCATGTCCTTGAGCTCGTCGACGGTGATCGTCGAGCCGGCGGCGGCCAGCTGGGCCTCCTCGGAGACGACACCGCAGAACGCCTCGTAGTCGATGAGGCCGGTGATCGGCTCGCCCTCCGGGTCCTTGCGGACCTTGATCTCGCGGAAGGTCATCTCCAGGGCGTCGTAGACCATCAGCCGGCCCAGCAGCGTCTCGCCGATGCCGGTGATGAGCTTGACGGCCTCGGTGGCCTGGATGGCGCCGATGGTCGCGCACAGCACGCCCAGGACGCCGCCCTCGGCGCAGGAGGGCACCATGCCCGGCGGCGGCGGCACCGGGTAGAGGTCGCGGTAGTTGGGCCCGTGCTCGTTCCAGAAGACCGACACCTGGCCGTCGAACCGGTAGATCGAGCCCCACACGTACGGCTTGTCCAGCAGCACGCAGGCGTCGTTGACCAGGTAACGGGTGGCGAAGTTGTCGGTGCCGTCGACGATGAGGTCGTACTCGCCGAAGATGTCCAGCACGTTGTCGCTGTCCAGCCGGGTCTCGTGCAGCCGGACGTCGACGTGGGGGTTGATCTCCTTGATCGAGTCCCGCGCGCTCTCGGCCTTGGACCGGCCCACGTCGGACTGCCCGTGGATGATCTGGCGCTGCAGGTTGGACTCGTCGACGGTGTCGAACTCGACGATGCCCAGGGTGCCCACACCGGCCGCGGCCAGGTACATGAGCACCGGTGAGCCGAGCCCACCGGCGCCGACGGCGAGCACCTTGGCGTTCTTCAGGCGCTTCTGCCCGTCCATCCCGACGTCGGGGATGATCAGGTGGCGGCTGTAGCGGCGGACCTCGTCGATCGACAGGTCGGCGGCGGGTTCCACCAGGGGTGGCAACTGCACGGGGGGCTCCTCACACGGCTGTGTACGTCAGGGCTGACCCGGCCCGAGCCGGCGTCCTGGACTGCGCAACAGCCTGACACGGGCCGGTAATCCCCGTCCCGGACCCCGTCCCATCCACCGGGACGGTCCACCGTGATCTCGGAACGCGCGCGGTCAGCGGTGCGTCCGGACGCTGACGCGGAAGACCGGGGAGTCGGATGTGACGACCTCACCGGTCCACGGGTCCTCCAGGTGGCCGTCGTCGGCATCGTCGAGGCCCCGCAGCGCCCGCCCGCTCGGCACCCGGAGGACCGGCAGCCAGGCCCCTGCACCCTGGCCGACGCGGATGTCGGTGACCCGTCCGCGGACCTGCTCGTCGGCTGCGACGTCGAGACCGCCGTGGTGGGTCTCGGTCAGCCGCGTGCGCCCGTCCGGCCCCGTGGAGCAGATGCACGTGAGGTCAACGAGCTGGTCCCGCTCGATGGACCCCCCGCAGCACTCGTGCTCCCAGCCGTCCACCTCGACGACGACGTCCACGCCGACGCACTGTGCCACCTGCCCTGCCCGAACGGGACGCGCCGGCCCTGCACGGCGGTCAGGGATACGGCCACGCGTTCTTGACGCAGGCCTGCAGGCCGAGGGTCTGCTGCTGCATGACCGGGGCGAGCTGCCCGGGGCCGGGGCAGGGTCGGTGGCCGTTGCCGAGGGCGTGCCCGACCTCGTGGTTGACCACGTACTGCCGGTAGGTGGCGACGTCCCCGCCGTAGTCGGGGACGGCCGTCTCCCAGCGGGCCAGGTTGATCACGGCGCGCTCGCCGTACCGGCAGGAGGTGTAGCCGCCGGTGCCCACCCCCGGGCAGTACGTCTCCATGCTGCCGGGGCTGACGAGGCTGACCCGGAAGTCGTAGGCACCGCCGGCCGCCTCGGCCGCCCCGACCCGCTGGAAGGAGCGCTGCCCGCCGGCACCCCAGGACCGCGGGTCACCCAGGGTCGCCTCGACGGCGGCCGCGAACTGCGCCCCGTCGACACCGATGCCGTCCTCGACCTCCACCACGAACCGCTGCAGCGGGCCGGTGCCGTACACGCCGGACGCCCCGTCGACGACGGAGACCGTCCCGGCGCCCTGCTCCACGTAGGTGGCCGCCGCGGGCGGGGCGGGGGCCTCGGTCGGCGTGCCCTCTCCCTCCGCCGCGGCCGTGGGGGTGGGCGCGGCGGTCGCGGGGGCGGGTGGGGCGGGAGGGCCGGCCGGGGTGGCCGCCGCGGTCTCGGTCGCCCGGCCACCGGTGACCACCCCGGTCACGGCGTCGAGCAGGGCGATGACGGTGGCGACCGTGAGCAGCGGGATGGCGTAGGCGCGCCAGCCGTACCGCTGGACGAACCGGCCGAAGCGGCTGCCGGCGGGAGCCGGTCGGCGTCGGGGCCGGGGGGCGGGGTCGCGGCGGGCGACGAGGGGGCCGGCGGCGCGCGGGTCGGCGGCGTGTGGGCCGGCCGGCCGTTGCCGGGGTGGCGCGCCGGCGGGCTGCCCACGCCGGCCCGCCTCCCGGTCGGCGCGCGGGCCGGAGCTCGTCACGGGCGCCAGGTTCTCACGCCCACCGCCCCCGGCGGCAGACCTTGGCCGGGGCGGCGGGGGCGTCACACCCGCTGGGTGGGGCTGGCGGCCCGCCCGGTCGTCGCGGACGCGGCGTCCTCGGCGAGCGCGAGGACCGCACGGGCAGTGGGCTCCGGCGCCTCCAGCATCGCCAGGTGCCCGATGCCCGCCTGCACCTGCAGCCGCGCATCGGGGAGCACCTCGGCCAGCCTCGGGGCCAGCTTCGGGTCGACCAGCTTGTCCCGGTCGCCCCACACGACGAGGGACGGCGCCTGCACCGAGCGGGCCATCCGCCAGGCGTTGGCCCGGCCGACGCGGAAGTAGGAGGTCATCAGGCCGCGCAGGCTGCGGGTGAGCGCCTGCCCGGCCCACGGCTGCTCGTCGCGCTCCCGCATCTCCGCGACCGCCTCCTCGACCCGCTCCCGCGGCACCCGGCTCGGGTCGCCGAAGCACATCTGCAGCAGCCCGCGCACCCGCTGCTCCGGGCTCACCCCGGCCATCCGGCGTTCGGCCAGCGACGGGACGCCGGGGAGCAGCACGAGGGTGATGGCCCGGTCGAACGCCGCGGGCACCCGGTAGACGGGCATGGCCGCCGAGATCAGCGTCAGGGTCGCGACCAGGTCGGGGCGGCGGGCGGCGACCCAGACGCTGACCAGCCCACCGAGGGAGTTGCCGACCAGGTGCACCGGGGCTCCCTGACCGGGCCCGGGCTGCGCGACGACCCACTCCAGGACGTCGACGACGGCCTGCACGTGCCGGTGGATCGAGTAGCGGGGTGGCGGGGCGGACTGCCCGAAGCCGGGCAGGTCCAGCGCGTAGCCGTCGAAGCGGACGGCGAGCAGCGCGGCGAGGTCGGTCCAGTTGGTCGAGGCACCGCCCAGGCCGTGCACGTACAGCGCCCGCTCGTGCGGGGCGTCCGCCGGTGGGTCCGCCACCGGCTGCCCGTCGTCGTCCACCGGCCCGGACCACGGGGTGTGCCGGACGAGCACCTCACCGCCGGTCACCGGGACCATCGCCCCGGGCCACGGCGGGATGAGCACGCCGGGCCGGGGCAGCGGGGTCTCGGACAGCCGGGCGTCGCTCACCCGGCCGACGGTAGAACACCCAGGGGGCGCCGACCGCCCACCGTTGCGGACGGCGCCGTCCGGGAACGGCGTCGGTAAGCTCGCCCCGCCATGCAGCCCAGCCGACCCCTACCCGTGCCGCCGGCCGCCCGCCGCACCTCCCGCCTGCCGCGCAGCGCCCGCCGGCTGCAGCTGCTGCGGGCCGCCCAGGACGTGTTCGTCGCCCAGGGCTTCCACGCCGCCGCGATGGACGACATCGCCGACCGCGCCGGGGTCAGCAAGCCGGTGCTCTACCAGCACTTCCCCGGCAAGCGGGAGCTCTACCTGGCACTGCTGGAGCAGCAGGTCGACGAGCTGAGCGACCGGGTCAGCCAGGCGATGGCCGGCACCGAGGACAACCGCGCCCGGGTCGACGGCGCGGTCGGCGCCTACTTCGACTTCGTCGACGCCGAGGGCGAGGCGTTCCGGCTCGTCTTCGAGTCCGACCTGCGCAACGACCCCGACGTCCGCCGGCTGGCCGACCGCGGCGCGCTGGCGTGCATCGAGGCGATCGCCGAGGTGATCGCGGTCGACACCGGCGCCGACCCGGAGCGTGCCCTGCTGCTGTCCGCGGGGCTCACCGGGCTGGCCGAGAACAGCGCCCGGTGGTGGCTGGCCCGCAAGGGCACGCTCTCCCGCGACGAGGCGGTCTCGCTCATGTCGGCGCTGGCCTGGCGGGGCATCTCCGGCTTCCCCCGCCGGGACGACGCCGACGACGCCTGAGCCCGGCTCCCGGGGCTCGGCGGTTTCGCTGACGGCGCACCCGCCGGACCGGCTGGCCCCCCGGCCCCTGGACTAGCGTGGGGAGCCAGCAGCCAGACCTGAGGAGGCATCTCCACGTGGAAGTCAAGATCGGTGTCCAACACTCCCCCCGCGAGCTGGTCATCGACAGCCCCAAGACCCCCGACGAGATCGCGGCTGAGGTGTCCAAGGCCATGAGCGCGTCCAAGGACGGCCTGCTGACGCTGGTGGACGAGCGCGGTCGCCGCGTCGTCGTCCCGGTCGACCGGATCGCCTACGTCGAGATCGCCGAGGCCGACCAGCGCCGGGTGGGCTTCATCGCCGGCTGACGACGGCCACCGGTGCCCCCACGACTGGCTGACGCTCGTCGCGGGCCCTGCACCGGGGCCGGGCACGGCTCGTCGACAGGGCGTCACCGCACCGCGGTGGCGCCCTGTCGTCGTGTCAGCCGTTGAGGCCGAGGGCCTGCATCCGGGCGGAGTGCGCGGCGGTGAGCCGTTGGAGCAGCCGGGCCACCCCGGCCAGGTCACCGGTGCCACCGATGATCAGGCCGGCCAGCTCGTCGTGCTCGGCGATGACCAGCTGCGACTGGGTCAGCGCCTCCCCCACCAGCCGGCGGGCCCACAGCGCCAGCCGACCGGCCAGCGTCGGGTCGGCGACGATCGCGGCCCGCACCTCGCGGAGGGCGAAGTCGGCGTGCCCGGTGTCGGCGAGCACCTCCTCGACCAGCGCCCGGTCCGGCTGGGGCAGGAAGGCGGCGACCTCCCGGTAGAAGTCGGTGGCCAGGCCGTCGCCGACGTAGGCCTTGACCAGGCCCTCCAGCCAGGTGCTCGCCCGGGTGCCGTCGTGGAAGGCGTCCAGCGCGGCGACGTAGGGGCGCATCGCCTCGGCCACGTCGACCCCCAGCTCGCGCAGCCGCGCGGTCAGCCGTTCGTGGTGACCGATCTCCGCCGCGGCCATCCGCGCCAGCGCCGACCGGCCGTCCAGCGTCGGGGCCAGCCGGGCGTCCTCGGCGAGCCGGTCGAAGGCGGTCAGCTCGGCGTAGGCGAGCACCCCGAGCAGGGCGACGACCGCCTGCTGACCGGGGCCCTCGCCGGCTGGGGCCGCGGGTCCGCCGTCGGCCCTGTCCTGGGCGCTGGCCACGGGTCCTCCCTCGTCGTGCGGTCGTCACCGCCGGGCGGCCGCGACCACCCGGACGGGTGGCCGCACGGCCGTGTCGCACGGCGGCAGGGGGAGGCTAACGGGCTGGTCAGGCTAGGATGGAATCGACGGGCCCTGGGGCTCGTTCCCCGAAGAGCAATTCCCTGTGCGCTGATGACCGCTGGATCTCCTCCTCGAGACCGGCCCTCCGAGGGCCGTCTCCCGGGCAGTCTGCACCGGACGCCCGGTCTGCTGGCCGCGTCGGCGCGTGGATCGAACATCCCGGAACCGACCCCGGGACCGGCGAGCGCCGCCGGGCAACGCCTGCTCCCAGGCACCGCCGAGCGCTCCTGGTCCCCCACCAGACCGAGGCGAGACAACTGACCTCCACCGAGAACACCCCCGTCGAGAACACCCCGGCCGCTCCCGAGCTGGAGCGGGCCGAGAGCGGCGCCCCGGCCCCCGAGGAGCTGGAGCAGCAGGTCGAGGAGCTGGGCGGGGCGCCCGTCGCCAGCGACAGCCCGCTGTTCAGCGACTTCGACGTGCACCCCGACATCGTGGCCGCGCTGGCCGAGGTCGGGATCACCCGCACCTTCGCCATCCAGGAGCTGACCCTCCCGCTCGCCCTGGCCGGCAACGACCTGATCGGTCAGGCCCGCACCGGCACCGGCAAGACGCTGGGCTTCGGCGTCCCGCTGCTGCAGCGGGTCACCCCGCCGTCCGAGGGCGCCGACGGCGTCCCGCAGGCCCTGGTCGTCGTCCCGACCCGCGAGCTGTGCGTGCAGGTCTCCCGCGACCTCGCCGCCGCCGGCAGCAGGCGCGGCATCCGGGTACAGGCCATCTACGGCGGGCGGGCCTTCGAGCCGCAGGTCGCCGCGCTGCAGGCCGGCGTCGAGGTCGTCGTCGGCACCCCGGGCCGGCTGCTGGACCTGGCGCAGCAGGGCCACCTGATCCTGGGCAAGGTGCGCGGCCTGGTGCTGGACGAGGCCGACGAGATGCTCGACCTGGGCTTCCTGCCCGACATCGAGCGGATCCTGGCGATGGTCCCGGACAAGCGGCAGACGATGCTGTTCTCCGCGACCATGCCCGGCCCGATCGTCACGCTGTCGCGGTCGTTCATGAGCCAGCCCACGCACATCCGGGCGCACGGCAACGACGAGGGCTCGACGGTCCCGCAGACCACCCAGTTCATCTACCGGGCGCACAACCTGGACAAGCCCGAGCTGCTCGCCCGGGTGCTGCAGGCCCGCGACCGCGGCCTGGTCATGGTCTTCTGCCGCACCAAGCGCACCGCGCAGAAGGTCGCCGACGAGCTGGTCGACCGCGGTTTCGCCGCCGCCGCCGTGCACGGTGACCTCGGCCAGGGCGCCCGCGAGCAGGCGCTGCGCGCGTTCCGCGCCGGCAAGGTCGACGTGCTGGTCGCCACCGACGTCGCCGCCCGCGGCATCGACGTCACCGGTGTGAGCCACGTCGTGAACTACCAGTGCCCCGAGGACGAGAAGACCTACGTGCACCGGATCGGTCGCACCGGGCGTGCGGGGAGCACCGGCGTCGCGGTCACCCTGGTCGACTGGGACGACATCCCACGCTGGCAGCTGATCAACAAGGCGCTGGACCTGCCCTACGCCGACCCGCCGGAGACCTACTCCACCTCGCCGTGGGTCTACACCGACCTCGACGTGCCGACCACGGCCACCGGCCGGCTGCCCCGCTCGCAGCGGACCCGTGAGGGCCTGGGCGCGGAGACGCTGGAGGACCTCGGCGAGACCGGCAAGCGCCAGAAGACCGCGGGCCGGTCCGGGGGCAACCACTCCGGCCCGGGCCGGGACGCCGCCCGCACCGACGGGGACCAGCCCTCGGCCGGTCCGCGCAAGACCCGGTCGCGCCAGCGCACCCGGGGCGGCGGTGCCGCCGCGGCCGGTGCCGCGGCGGCCCTGGGCACCGACTCCCCCGCCGCCGACGACGCCGCTCCGGCGGGCTCCGCCGGCAGCGAGGACGGCGCGGGCAGCCGGCCGCGGCGCCGCCGTCGGCGCGGTGGCCGGGGCGGCAACGGCGGCGGTGGCGGTGGCGCCGAGTCCGTCGCCTGATGAAGGGCCTGCCTTCCCACCGACCCTCGCTCCGCTCGGGGCGGGTCCCTGGAGGCAGGCCGTTCCAGCGCATCCCCACGCAGCGACGCCCACCGCGGCGGGTCTGGGTCTGGACGGCGGCCACCCTCGTGGTGGCCGCCGTCGCCGTGCTGCTGTGGCGCACCTCCGACGTCGTCGCCACCTCCCGCACGACCGCTCCGCCGGCGACGGTGCCGGACGAGGCGCCGGCCGCCGAGCTGAGCCGGGTCTGGACAGCCGCGACCGCCGACGGGCCCCGCCGGGCGGTGGAGGGCGGCCGTGTCCTGGTCACCGACGAGCACGGCGTCGCCATGCTGGACGCCGTCACCGGCGAGGAGGCCTGGTACTACCGCCGGTCCAACGCCACCCTCTGTGACGCGACCGCGGTCAACGGCACGGTGATCGCGGCCTTCCGCACCACCTCGCGCTGCAACGAGCTGACCGCCCTGGCGGCGTCGACCGGTGAGCGGGACTGGTACCGCAACGTGCGCTTCCGCACCGATGTCGACCTGGCCAGCACCGACCAGATCCTGCTGGCCAGCAGCCCGACCGGCGTCGTCACCATCGACCCGGCCGGCAACAACACCCGCTGGCGGTACGCGCCACCGGCCGGCTGCCGGCTGGTCGGCTCCGACGTCGGCAGCTCCGGGGTGGTCGTGCTGCAGCGCTGCCCGGACGCCGGCGCCCTCCAGGTGAAGCTGCTCGACGGCTTCGGCGGCACCGAGATCTGGACCCGCGACGTCGACACCGGCGCGAGCACCGCCCGGCTGGCCGGGGTCGACCGGCTGGTCACCGTGGTCGTCGACGACCGGGTGCTGGTCTTCTCCCCGGTCGACGGCACGCCACTGCCCGACCTCGCCCTGCCCGCACTGCCCGCCGGGGCCGACCCGCAGGACGAGCCGCTCCAGCAGGCCGGGGTCGGGGACGTCGCCCTGCTGTGGGCCCGCGGCACCGCCTACGCCCTCGACCAGACGACCGGCCTCCCGCAGTGGCAGGTCCCCGCCCGCGGTCTGCCCTCGGCCGGGACGGCCGACGAGGCCGGGGTGAGCACCGTGACCGTGCCGGAGGACGGCGCGTTCGTGCGGCGCACGCTGGAGGAGGGCACCGAGGTCGCCCGGTCGACCACCGGGGACGACGTCCCGCCCGGGGGTCGCACGTCCGTGCTGGGCCCGGTCGTCGTCTACGGCACCACCGAGGAGGTGCTCGGCCACCGCTGAGGAAGGGCCCCCTTCCTCCCCACCACTCGCGAGCTCGCGGCGGGCCCCTGGAAGGGGGCCGGAGGGCGGGGTCGGCGGCACGCGACCGGACCGCGGGGCACACTCAGGGCATGGTCCTGCCTGGTGGCTCCGAGCACACCGCCCCCCACGACCTCCGCCAGCTGGCCGCCCACGAGGCCGTCCCGGTCACCTTCCGCGGTGGCAGCGGCCCGCTGGCCGCGCTGGACACCGGCCCGGCCGACGGCAGCACGGCACTGCTGGTCGCCGGGTTCACCGGCAGCAAGGAGGACTTCGCCCCGCTGCTGTCGCCGCTCGCCGACGCCGGGGTGCGGGTGGTCGCCCTCGACCAGCGCGGCCAGTTCGAGTCCGCCGGCCCCGACGACCCGGCGCGGTACTCGGTGGCGGAGCTGGCCGCCGACGTGGTGGCGGTGAGCCGGCAGCTGCGCGCGCAGTCGCCGGGCCCGCTGCACCTGCTCGGGCACAGCTTCGGCGGGCTGGTCGCCCGCGCCGCGGTGCTCGCCGAGCACACCCTGTTCGACTCCCTCACCCTGCTGGGCAGCGGGCCGGGCGCGCTGACCGGCCCGCGTGCCGAGCTGCTGGACCACCTGTCCCCGCTGCTGGACGCCGGCGGGGTGCAGCTGGTCAACGACACCCTCGAGCAGCTGGCGATGACCGACCCCCGGGCGCAGGCGGTCCCCGCCCCGACGGCGGAGTTCCTCCGCCGCCGGTTCCTGGCCAACAGCGCCGCCGGGCTGCGCGGCATGGCCGACGCGATGCTCGCCGAGCCCGACCGGGTCGACGAACTCGCCGCGACCGGCGTGCCGGTGCTCGTCGCCCACGGTGTCGCCGACGACGCCTGGAGCCCGGCCGTGCAGGCGGAGATGGCCCGACGGCTGGGCGCCCGGCACGAGGTCGTCCCACAGGCGGTGCACTCCCCCGCCATCGAGAACCCGGCCCGCACGTTGCAGGCGCTGCTGACCTTCTGGGCCGATCCAGCCGCCTCGGTCGCCGCGGCTGCCGGCGAGCAGAGCGAGGCCGTGCGATGAGAGCGACACCCTCGATCAAGGAGTTCACACCCGAGGAGGACCTGCTCGGCTTCTTCGGCCCGGACAGCGTCAGCTGGCGGATCCACAGCGACCCGGCGTTCTCCGTGGGCGGCATCCGCGCGCTGCTGCTGCAGGCCCTGCACCCGGTCGCGATGGACGGCGTGCACCGGTTCTCCACCGCCTTCGCCAGCGACCCGTGGGCCCGGCTCACCCGCACCGCCGAGTACGTCGCGACGCTGACCTTCGGCACGCGGCGCGACGCGCTGCGCCAGGTGCGCCGGGTGCGTGGGCTGCACCGCGACAAGTCGGCGGTCGAGGAGACCACCGGACGGCAGTACCGCGTCGACGACGCCGACCTGCTGCTGTGGGTGCACAACTGCGAGGTCGAGTCGCTGCTGTCCACGGCCCGCCGGGCCGGCGTGCCGCTCACCGACGCCGACGCCGACCGGTACGTCGAGGAACAGGTCGTGGCCGCCGTGCTGGTCGGCTGCGAGGAGGCGGACGTGCCGCGCACCGTCGCCGAGCTGGACGCGTACTTCGCCGGCGTCCGGGCGCGGCTGGCGGTCACCCCGGCCGCCCGGAGCGCCTCACGGTTCGTCCTGGTGCCGCCGATGCCGGGCTGGGTGCAGCTGCTCACCCCGGCCAGGCCGGCCTGGAGCACGCTGGCCTCACTGGGCGCGGCCACGCTCCCGGGCTGGGCCCGCCGGCTCTACGGCCTGCCCGGGTTCGGGGTGACCGACGCCGCGGCGACCGCCGGGCTGCGTGCCTTCCGGCAGACGGCGCTGGCCGTACCTGCCCGGGTGCGCGAGTCACCGATCGTGCGGGCCGCCCGCGAGCGGGTGGCCGAGCCGCTCACCGCCTGAACCGCGCGGGTCACCGCACGGGCGTCGTCCGGCGGGCGGGGCCCAGGGCGGCGGCGACGAACGCCGGGACGACGGCCGGCAGCAGGAGCAGCCCGATGCCCAGGCCCAGGACCAGCGCCCAGGCCAGCACCACGGTGGCCGCGGTGGCGGTGACGGCGCCCGCCCACCGGGAGCCGGCGGCGAGCACGGGCACCAGCAGGACCACCACCGGCAGCCCGAGCGCCACGACCGCGAACCCACCGGCGTCGGCCCAGACGTCGGCGGCCAGCGCGACGGCCACCAGCACCGCCAGGCCCAGCGCCACCCAGCGCAGCACGTCCGCCGTCCTGCCGTCGGACCGGCGTGCCGCCGGCACCAGCGCCACCCCGGCGGCGACCAGCACCGCGACCACCACCAGCGCGATCAGCGCGACCATCGCCCGAGTCTGCCGTACTCAGCCCGGCGGCGACTGGTCCAACGCACCGCGGGCCGCGGTGCGCACCGCCTCGGCGACCCGGTCCAGCGTCGGGGAGCGGAGCTTCCACTGCTGCCAGTGCAGGACGACGTCCACCGCCCCGGCGGCGTCCAGGTCGACGAGCACCCCCGGTGGCTCCTGCTGGTCGGGCACCATGCCCCAGCCCATGCCCAGCGCGACGGCGGCGACGAAGTCGGCTGACGAGGGCACCACGTGCACCGGAGGCGCGGTCGGGTCGACGTCGCGGGCGCGCAGGTGGGCGTGCTGCAGGTCGTCGCTGCGGTCGAACACGACCATCGGCGCCCGTGCCAGGGCCTGCGCCGTCGGACCGGCGGGGAACCAGCGCTGCACGAAGGCGGAGGTGGCCATCGGCCGGTACCGCATGCTGCCCAGCCGGGTGCTGCTGCAGCCGGGCACCGGGGCGGCGTCGCCGGTCACCGCGGCCATCACCGCGCCGGACCGCAGCAGCGCCGCCGTCTCGGTCTGGTCGGCGCGGTGCAGGTCGAAGGCGAGCTCGCCGGCCAGCGGCGCCAGCGCGGGCAGCACCCAGGTGGCCAGCGAGTCGGCGTTGACCGCGATCGGCAGCGTGACCGGACCCTCCGTGGCGCCGTCGAGCTCGCGGGTGGCGTCGGCGGCGAGCAGGTCGATCTGGCGGGCCAGCCGGAGCAGCGCCTGGCCCGACTCGGTGGGCTGCACCGGCTTGCTGCGCACCAGCAGCACCCGGCCGGTGGCCGTCTCCAGCGCCTTGAGCCGCTGGCTGACCGCCGACGGCGTCACGTGCAGGGCGCGGGCGGCGGCGTCCAGCGTGCCGGCGGTGACGGTGGCGTCCAGGGCGCGCAGCTGGGCCAGGTCGAGGTCCACGGTGCCATCAGACACGCTTCAGGTACATCAGGAAAGTGAGCTGGCCTTCCGACGTCCGCCCGACCTAGCGTCCTCGCCGTGTCCTCCGCTCTGCTCGCCGCCGCCGCCGGACTCGGCCTCGGCCTCTCCCTGATCGTCGCGATCGGCGCGCAGAACGCCTTCGTGCTGCGGCAGGGGCTGCGCGCCGAGCACGTGGCCGCGGTGGTCGCGGTGTGCCTGCTCTCCGACGTCGTGCTGATCACCGCGGGCGTCGGTGGCGCCGGCGCCCTGGTCACCCGGGTGCCCGGCCTGCTCACCGTCGTCTGCTTCGGTGGGGCGGCGTTCCTGCTGGTGTACGGCCTGCTGGCCGCGCGGCGGTCGCTGCGCCCGGCCGCCCTGCTGCCCGACGCCGGTGGCGCCCACGCGGGGCTGGCGGTCACCGTGTCCACCGCACTGGCGCTCACCTGGCTCAACCCGCACGTCTACCTCGACACCGTGGTGCTGCTCGGCTCGCTGGCCGGCACCTACGAGGAGCGCCGCTGGTGGTTCGGCGCCGGCGCCGTGCTGGGCAGCGCGATCTGGTTCGTCGGCCTGGGCTGGGGCGCCCGGCTGCTGCGGCCGGTGTTCGCCCGGCCGGCCGCCTGGCGGGTGCTGGACGGCGTCATCGCGCTGGTCATGCTCGCCCTCGCCGCGTCCCTCGCCGTCCGCGGGGCGACCGGCGGCTGAGCCCCGTGCGGCCGGCCAGCCGGCACCGACGCCGTGGTCGGCTCACTCGGCCGGCGCCACCGGCTCGGTGGGCAGGGAGCTCCACGTCTCCCGCGCCGGGGCGGCCGCCTGGCCGGTGGGGCAGCTGGACCGGAAGTCGCACCAGCTGCACTGCCGGCCCGGCGCGGGCGGGAAGGCCTCGTCGACGTCGGCGCCGGAGTCGAGCGCCTCGGTGGCCCGGCCGATGTCGGCGGCGATGTCCTCGGCCCGGCGGACGTGGTTGGCCAGCGACCGGTCGGTGTGCTCGAACGCGGCCACCGTGCCGCTGGGCAGGTGGTGCAGCTCGACCCGGGTGCACGGCCGGCGCAGGGTGCGGCGCACGCCCAGGACGTACAACGCCAGCGCCGGTGAGCCACGGGCCTCGTCCTCGGTGCTGGGCACCCGGCCGGTCTTGTAGTCGACCACCACCAGCTCGTCGCCGCGCCGGTCGATCCGGTCGACCCGGCCGGACAGCGCCAGCGCCTCGGTGG
Source organism: Modestobacter lacusdianchii (assembly GCF_054177765.1). NCBI lineage: Bacteria > Bacillati > Actinomycetota > Actinomycetes > Geodermatophilales > Geodermatophilaceae > Modestobacter > Modestobacter lacusdianchii. Next base: position 39,227 of record NZ_JBJJTJ010000004.1, on the reverse strand, counting down.
TCGCCCCGACCGTGCGCTCGGTGCCGACCGGCTCGTCGGTGGGGTCGAGCCCGGCCACGTAGTCGGTGATCCAGGCGGCGGCCCTGGCCCGCCACTCCGCGGCCTGCTCCTCGTCGCGGAAGCCCACCCGGGACCAGCCGCTGTACAGCAGCTGGCGGGCCGCCGCCGGGGTGCGCTTCTCGACCGGCAGCTCCCACCAGGAACGCAGCGCCGCGTGCACCGCCGAGCCGATCGTGTTGTGCGCCCACGGCGGGCCCTTGGGCGGGGTGGGCCGGGTGAGGTAGGCGAACCGGTAGCGGCGCGGGCAGTCGGCGAAGGTGGCCAGCTTGCTGGGCGTGCAGGCGAACAGCCGCTTGGGCATGCCGGGCATCTCCAGCTGCGCGCTCACCGCTCCCCCTCGCTCGTCACCCGGCCACGGTAGCCGGGGGCACCGACGGTCCCGCTCCGTCAGCTGCTCAGCCGGTCAGGACCGCCGTGCCGGTGCCGGCCGCCAGCAGCGCCTCGTACTGCTCGGGGTCGGTCGTGCAGGCCGCGATCGGGGTGCGCTTGTTGGTGCCGTGGTAGTCGCTGGAGCCGGTCTGCAGCAGCCCCAGGCCCGTGGCCAGCGCGCGCAGGTACGCCCGCTGGTCGGGGGTGTGGTCGGGGTGGTCGACCTCCAGCCCGAGCAGGCCGGCGTCGGTCATCGCCGCGATCGCGTCGTCCCCGACGACCCGCCCCCGGGAGGTGGCCAGGCCGTGCGCGAACACCGGCACGCCGCCTGCGGCACGCACCAGCCGGATGCCGTCGAGCACGTCGGTGTCGGCCTTGGACACGTGGTAGCGGCTGCGGTGGTGCAGCAGGGTGGCGAACGCGTGGTCGACCGAGTCGACGACGCCGGCCTCCACCAGCGCCCGGGCCACGTGCGGCCGCCCGACCACCCCGCCCTCGCTGCGGGCGACGATCTCGGCCCAGACCACCGGGTAGCCGTCGGCGGCCAGCGCGGTGACGATCCGCTCACCGCGGCTGAGCCGCTCCTCGCGCAGCCGCACCCGCTCGGCGGCGAACGCCGGGTGCAGCGGGTCGAACAGGTAGGCCAGCAGGTGGACGCTCACCGGTGGCTCGTCGGCCGGGAACCACCGGCAGGACAGCTCCATGCCTGGGACGATCGTCAGCCCGGCCGGGCGCGCGGCCGCGGCGGCCGCCCAGCCGGCGGTGGTGTCGTGGTCGGTGAGCGCGACGACGTCCAGCCCGGCCGCGGCCGCGGTCGCGACCAGGCCGGCCGGGGTGTCGGTGCCGTCGGAGACGGAGGAGTGGGTGTGCAGGTCGATGCGCACACCCACAGCCTGCCGCACCGGGGTGCGCACCCGTCGCGCGCGTGCCGACCCGTCAGGACGGCGGGCGGGTGCGCGGGATCGGCGCGGTGTCGTGCCGCCGGCCCGACGTCAGCGGCCCTGGCATGTGCTGCTCGCGGGCGTCGCCGTCCCCGCGGTCGTCGGCGTGCATCGACCCCTCGGCGTCCTCGTCGGAGCTGACCGGGTTGGTGGAGAAGTCGGTGCCGAACATCAGCTCCGAGAGCCGCTTGTACAGCGCCTTCGCGTGCGGCAGGTAGGTGATCTCGTCCAGGCCCTGCGCCTGCCCGGCGGACTCGAACCGGAACGTGCCGTAGCCGAGCAGCTGGCCCCAGAAGGTCTCCTTCCAGGTCAGGTCGGTGATCCGGCGCAGCGGCATGACCGCGACCGTCCGGATGATCACCCCGGACGTCATGAGCACCCGCCGCCGGGTGATCAGGAAGTGCCGGACCCACCACTCGCCGACGTGCAGGCCCAGGTAGACCAGGGCGCCCAGCACGACGAGCGAGCCGAGCACCGCACCGAACCGGTTCTCCGGGTCGAGCTGGAGCACCCACACCCCGACCGCGAGCGCGGGGACACCGCGGCTCAACGGGCGGGCCAGCACCGCGGGGTGCCGTCGGGTGGCGATGACCGGGGGCTCGTCGGGGAGCAGGTACTTCTCGGCGTCCTTGCCCCAGCGGGGCCGCCGTTCACGCGGGCCGGACACGGCCGGGCTCAGATCAGGGATTCCACGAACGAGGACAGCGAGCCTGCCGCGTCACTGAGCGCACCCCCGGCGCTGCGCACGATGCCGGCCGCGTCCTCGGGCCGCTGGATCACGTAGAAGACCACGAAGGCGATCGCCGCCCAGGTGAGCACCTTCTTCAGCACGGTCGCACCGTTCCTCCCATCGGGCCGCCAGGTGGGCGCACGTCGTCCGGGGCACGCGGACGACGCCATGACCCCACCACGGCCAGCTGGACCGCGCCCCATGGGTAACACCCGCCCCATGCGCAGCACCAGTCGCCACGCCGGGGGCCCACCGGCCGATCCCGTCCCGTCCGGCGCTCAGCGGCCGGGCAGCAGCCGGTCGGTGGTCGGGCCCAGCGGCAGGTCCGGGTAGACCCGCTCGCGCAGGTCGAGCAGGGTCAGGTCCTCGGCGAGCAGCCAGGCGGCCGACGCCGGCCACATGACCAGCCACAGCCACACGCCGTGCGCCTCGCCCACGTAGGCGGCGCGGTCGTCACCGGTGGGCACGAGCCACAGCGGCGCCCGCTGACCGGCGGCCTCGACGGCGACGGTCGAGGGCCCGCCGACGAGCTCACCGGGGTCGACGCCGGGCAGCCCGGCGTACCCGCACCCGAGCCCGGTGCCCGGCTCCTCGGCGACGAGCACCAGCTCGGCCGCACCGCCGAGCGGAGCCGGACCGGCACAGGCCACGACGATCGCCCGGGCACCGGGCTCACCGCCCCAGGCCAGCCCGGTGACCGACCAGCCCCGCGGCACCGGGTCGGGCACCCACGCGGGCACCCGGGCATCGGCGCAGACGGCGCTGATCGCGTCGTGCGCGACGACGGCGGTGTGGTGCAGCGGGGTGACCGCCGCGTGCCGGTGGCACCAGCCCTCGGCGGTGTTGCCGGGCCGCACCGTCAGCGCCTCGCCGCAGCGCGGGCACACCGGGGAGACGCTCATCGCCGCTCACCGTCCTGTTCTGCGAGGTGTTCGTCAAGAGTTGGTCAGCAGCCGGTCCCGCGCGACACGGGTCGGCCGGAGGCCACCGCCGTAGCCTCGCCCACGTGGTCCAGCCGCTGCCGGAGGTGCCGTGTGTCGGTGCGGTGGTGCACGACGGGCACGGCCGGCTGCTGCTGGTCCGCCGGGCCCACGCGCCGAGCGCCGGGCTGTGGTCGGTGCCCGGTGGCCGGGTGGAGCCCGGCGAGTCCGAGGCCGAGGCCGTGGTGCGCGAGCTGGCCGAGGAGACCGGTCTGGCGGTGCGCCCGGTGCGTCCGCTGGGGGCGGTCCGGATCGAGGGGGACGGCGTCGTCTTCACCGTCACCGACTGGTGGTGCACGCTGGCGGAGCCGGGCCGGCAGCCGGTGGCCGGCGACGACGCGGCCGACGCGGCGTTCGTCGACGCCGCCGGGCTGACCGCGCTGGACCTGGCCCCGGGCGTGCTCGTCGCGCTGGCGGGCTGGGGCGTGCTGCCCCGCTGACCCGCCCGCCGGTCAGCCGCGGACGGGCTCGGGCCGCTCGGAGTCGGGTCTGCCGGGCTGCTCGCCGGGCTCGGGCCGGCCGGGCTGCTCGCCGCCGCGGGCCTCGCCGTGCGAACGCTTGGGCACCATCACCTTGCGCCGGAAGACGCAGACCACGGTGCCGTCCTGCTTGTAGCCGATCGTCTCCACGTGCACCACGCCGCGGTCGTCCTTGGACCGGGACTCGGTCTTGTCCAGCACGGTCGTCTCGCCGTAGACCGTGTCGCCGTGGAAGGTCGGGGCGACGTGCCGGAGGGAGGAGACCTCCAGGTTGGCGATCGCCTTGCCGGAGACGTCGGGGACGCTCATGCCCAGCAGCAGCGAGTAGACGTAGTTGCCGACGACGACGTTCTCGCCGAACTCGGTGGTCTCCGCGGCGTAGTGGGCGTCGAGGTGCAGCGGGTGGTGGTTCATGGTGAGCAGGCAGAACAGGTGGTCGTCGTACTCGGTGACGGTCTTGCCGGGCCAGTGCTTGTAGGTGGCCCCGACCTCGAACTCCTCGTAGTACCGGCCGAACTGCATCTGGCTGCTCCCGCTGGTCGACATCGGGCGACGGACGACGCGGGTGGGGCTGCCGGGACGCCTGGTCCGCGGAGCGGAACGGGAGCGGCCGCGACGGAGCATCGATGACCCGTCTGGACGGGCGCCGATCCTACGATGGGCCGGTGCACCTGCAGTCCGCCCCTGACCTGCCGGCCGAGGCCGAGGTCGAGCGCCTGAGCCCGGGCGGACGGCGCGCCCGGCTGGCCGCCGCCGTGGTGGTGCTCGCCCTGTTGCTGGCCGGCTCCGTCTGGGGGGACGACGACGCCTTCCCCTTCGGCCCGTTCCGGATGTACTCCACCCGGGCGGACCCCGACACCCCGGTCGTCTCCACCCGGGTGGTCGGGCTGACCGCCGCGGGTGAGGAGGTCCGGCTCTCCGGTGGCGAGGTGGGCCTGCGCCGGGCGGAGTTCGAGGGGCAGCTCCCCCGCATCTCCCGGGACCCCTCGATGCTGGGGCTCCTCGCCGACTCCTACGCCGAGCGCCACCCCGACGCCGAGGAGCTGGTGCAGGTGCAGGTCGTGCAGCGCCGCTTCGAGCTCGAGGACGGCCAGCGGACCGGTGAGGTCAGCGACCGGGTGCTGATCGAGTACCAGCTGGAGGAGGGCGCGTGAGCACCTCGGCCACCACCCCACCCGCCGCCGCACCGGTGCGGCCGGAGGAGGCCCCCGCCGTCCCCGGCACCCCCCGCTGGTGGTTCCGCCCGGTGCCGCTGCCCCGGATCGCGGTCTTCCGGGCGATCGCCTACCTGTTCATCCCGATCGACGTCTTCCTCACCACGGCCTGGGTGCGGGCGCACGCCGACGTGCCGACCGAGTGGTACCAGCCGCTGTTGATCGGCCGACTGCTGCACCTGCCCACCCCGACGCACACCCTCGTGCTGGTCGTGCAGTGGGCGCTGGTGATCGCCGCGGTCGCCGCCGCGACCGGCCGGGCGCCGCGCCTGCTCGGCATCGCCGTCTTCCTCCTCTACTCGGAGTGGATGGTCATCGCGATGAGCTACGGGAAGGTCGACCACGACCGGATCGCCTTCCTGGTGGCCCTGGCCGTGCTGCCGACGATCGGGCGGGCCCGGCTGCGCGACCGGCGCTCCTCGGAGGCCGCCGGGTTCGCCATGGCGGCCGTGCTGGTCACGGTGATGCTCACCTACTTCCTCGCCGCCTGGGCCAAGATCCGGTTCGGCGGCTGGGACTGGGCGACCGGCGCCACGCTGACCCGGGCCGTGGTCCGCCGGGGCACCGAGCTGTCGATGTGGACCCTCGACGTCGCGTGGCTGCTGCCGGCCGCCCAGTGGGTGATGATCGTGGTCGAGCTGGCCGCGCCGCTGATCCTGCTGGTGCGCACCGACCGGGCCCGGATCGGGCTGGTGCTGTTCCTGCTCGGCTTCCACGTCATGGTCTACGCCGGCGTCGGGATCATCTTCCTGCCGCACTGCGTCGCGATCCTGTCGATCCTGCCGTGGGAACGCCTGTCGGTGCTCCGGCGGCGGAGCACCGACACCGGGCTCCCGGCCGTGCCCGGGAGCCCCGTCCCCGGCTGAGCCGGCCCGACCGTCAGAGCAGTGCACCGATCCGGGCGGCCATCTCCGCCTCGTGCTGCTGGTAGGCCGAGGCGACCGTGGTGAGCAGCTGCCCCATGCCGGTCAGCGCCTCGCTCACCCCCTGGCTGGACAGCCGCCACTTCTCGTACAGCTCGCTGAACTGGACGGCTGCCTGACTGTCGGTCCAGCCCTCGAGCACCGAGCTGTTGATGCTCGCGGACAGCGTCGTGTGCCGGGCGCTGGTGTCCGCTGCCTCTCCCTGGCACCGGCCCGCCATGGCGTTGAGCGTTGCGATGTCGACCTTCATGACCCCTCCTCGTCCTCCCGGGCCCCTCCCGGTGCGGCACGACGGTAGGGCGGTCGGCCGGCCGTCGGCCCTGGCCGTCCACAGGCCCGGAGCCCGTCCACAGATGTCGTGACGGCCGCCCGCGGAGGTGACCGCACGGGCAGCATCTGCCCGTGCTCCCCTGCTCCTCCGCACCCGCGCCGGCCCGTGGCGTCGACCGGACCTGGACCCTCGTGTCGCACGACGGCCCGGTCGACGTGGTGGTGCACGCCCGTGACGAGGCGGTGCTGGGCGACGTGCTCCCTGCGCTGGGCAGCACGCTGGGCCAGCCCGCACCGCAGCTCTGGGCCGGGTCGACCACGCTGGCCCCCGCGACGCCGTTGTCGTCGAGCGCGCTGTGCCACGGCGCGGTGCTCGGTCTCGGCCGTCCGGGGCCACGGTCGGCGCTGGACCGGGCGTCCGGTGCCCTCGAGCTCCAGGTGACCGGCGGGCCGGACGCCGGCCGCGGCCTCGCCCTCGGGCAGGGCTCGCTGGTGGTGGGGCGGGCGAGCGGCTGCGGCCTGGTGCTCACCGACCCCGACGTGTCCCGGCGGCACGCGGTCGTCGCCGTCGCCGAGGGCCGGGTCACCGTCGCCGACCTGGGCTCGGCCAACGGCAGCTCGATCACCGGCCCCACCGGCCCGGGCGAACCGCTGGGCACCGAGGGCCGGGAGTGGCCGGTCGGGGCCACGGTGCACCTGGGCTCGACGAGCCTGCGGCTGACCGGCCCCGGCGGCGCCGTGCTCGAGTCCGCCCCCGCCGGAGGCGGACGGATCGGCATCCGGCCGCTGCCCCGCCCGGCCGTCGCACCGGAGGGCGTCTCCGTGCACTGGCCGGTCGCCCCACCGGAACCACCGCGCCGGCGACTGGGGTGGGTCGCGGTGGCCCTCCCCGCCGTCGGCGGCCTGCTCATGGCCTGGCTGCTCGCCACCCCGCACTTCCTCTTCTTCGCGCTGCTCAGCCCGGTGGTCGCGTTGGCCACCTGGTGCTCGGACCGCATCTCCGGCCGCCGCAGCCACCGTGCCGCCCTGGCCGACCACGCGGCCGCGCTGGCCCGGGCTGCCGCCCGGCTCGACGCCGCGGTCGCCGCCGACCTGGCCGCACGCGAGGAGCGGCACCCCGACCCGGCGCGGCTGGCCGTGGCCGCCCGTCGCCGCGCGAGCCCCCTCTGGTCGCGGAGCGGTGACCCGGCGCGCTCGGTGCCGGTCCGGCTCGGGACGGGCGACGGGCCGTCATCGGTGACCCGGGTCGAGCCGGACGGCAGCCGGGTCGCCGTCGCCGTGCGGCACGCACCGGTCACGCTGCCACTGGGCGGGGTGGGCGCACTGGGGGTCGTCGGGCCGCGCGAGCCGGCGGTGGGCGTCGCCCGGTCACTGGTCTGCCAGCTCGCGACCCTGCACCCACCGACCGACCTGCGGCTGGTGCTGGTCTGCGGCGCCCGGCAGCTGACCGACTGGCGATGGGCCCGGTGGCTGCCGCACCTGACCGCGGTGGTCACCCCCGGCGCGTCACTGCCCAGCTCGCTCCGGCCCCCGTCCCGGGCCACCGGGAGTGCCGACCCGGGCGGGCCGCGCACACTGGTGGTGGTCGACGGCACCCCGGACGCCGCTGTGGTCGCCGCCCTGGGGCAGGCACCCGAGCAGGTCGTCCGGCTGGACGTCGCCGGGTCCGAGGCGGCCCTCGCCCTGCCCGCTCCCGCCCGGCTGCAGGTGTGCGGGGAGACGGGCACCACCGGGCGGCTGCGCGCCCCCGGGCTGGAGCAGGAGCGGCTGCTGACGCTCGACGCCGTCGGCGAGCCCGTCGCCGCCGGGATCGCCCGTGACCTCGCCGTCCTGGCCGTCCCGTCGTCGGCCGGCGCGCTGCCGTCCGGCGCCCGCCTGCTCGACCTGCCGGGCGCCGGTGCGGCGATCGACCCTGTCACGGGCGCACCGAGCGGCTCCTGGAGCCGCGGCCGCGGGCGGCTGACCGCCGTCCTGGGGCTGACCGGGGACGGCCCCCTGGAGGTCGACCTGGTCCGCGACGGACCGCACGCCCTGGTCGCCGGCACCACCGGCTCGGGCAAGTCGGAGCTGCTGCAGACGCTGGTGGCCGGTCTCGCCCTGCGGCACCCACCGGACCGCTGCAGCTTCCTGCTGGTCGACTACAAGGGCGGCGCGGCCTTCGGGGCGGCCGCCGCGCTGCCGCACACGGTCGGCCTGCTCACCGACCTCGACGGTCACTCCACCGCCCGGGCGCTGCACTCGCTCGGCGCAGAGCTCACCCGCCGGGAGCGCCTGCTCGCCGAGCACGGGGTGCGCGACCTGGTCGACCTGCCGGCTGTGGTCGACGCCGGGCGGCTGGTCATCGTCGTCGACGAGTTCGCCACCCTCGCCGAGGAGCTGCCCGGCTTCGTGAGCGGGCTGGTGGGCATCGCCCAGCGCGGCCGGTCCCTGGGTGTGCACCTGGTGCTCGCCACCCAGCGTCCCGCCGGGGTGGTCAGCCCCGAGATCCGGGCCAACTGCTCCCTGCGGATCTGTCTGCGCACCACTGACGAGAGCGACGCCCGGGACGTGCTCGGCAGCACGCTGCCCGCGCAGCTGTCCCCCGACCGGCCGGGCCGGGCCTACCTGCGGAGCGGGAACGCCGCACCGGTGCTGCTCCAGGTGGCCCGCGTCTCCGGCGGCAGCCCGCCCGCCGACGCGGCGCCCACCGTGACCCGTTCGGTCTGGCCGGCACCTCCGGAACAGCCGGTGTGCCCGGCCGTCCCGGCCGGCGAGCCCGACCTGGTGCGCGTGGTGGCCGCACTCGGCGAGCAGGCCCGCGCCGAGCGCACCCGCCCACCGCACCGGCCCTGGTTGCCGCCCCTGCCCGACCGGCTGCCGGCCGACGCGCTCGACCGGTGGCGCACGGCCGCCGCCACCTCGGTGCTCCGGATCGGCCTGTGCGACGTCCTCGACCACCAGCAGCAGAGGCCGCTGGAGCTCGACCTCGCAGCCGGTGGCGGGTGGGCCTTCGTCGGGGGTCCGCGCAGCGGCCGCACGACCGCCCTGCGGACGGTGCTGGCCGAGGCGGTGGGGCAGCTGCAACCCGAGGCGCTGCACGTGCACGTGCTCGACCACGGGGGCGGCGCCCTCGCCGCGGCCGCCGCCCCCGGAGCGCACACCGGCACGACCGTCGGCCGGGACGACCCGCACCGCACGGTGCGGCTGGTGACCCGGCTGCTCGAGGAGGTCGACCGCCGCCGGGCCGAGGGGTGCGCCGGCGACCCGGCGCTGCTCCTGCTGGTCGACGGTTGGGAGAGCCTCGCCGCCCAGCTGGAGGAGGCCGATCCGGCCACCGGGGCCGGCGGGCTGCTCCGGCTGGTCCGGGACGGCGCCGCGGCACGGCTGACGGTCGCGCTGACCACCGACCGGGCCGTCCCGGGCAGTCGGGTGGCGAGTGCCCTGCACACCCGGGTCGTGCTGCCGCTGCCCGACCGCGCCGACTACGCCGTCGCGGGCATCGCCGCCCGCGCCGTCCCCGGGCACCGTCCGCCGGGCCGGGCCCTCGTCGGGGAGGACGCCCTCGAGTGCCAGCTCGCCCTGCCCCGGCCGGCCGGCCGCCCCCCGACCGGCTCCGCGGCCGCTGGTACCGGCCCCGGCCCACTGCGGGTGAGCGAGCTGCCGGCCGATCCCCGGCTCGACCTGCCCGACGCCGTCCCGCTGGAGTCCGGTGCCCCGCTCCGGCTGCCCCTGGGGCCCGGCGGCGACGACGGAGCTCCGGTCTGCGTCGACGTCCAGCGCAGCAACGGCCTGCTCCTCGTCGGTCCGCCCGGCAGCGGGCGCAGCTCGGCGCTGCACGCCCTGGGCCGGCACGCCCACGCGCTGGGCGCCGCCGTGCTCGAGCTGGTGACCGCGTCGGCCGGCACCACCGGGACGGAGAGAGCGAGCTGGCACCCGGAGCGGCTGGAGTGCACCGACCCGGTGGCGCTCCGGGAGTGGGTGTCACGGCAGGACGGGCGCCTGACGCTGGTCCTGGTGGACGAGCTGACCGGGCTGCCCGACCCCGTCGCCGACGAGCTCGGCGCGCTGAGCCGGCCCGGCGGTCCGGTGCTGGTGCTCGGCACCGGGACGGCCGCGGAGCTCGCCGGCTCCTTCCGGGGGCCGGCCGCCGCCCTGCGGCGCGCCCGGACGGCGCTGCTCCTGCGCCCCGGCCCCGGCGACGCCGAGCAGCTCGGGCTCCGGCTCCCCCGCACGCCGCTGCCCGCGCGCCCGGGATCGGGCTGGCTGGTCACCCCGGCCGGCGCCACCCGGGTGCAGGTCGCCCGGCACCGCGGGCCGACCGGCGGCGGGTGAGCCGGTCGCTCAGAGGAGCTCGAGGGCGGGGCCGATCTCCTGGTTGGCGTACCAGGCCAGCTCGTGGCCCTCGGCCTGGTCGACGACGAACTGGGCGTCGGCGCTGCCGAGGTCGGCCTCCAGGACCACGGCGACCGCCTTGCGCACGTCCTCCTCGGCCTCGGCCCCGTCGATGTGCGCGCTGGCGACGTCCCCGAGGGCCACCGACGTCGTGGTGCGCGCGGCGCCGGCGTCGGCGCCGTCGGCGACGATCGGGGTCACCGACGCATCCGGCACGTCGGCCGCCAGCACCACGCGGCGGCGGGCAGCGGTCGGGTCGACGTCCATCAGCCGGAGGCTGGCCCGGGCCGCTGCGATCAGCGCCGCGTACTCCAGCTCCTCGTCGTCGCTCAGCTCGTAGAAGTCACGCAGCTGGGGGGTCACCGTGAAGACCGTGAGCGGTCCCTCGAGTCGGCCCTCGTCGAGCAACCGCTGCAGCACGGTCGTCGTGGCCGGCAGGTACACGCGCACCGGTTCTTCGCCTCCTGAAGTCGTGGGACAGCGACCGTAACGTCACCGGGGCGGGGATCTTCCCGGTGCGGTCGCTCAGCCGGCCGACTCGACCAGGTAGGCGACCTCCTGCTCGATCAGGTCGGCCAGTGCGTCGACGTCGCTCACGCTGTCCCGGTCGGCGTTGAGCCCGAAGTAGACGGTGCCGTCGTAGCTGGTCAGGCCGATGGACAGGCCCTGGCCGCGGACCAGCGGGACCACCGGGAAGACCTCCACCATGCGGGCGCCGCCGGCGTAGAGCGGCACCTGCGGTCCGGGGACGTTGGTGACCACCAGGTTGAACAGCCGCCGGGACAGACCGCTGGCCGCGCGCGCCCCCAGGGCGTGCAGCGTGGGCGGGGCGAACCCCGACAGCGCGCTGAGCGTGTCGGCGCCCACCGACTGCCCGCTGGGCGCCAGCCCGCGCATCGCGAAGCTGACCCGGGCCAGCCGTACGCGGGGGTTCGGCTCCCCCACCGGGAGGTCCACCAGGAAGGAGCGGACCTCCCCCGGTGCGGCGTCGTCCTCCCCGCGCACCGAGACCGGGACCAGCGCACGCACCGACGTGCTGCCCACCACCGGCTCCCCGCGGGACAGCAGCCACTCCCGGAGTGCTCCGGTGACCGAGGTGAGCAGCACGTCGTTGACCGTGCCGCCGTGCGCCTTGCGCACCACCCGCAGGTCCTCCAGCGCCACGCGTGCCACCGCGACCCGCCGCTGCCGGCCGATCGGCGCGTTCAGCGGGCTGACCGGCGCCGGCGACACGGCGGTGCGCGCCAGCGCCGCCACCACGCCGCCGGCCACCCCGGCCCAGCGGGCGGCCGTGGCGCGCACGTCGCCGACCGCGGTGCGGGCGGTGTCCAGCACCGCCGAGGGGCGCTGCAGGTAGTCCTCGACCGCCTCCCAGACCAGGGCCACCGGGCCCGGTGGCCGCCGGGGCAGCCACGGGTCGACCACGGCAGCCGGCCGGACGTCCGGGTCGGGGTCGAGGATCACCTGGCCGATGTCGATCGCGCCCAGCCCGTCGACCAGGGCCGGGTGGGTCTTGGTCACCACCGCCGTCCGGTCGCCGGCCAGCCCCTCGACCAGGTACATCTCCCACAGCGGGCGGCTGCGGTCCAGCGGCCGAGCGGTCAGCCGGGCGACCAGGTCGAGCAGTTGCTCCTGGCTGCCCGGACGCGGCAGCGCCGACCGCCGGACGTGGTAGCTGACGTCGAAGTCCGGGTCGTCGACCCAGGCCGGGTTCGCCAGGTGACCGGGCACCTCGACGACCTTCTGCCGGTACCGGGGCACCAGCGGGAGCCGGGTGCGCACCAGCTCGATCAGCGCCTCGTGGTCCAGCCCGCCGGAGGGGCACTCGAGCACGAGGACGGCGCCGACGTGCATCGGCGTGCCGGGCTCCTCCAGGTACAGGAAGGACGCATCCAGCGCGGTGAGCCGTTCGACCACAGCGTGACCCTCCTCACTGACGGCTGGTCCACGCTACGTCCCGGTGTCCCCGGCCCGGCACACCGCCCTCCCGGCAGCCCCGGTCACCGGGAGCGGCGGCCCCGCCGACCGGGCACCGCCGGCACGCCGGCGAGCTCCGCGGCCAGCGCGCGCAGCCCGGCCCGCAGCGGCGACCCAGCGGCCACCTCCGCCAGCGTGCGCCCACCCGCCAGGGCCGCATCGGTGGCCCGCCGGTCGGCCGGCAGGAAGGCGCGGACCTCCTGGCCGGCGAACCGCTGCAGCGCCGACGCGATCTCCTGGCGCGCGTCGCCGGGCACCGGCCCACGGCGCAGCTGGTTGACCACCACCTGCGGCGAGACGTCGGGCAGCACGTCGCGGAGCTCGGCCAGCGCCCGCACGGTGCGCTGCAACGCCACCGGGTCGGCGCCGCTGACGCAGAGCACCTCGTCCGCGGCGGCCAGGACGGTCAGGGTCGCGCCGTTGCGTCGCGGTGCCGCGGTGTCGAAGGCCAGCTCCTCGTCCTCCTCCAGCGAGAAGCCGCAGTCCACGACGGTGAGCGTGCACAGCCGGCGGGCCTCCTCCAGCAGCACGTCGATGCCCTGCGGCCGCAGTTCGGGCCACCGGTCGGCGCGGGTGAGCCCGGTGAGCACCCGCAGCTGCGGGGTCACCGCCCAGGCCAGCCGGGCCAGCGCAGCGACGTCCAGCGTCCCGGCCGTCGCCTGCCGGACCGCCGCCACGATCCCCGGCGACTCGTCCAGCAGCCCGAGCAGCTGGGCGACCACCCCGCCGTAGACGTCGGCGTCGACCAGCAGCGTCGGCGCGTCCAGCCGGGCGGCCTCGTCGGCGAGCCCGACCGCCACCGTCGTCCGGCCGGGTGCGCCGGTCGGTCCCCAGACGGCGACCACCCGGCCCCGGCCGCCCGGGCGGGTGGGTGGCTCGGGCGGGAGGCCGAGCACCGGCAGCGCGGCGCGGGGGTCGCCCACGTCGTGCCCGGGTGAAGGAGCACCCGACACCGCGGCGCGCAGCGCCTCGGCGATCTCCTCGGGTGGGGCGTCGGCGGGGAGCACCCGGGCCACGCCCAGCTGGCGGAGGCGGTCGGCGGCCCTGTCGTCGCCCGGCTCGACCAGCCCGACGACGGCGATCCCGGCCGCGGTCAGCCGGGCCACCGCGGCGCCGTCGAGCCGGCGCAGCTCGGCCGACAGCAACGCGGCCTGCCCGGTGCCGGTGGTCGCCGCGGCCAGGAGGTCGGCGACGTCGACGCACCGGCGGACGACGGTGACCCCGTGGTCCTGCCGGTCCAGGGCACCGACCAGCTCGGACTCCCAGGCCGCGCCGGTGACCGCGGTGAAGACCTGCAGCGCCATCAGCCGGTCGGCCCCGCCGGGCCGGCGCCACCGGTCGTGGCGTCCCCGGCTCGACCTGTCGCGTCGTCGACGGTGGCGCGCACGACGACCACCAGGCCACGGCCGCCGATGGCCGCCAGCACCTCCGCGGCGTCGTCGGCCGGCACCGAGACCACGACCTGGACCGTGGTGCCGGCGGTGGACAGGACGCCGTCACCGCGCCCGGTGACCGCCTGGACCGGGGCGCCGGAGAGCACCAGGTCGACGTCCCCGCCGGTCGCGGTGGCCGCGCCGACGGCCGGGTCGGCGACCGCGTAGACGTCGATCAGCTGGCCGCGGACCAGCTGCGGTGGCACGTAGCCGGCCTGCACCGGGAGCGCGAGCTGCACCAGGTCGGCGGGCTCCTCCAGGGCCGAGCGCGGCAGCAGCTCCCCGTCCCGGACGGCGCGGGCCAGCACCCGGCCCGCTGGGCGGGTGCTGGTGGCCAGGTACGCCGAGGCGACGTCGTCCAGCCGGACCTGCACCGCGACCAGGTCGTCCGCACCGAGCACCGTGCCGGCCGCCAGGTCACCGGCCGCCGACCAGACCGGGACCGTCGCGTCGGCCGCGGTCACCACCCGGGCACCCAGCAGGACCGACCCGAGCACCAGCAGCACGCCGAGCACGAGGCGGAGGTCCAGCCAGCGGGGTGGCCGCACCCGGCGTGGCGCCGAGCTGGCCGGCACGGCCGCCGAGGGTGCTGCGGGCGCCGCAGTGGACGTGCTCATCGGTCGGTCATCCCTCGCCCTGTCTGCCGTGCCCCGTCTGCCGCACCGCGGTGTGCGACAGCCCGCCCGACCTCGTGGTCCTCGGTCGCGGAGGGAGATCATGACCGAGGGGCCGGGCGCCGCGCAGGCGTCGTCCACACCTTCGGGTGGACGACGCACCCCGATGTCACCCGGCTGCCACACTGGCGGGCACCTTCGACGGGAGAACACGGACCCTCATGGCCACCCAGCGCTTCCTCACCCTCGACGACGTCGCGGAGATCCTGAACGTCTCCTGGTCGCAGGCCTACGCGCTGGTGCGTCGCAAGGAGCTCATCGCCATCCAGATCGGCGGCCGTGGGCAGTGGCGGGTGGAGAAGGACGAGCTGGAGCGCTTCATCCAGCAGAAGTACGCCGAGGCCCGGGCCACCGCCGTCGCCGAGGAGCCGGTCGGCGAGGACGCCGAGGTCGACTCCCCCCGCTGACCCACCGGGCCCGGCGGAGGTGACGCCGCCGCGTCGGCTCAGCCGGCGGCCAGGGCGGTCCGGACGGCGACCACCGCCGGCAGGGGCAGCGCCCGCACGCCCGTGACGGCCCCACGCCGCCGCGGCTGGTCCAGCGGGTGCTCGGCCAGCTCCACGAAGTCGGCACCCACCCGGTCGATGGTGCCGGTCGGCGCGGTGCCGTCGGCGAGCAGCACCTGCACACCCACCCGGTCGCGCGCCAGACCGCGCAGCGCGCGCCGCAGGTCCAGCGCCCGCGCCACCGAGCCCTCCTCGACCGCCTGCGCGGTCAGCGCGGCCAGTCCGGTGACCGAGCAGACCGCGGGCAGCGCCACCAGCACTTGCCTCTCCTGCGCGTCGGTCAGCAGCAGCCAGTCGGCGCCGACGTCGGTGAGCCGGCCGCTGAGCTGACCGGCTCCGGTGCAGCCGATCGTGAGCTCCTGCCCGTGCGCCCCGCGGAGCCGGTCGGCGAGCCGCACCCGCCCGTGCTCCGCCCGGGCGCGCGAACCGTCCTCGGCCCGCTCGGCGAGCGCCTCCTGCTCGGCCACCTGGGCCTCGAGGTCGGCGAAGAGCTGCTCCCAGCGCATGACCGGCAGCGTAACTGTCCACAAGTCCATGCGTTTGGTTGCGTTTGCTTGCGTTGGTGGTGTTTGGTCACTGCGACGAGAGGAGGCGCTGTGCCGTTGCCACGCTGGATGGGGACGACGGCCGCCGTGTGCGGTGCCGGCTGGCTGCTGGCCGCCCTCGGCGCCGCGCCGGCCGAGCTCCGGGCGGCCGCGCAGGCGCCTCAGCAGCTGGTCGACACGGCCGGCGCGGACGCCCTGGTGGTGGTCGTCGTCACCGCGCTCGCCTGGCTGTGCTGGGCGTGGGGCGCGCTCGGCCTGCTGCTCACCGCCGCCACGGCCGTGCCCGGCTGGGCCGGCCGGCTGGCCGGCGTCCTCCTCTCCGGAGTGCTGCCGGCCGGCGCCCGCCGAGCCGCCGCACTGGCGATCGGGGTCGGGCTCAGTGCCACCGCGCCCCTGACCGCGCCGGCCGGGCCGCCCACCGTCGCGCTGACCACGGTGGCCGCCGACCGCCCGGCCGGCGACCTCCCGGTGCTCCTCGACGGGCCCGCCGGGCTCGACTGGCCGACTGCACCGTCGTCCGCGCCGGGAGCCCCCGACCGGCCCCCCGCGCCCTCGACCGGGCCGCGGGTACCGGACTGGCCGGCCGCACCCGCCGGCCACGTCGTGCTCCGCGGCGACTGCCTCTGGGACATCGCCCGGGACCACCTGGTCCGCACCGGCGCCCCAGTCACGGACGCGGACGTCGCGACAGCCGTGCAGGCCTGGTGGCACGCCAACGCGGCCGTGATCGGCCCGGACCCCGACCTGCTGCTGCCCGGTCAGGTGCTGCACCCACCACCGCCGTGATCTCCGGACGCACCCGGCAGCCGCCCGCCCACAGCCCCCACCGCCCATCCCGCACGCCCAGGAGACCCGCATGACCGCTCCCCTGTCCTCGACGCCACCGGCGCCGGTCGACCCCGCGCGCAGCACGCCGGGCCGTCGGGTGCACCTGACCGTGGTCCGCACGCCGGGTCCGCCCCTGGCCGACGAGCGGGTGCCGGTGCGGCTGCTCGTCCCGGGGCGACGCACCACCCGACCGGTGCCGCCACCCGGTCCCCGGCCCCGGCTGGACGCCCAGCCGGTCGACGCGGGTGACGACTTCGGGCCGGCCTGGTCCCGCCGGGCCGACCTGCCCGATCCGCAGGCGGTGGGCCGCCAGGTGGTCACCTCGGCGCTGGAGGCGTTCGCCGGCCGCCGGCCGATCGGTCAGCTCCAGGCGCTGGTCAGCCCGCCGTTGTTCACCGCGCTCACCCAGCGGCGCCGCCCCCGGTGGTGCAGCGAGGGGACGGCGCCCCTGGTGATCAGCTCGGTGCGGGTCTGCGAGCCGGTGGACGGGGTGGCCGAGGTGAGTGCGGTGGCCCGCCGGGCCGGCCGGGCGCACGCCGTCGCCGCCCGGCTGGAGGGCCTCGACGGTCGCTGGCGCTGCACCGCCCTGCAGATCGGCTGAGTGCACACCCGGTCCTGCTCGAGAAGCAGCCTGTCGACCCGACCACAGCAGGACGCCCCGCCGACCAGTCGGTCGGCGGGGCGTCACCGCAGCGTCCCGCCGGGGTGGGCGGGTGGTGTTCGATCAGGCGTTGCCCACAGCGCCGTGGCACTGCTTGAACTTCTTGCCCGACCCGCACGGGCAGGGCGCGTTGCGCGGGGTCTCCTTGGTGCCGGTGACCGTCGCGGTCTTCGCTGCCTTGGCCCGGCCGCCGTCCTTGGCCGAGGTGTCCAGGCTCGGGGCGCTGTAGCTCAGCTGCTGCTGCTTCGGCGCCTCCAGGCCCTTGACCTGCAGCTCCGGCCCGGTGCCGGCCGACGCGGGCTCGGCCACCGGCTCGGCCGTCGTGGTGGCGGCCGCCGCGGGCGCCGGCTTGCGGGTCCGCCGGGCGGCGCCCGCCGTCGTCCCACCACCGTTGGACGCCGCCGCCGGTGCAGTGCCGTCGCCGTCCGCCGCCGGGGTGGCGCCGTCCCCGTCGGACGACGGCTCGGCGACCGGGGCAGCCGGCGCGGCCTGCGCCGCGGCCGCCGCCGCGGCGGCCTGCCGGGCGAGCACCCGCTCGGTGCCGGCCTGCGCCTTGGCCAGCGCGTCGGCCTCGGCAGCGGCCTGCTTCTGCGCCGCCTCCGCCGCCTGCTGCTCCTTGGTCTTGACCTCGAGGTTGAACAGGAAGCCGACGGACTCCTCCTTGATGCCGTCGAGCATCGCGTTGAACATGTCGTAGCCCTCGCGCTGGTACTCCACGACCGGGTCGCGGTTGGCCATCGCGCGCAGGTGGATGCCGGCCCGCAGGTAGTCCATCTCGTAGAGGTGCTCGCGCCACTTGCGGTCCAGCACCGACAGCAGCACCCGCCGCTCCAGCTCGCGCATGACCTCCGAGCCCAGCGTCTGCTCGCGGGTCTCGTAGGCCGCGTGGACGTCGGCCAGCAGCTCGTCGGCCAGCACGTCGGCGGTCAGCGCCGCCTGGTCGCCGTCGGCCACCCGGTCCAGCAGCTCCTGCCGGTCCAGGCCGACCGGGTAGAGCGCCTTGAGCCCGGTCCACAGCTGCTCGAGGTCCCAGTCCTCGGCGTAGCCGGCCTCGGTGGCGCCCTTGACGTAGGCGGTGACCACGTCGTCGACCATGGTGCGCACCTGCTCGTGCAGGTCCTCGCCGTCGAGCACCTTGCGGCGCTCGTCGTAGATGACCGTGCGCTGCCGGTTGAGCACCTCGTCGTACTTCAGGACGTCCTTGCGGACCTCGAAGTTCTGCTGCTCCACCTGGGTCTGCGCCGAGCGGATCGCCCGGCTGACCATCTTGGACTCGATCGGCTGGTCGTCGGGGACGCGCAGCGTCGTCATCATGTTCTCGAGCATCGGCCCGTTGAACCGGCGCATCAGGTCATCGCCCAGCGACAGGTAGAACCGGGACTCGCCCGGGTCGCCCTGACGCCCGGCACGGCCACGCAGCTGGTTGTCGATGCGGCGGCTCTCGTGCCGCTCGGTGCCCAGCACGTACAGCCCGCCGGCCTCGGCGACCTGGTCGTGCTCGGCCTTCACCTGCGCCGTGGCCGCGGCCAGCGCGTCGTCCCAGGCGGCCTCGTACTCCTCCGGCGTCTCCGCCGGGGACAGGCCCTTCGCGCGCAGCTGCTCGTCGGCGATGAACTCGGCGTTGCCGCCGAGCTGGATGTCGGTGCCGCGGCCGGCCATGTTGGTCGCCACGGTGACCGCGCCGAGCCGGCCGGCCATCGCGATGATCGACGCCTCTCGGGCGTGGTTCTTGGCGTTCAGCACCTCGTGCGGGATGCCCCGCTTGAGCAGGTACTTCGCCAGCACCTCGGACTTCTCCACGCTCGCGGTGCCGGCCAGCACCGGCTGGCCCGCCTCGTGCCGCTCGGCGATGTCGTCGACGACGGCGTCGAACTTGGCCTTCTCCGTCTTGTAGATGACGTCGGCGCGGTCCTCGCGGATCATCGGCCGGTTCGTGGGGATCGGCACGACGCCCAGGGAGTAGGTCTGGGAGAGCTCGGCGGCCTCGGTCTGGGCCGTGCCGGTCATCCCCGACAGCTTCTCGTAGAGCCGGAAGTAGTTCTGCAGCGTGATCGTGGCGAGGGTCTGGTTCTCGTCCTTGATCTGCACCCGTTCCTTGGCCTCGATGGCCTGGTGCATGCCCTCGTTGTAGCGCCGCCCGGCCAGCACGCGGCCGGTGTGCTCGTCGACGATGAGGACCTCACCGTTGGTGACGATGTACTGCTGGTCCTTCTTGAACAGCTCCTTGGCCTTGAGGGCGTTGTTCAGGTAGCTGATCAGCGGGGTGTTGGCCGCCTCGTAGAGGTTGTCGATGCCGAGCTGGTCCTCGACGAACTCCACGCCCTCCTCGGTGATGGCGACCGTGCGCTTGGCCTCCTCGACCTCGTAGTGCCGGTCGCGCTTCATCAGCGGGGCGATCCGGGCGAACTCCCCGTACCACTTGGCGCTGGTCTCGGCCGGGCCGCTGATGATCAGCGGGGTGCGGGCCTCGTCGATGAGGATCGAGTCGACCTCGTCGACGATGGCGAAGGCGTGCCCGCGCTGCACCAGGTCTGCCTTGCTCCAGGCCATGTTGTCGCGCAGGTAGTCGAAGCCGAACTCGTTGTTCGTCCCGTGGGTGATGTCCGCGGCGTACTGCTGGCGGCGGGTCGCCGGTGGCTGGCCGGAGACGATGGTGCCGACGGTCAGGCCGAGGAAGCGCTGCACCCGGCCCATCCACTCGGCGTCGCGCTGGGCCAGGTAGTCGTTGGTGGTGATCACGTGCACGCCGTCGCCGCTCAGGGCGTTGAGGTAGGCCGGCAGCACACCGGTCAGGGTCTTGCCCTCACCGGTCTTCATCTCGGCGATGTTGCCCAGGTGCAGCGCCGCACCGCCCATCAGCTGCACGCGGTAGTGCCGCTGGCCCAGCGTGCGGGTCGAGGCCTCGCGGACCACGGCGAACGCCTCGGGGAGCAGCTGGTCGAGGGTCTCCCCGTCGGCGTACCGCTGCTTGAACTCGTCGGTCTTCGCGCGCAGCTCGGCGTCGGTCAGATCGGTGACGTCGGGCTCGAGAGCCTCGACCGCATCGGCGATCTTGGACAGCCGTCGGACGATCTTGCCCTCACCGGCACGCAGGATCCTGTTGAACACCACGACCCCAGCGTAGGCGGCCGACCCGGTGAGCGGTCCCGGCGCGGCCGAGGGCACTACCCGGACCGGCTGGTTCCGTACCCTCCGCGGGCGTGTCCCCCGACTCCTCCCCTCCCGCCGACCTCTTCGGCCCCGGGCTGGTGGCCTTCTTCACCGAGCGCCACCTGGCCACGGTCACCACGCTGCGCGCCGACGGCAGCCCGCACGTCGTCCCGGTCGGGGTCACCCTCGACCCCGCCACCGGGACGGCGCGGGTGATCACCTCCGGGACGTCGGCCAAGGCCCGGCACGTGCGCGCCGGGCAGTCCCGGGTCGCGGTCTGCCAGGTCGACGGCCGGTGCTGGGCCACCCTCGAGGGGACGGCGGTGGTGCGCGACGACGCCGCCGCGGTCGCCGACGCCGAGGCGCGGTACGCCGCGCGGTACCAGCAGCCGCGGGTCAACCCGGCCCGGGTGGTGCTGGAGATCTCGGTGGACCGGGTGCTGGGCAACGCGGAACGCTGGCGCGCCCCGGTGGAGGACGAGGCGGAGGAGGCGCAGTGACCGAGCTGGACCTGAGCGGCATCGACCTGGTGACCGAGGTGGTGCGCACCGAGCGGCTGGTGCTGCGCCCGTTCCGGGACGACGACGTCGACGCCGTGCTCGCCGCCTGCCAGGACCCCGAGATCGGCCGCTGGATCCCCGCGGTGGGCCCGCGCTACACCCGGGAGGACGCCGTCTCCTGGGTGACCCGGGAGGCGCCCGGTGAACGCCGGGCCGGCACCGGGCTGACGGTGGCCATCGAGGCCGACGGCCGGCTCGTCGGCTCGACCGGCGTGCACCGGATCAACCAGCACCCACTCGGTCCGGAGGTCGGCTACTGGATCGCCGGGGAGGCCCGTGGGCGGGGCTACGCGGTCGAGGCGGCGCACGCGATGGCCGAGTGGGCCCTCGGGCTCGGCGCCCCCCGGGTGTACCTGGTCGCCGACGTCGCCAACCTCGGCTCGCAGTCGGTCGCCCGCCGGGCGGGGTTCACCCAGGAGGGCGTGCTGCGCTCCTACCTGCACTACCGGGACGGGAGCACGGCCGACGCGGCGCTCTTCTCCCGTCTCCCCGGCGACTGACGAGGGGCCGGCTCGCGGCGGGAGGCCGACACGGGCGAGCCGCCCTCCGCGGCTGCGGGGGGCGGCTCGCCGGTGTGCGGTCGGGGCTCAAGCGGGCGTGAGGTCCCCCGCCGCCGCGGACGAGGCGACCGCCGGAGCGGGGGCACCACCGTCCTCGGCGCCGGTCGGGGCGCCCAACCGGATCAGGCCGTAGTCGAAGGCGTGCCGGCGGTAGACCACCGAGGGCACCCCGGTGTCGGCGCAGAGGAACAGGAAGAAGTCGTGGCCGACGAGTTCCATCTCGTAGAGCGCCTGGTCGACGTGCATCGGGGTGGCCGGGTGCACCTTCTCGCGCACGATCTGCCCGGGGAGGTGCTCGTCCAGGTCGGTCACCAGCGGCCCGTCGGCGAGCGCGGCCTCGATGTCGGCCGACGGTCGCCCGTCGGAGGTCGTCTCGGGGGCGCTGCTGCCCCCGGCAGAGGTGCTCAGGGTGGGCACCGCGTCCTCGACGGCGGCGACGCCCTCGATCCGCACGCTGGGCGGCGTGCGACGGCCGTGGTGCACGCGGCGCCGGTCGTTGGCCCGGCGCATGTGGTTCTCGAGCTTGCCGGCGGCCAGCTCGAGGGCGGCGTAGAAGTCGGGAGCGCACGCCTCGGCGCGGGCCACCGGCCCCTTGCCCCGCAGGGTGATCTCCACCCGTTGGCAGTTCGCCGCCTGGCGGGGGTTCTTCTCGTGCAGCAACTCGACGTCGATGCGGATGACCTTGCCGTCGAAACGTTCGAGCTGGCCGACCTTGTCCTCCACCTTCTGGCGGAAGTGCTCGGGCACCTCGACGTTGCGACCTCGGACCACGATCTCCATGAGACCTCCCGGTTGAGCGCGGGCTGTGATCGAACCGACGCTAGCCGCGTTTGCCCGGTACCGACACCGGAAGCGGCCCACCTCCCAGCGGTGGCTCAGCGACGCACCGTGAACGCCCCTGGTGGGGGTGGGTCAGCGGGCCGGCGGACGCGTCGCGGGGTCGCCGCGACCACCGCGGCCAGCACCGGCGTGTCCCCGCCGGGCGCCGGACCGTCCGGCTGCCGGGCAGCCAGGGCACGGGCCGCCTCGGTCAGCGTGGCGCCGCTGCTGACCACGTCGTCGACCAGCACCAGCCGGCTGCCCGGCGGCAGCACGACCGGCCGTGCGCGGAACCGGCCGGCCAGGTTGGCCCGCCGCTGCGCGGCGTCCAGGCCGGCCGAGTCCCGGGTGCGGCCGGCCCGGCCCAGCAGCGGCAGCGCCACCGCCGGCACCCCGGCCTGCCGCAGCTCACCGACCGCGGAGCGGGCCAGCTCCCGCACGTGGTCGCGGCCGCGGCTGCGCACCGCTGCCGCCGAGCTCGGCACGGGCACCAGCACGACCGGCGGGCCGGTGCGGCCCGGCTGACCGGCGGGGCCCGGCGGCAGGCCGGCCAGGACGGCGACCACCGCCAGTGCCAGCGCGGCGCCCAGGGGGCCGGCCAGCTCCGACCGCCCGTGCTCCTTGAACGCCAGCACCGCCGGCCGGACCGGACCGGCGTACGCCCCCGCGGCCACGGTGGGTGGGAAGCCCGGCGGGTGCCGGCGTGGCTCGGCGAGTCGCGGGCGGGCCAGCCGCGCCCGGCAGGCCGGGCAGAGCAGCACGCCCGGGGCGGCGCACCCGGCGCAGTCCTGCGGCAGCACCAGGTCGGCCAGCACGCGCGCGCCGAGCGTGAGCAGCACCGTCGGCCCCCCGCCCCGGCCGACCGCCGTCCCGCCCGGGCCTCCCCCCACCAGACCCCGTCGGGGCACCCGGTCGCCGTGGAGGACCCGGTCGCCGTGGAGGACCTGGTCGCCGTGGAGGACCCGGTCGCCGTGGAGGACCCGGTCGCCGTGGAGGACCCGCATGGCCCGACCCTGCCGGGCCGGTGACCTCCTCGGTGCCCGCCGGCACGGGCTGGGGACGGGCGACCCTGCTGTGGACGGCGACGCCCGCCGGCGGGCGGCGCCGGGGCGGCTCAGGTCGGGTAGAAGGGCGCGCTGCCGCGCAGCGGTGGGGCGCCGCGCACCAGGGTGACCCAGTAGCCACCGGCGAACTGCCACATCGTGTCGTCGGCGCTGACCAGCGGCTGGCGGCCCGGTGCGGCGGCCAGCGCCGTGGGCTGGCCGGGCAGCCCGCTGTCGGTCACCTCGGTCAGCAGCCAGCCGTCCACGCCGACCGTGTACGGCACGGTGCGCCCGGTGCTCGGGTCACCGGCCAGCAGCATGAGCAGCCCGGCGTTGCGCCAGGCGACGTCCACGATCTGGCGCACCGACGGCGCGACCGACCGCAGGTCCCGCACGCTCACCGCGTCCTCGTCCCGCACCACGGTGCCGACGTAGACCTGCCCGCCCTGCGGCCCCTCGATCACCACGGCGGCCCGCACGCCGTCCGGGGAGAGCTGGAACTCCGTCGTCCGGCCGAGGCCGGAGAGGGTGGTGGCGCTGACGGTCTGCGGGGCGCCGCCGGAGGGCACGCGGACGACCTCCGTACCGTTGCGCACGGTCCACACCTCGCCGCGGGGGGCGGCCGTCGTCGGGTCGGTGAAGCTCGCGCCGGTGAGCACCGGCGCGAGCTCCCCGCCGTAGGGGCCGGCCAGGAGGGTCGCCAGGCCGCCGGGGGCGGCGGCGGACACCCCGACGGTCCAGTCCAGCGCACCGGTGCGGGTGTCCACCGAGACCCCGGCCGCGGTGAGCGCGTAGGCCCCCTGCCCGGCCGGGCCCGGCGCGGGGCTGCCGTCGACCGCCCGGTACAGGGCCCCGTCGACCAGGTAGTGCCCGACCGCGTCGGCCGGGGCGGCGTCGGGGTCCAGGCCGGCCCAGTCGCCGACCCCCTGCTCGGCCGGCACGTCGGGGAGCCCCAGCTCCTGGCCGTCGCGGAGCACCACGACCGACTGGAAGCCCAGCTGCTCCAGCGACCACACCAGCTGGCTGGCGGCGCCGATCAGCGTGGCGTCGGTGACGTCCGGGGGGAAGGTGAGGTCGACGGTGGCGGTCTGCCCGGAGGTGCGCACCGTGCTGCGCAGCACCGCTCCGGCCAGCGGGTTCACCACGCCCGCGGCGATGGCCGGCGAGGGTCCGTCGATCAGCCGTTGCACCAGGACGTTCGGCTGGGCCTCACCGTCGATCAGGTAGCGGGGGTCGGGGACGACCCGGGTGCCGGTCGGGTCGAGGAAGTAGGCGTCGACCGGCTCGTAGGTGCGGGCGAAGTCCGGCTCGAGGAGCAGCAGCCCGTCCGGCGGGTCGGTGATCCGCCACTCCCCTGACTCGTCGCTGAGGGTGAACGAACGGAGGAAGACCTCGCCGCCGCTGACGGTGAAGGAGCCCCGCTCGTCGACGGTGCCCACCTCATTGGCGGTCACCTCCACGATGCCCGGCTGGGTCTGCACCCGGGCGTAGTCACCGCTGAGCACGGTCACCCCGTCGCTGTCGCGCCAGGAGTCCGCGGCCTCCTCGGAGAGGTACTGGCGGGCGACCGGGTGGTTGCGCACCGAGCTGGCGCTGGCGTCGATGAAGCCCCGGACGACCTCCTCCGGGGTGGCACCGGCCTCGGGGGCCAGCGGCTCGATCCCGACGGCCCCGTCGGTGGGGCCGGCGACCTGGGTGATCGGCACGGTCGGTGAGCTGCTGGGCACCGTGCTGCACCCGCTCACCAGCACGGTGACCAGGGCGGCCAGCACGCCCAGCCGGCGGCGGCTCACGACGGCGACTCGATCCGGCGCAGCAGCGAGGGTCGCAGCGGCAACGGCGAGCTGGTCAGCTCGGTGCCGGCCACCAGTGGCACGGTCAGCCGGAACTGCGCCCCCTGCCCCGGCTGCCCCCACACCTGCAGCCAGCCACCGTGCAGGCGCGCGTCCTCCAGGCTGATCGACAGGCCCAGCCCACTGCCGCCCACGGTGCGCACCCGTGAGGGGTCGGCCCGCCAGAAGCGGTCGAAGACGTGCTCGGCGTCGGCCGAGGTCAGGCCGACGCCGTGGTCGCGCACGGTCATCGCGGCCGCGGTCGCGGAGGCGGCCAGGGTGATCTCGACCGGTTCGCCCCGACCGTGCTCGATGGCGTTGCCCACCAGGTTGCGCAGCACCCGCTCCACCCGACGTCCGTCCACCTCGGCGATCACCGGCACGGCCGGGACGCTGACCCGCAGCTCGCAGTCGTGCCGTTCGGCCAGCGCGGTCATGCCGGCGACCACCCGCTGCACCAGCGGACCGAGGTCCTGGGCCTCCGCCTCGAGCACCGCGGCCCCGGCGTCGTACCGGCTGATCTCCAACAGGTCCGACAGCAGGACCTCGAACCGGTCGAGCTCGACCCGCAGCAGCTCCGCCGAGCGGGCCACCGCGGGGTCGAAGTCGCCGCGGGCCTCGTGCAGCACCGCGGCGGCCATCTGCACCGTCGTCAGCGGGGTGCGCAGCTCGTGCGAGACGTCGGAGGTGAACCGCTGCTGCAGGTGCGACAGGCCCTCCAGCTGGGTGATCTGGCGCTGCAGGCTGTCGGCCATCGCGTTGAAGCTGGTCGCCAGCCGGGCGAGGTCGTCGGCCCCGCGCACCACCAGCCGCTCCTCCAGGTGGCCCTCGGCGAGCCGCTGCGCGCTGCCGGCCACCCGGCGCACCGGGTCGACCACGAGCCGGGTCACCAGCACGCCGATGCCGACGACGAAGAGCACCAGCGCGACCCCGCTGATCACCACCGTGCTGCGGATCAGCGACAGGCTCTCCTGCTCCTGGTCCAGCGGGAAGACGAAGTAGACCTCCACCCGGTCGCCGCTGCGGCCGTCGGTCTGCACCGGTGCGCCGACGAGCAGGCTGGGCATCGCCCGCCCGGCCGCGTCGGGCACCTGGGCGTAGCGGTAGGCCTGGGTGCCGTCGGCGACCTGGGCGCGCAGGTCGGTGGGCATGTCGCGGTAGCTCAGCGAGGTGCGCGTGGACGCGGGGCGGACCTGGTCGCCGGACCGGTAGACCATCACCACGTCGAAGTCACCGGCCGCGCCGCCGCGGGAGCGCAGCCCCTGCACGGTGCGGGACAGCGTCGTCCGGACGCTCGCCGAGTCACCGGTGGCGATGCCGCTGACCTCGGACTGGGCGTACTGGACGCCGGACAGCGACTGGTCGACCGCGGCCTGCCGCTTCACCCCGAGCAGCTGGTCGCTGATCTGGCTGAACAGCACCAGGCTGACGATGACCACCACGACCCCGGCGACCACCATGGTGATCGCACCGACGCGCAGCTGCAGCGACGAGCGCCACGCC
The DNA here is from genome assembly GCF_054177765.1 of Modestobacter lacusdianchii. Classification (NCBI taxonomy): domain Bacteria; kingdom Bacillati; phylum Actinomycetota; class Actinomycetes; order Geodermatophilales; family Geodermatophilaceae; genus Modestobacter; species Modestobacter lacusdianchii. The sequence goes on along the minus strand of NZ_JBJJTJ010000004.1, from coordinate 12,799 downwards.
TGCACCACCCGGCGGGCGGCACGGCCGCTGGCGACGAACGCCCGGCGGCGGGACCGGCGCACCCGGCGGCGGACCCCGCGGACCACGTCCCCGGTCGCCCGGCGCGGTGGTCGGCCCCCGCCGTCCGCGGTGGCGGCCGGCGGCCCGGCCTGGCCGACCGGGGACGGGCCGGTCGTGGTGCTCACCGGCGGGCGGGAGCCCAGCCGGCCGGGCCGGGACGGACGGCGGGCAGCGGACCGCAGGTCACGGCGGGCCGGCCTTGTACCCGACGCCGCGGACGGTGAGGACCACCTCGGGCTTCTCCGGATCGCGCTCGACCTTGGCCCGCAGTCGCTGCACGTGCACGTTGACCAGCCGGGTGTCCGCGGCGTGCCGGTAGCCCCAGACCTGCTCCAGCAGCAGCTCCCGGGTGAACACCTGGCGCGGCTTGCGGGCCAGGGCGACCAGCAGGTCGAACTCCAGGGGGGTGAGCGCGATCGGCACGCCGTCGCGGGTCACCTGGTGGGCCGGGACGTCGATCTGCACGTCGCCGATGGAGAGGCTCTCGGCCTGCCCGGTCTCACCGCGGCGCAACTGGGCGCGGACCCGGGCCACCAGCTCCACCGGCTTGAACGGCTTGGTGACGTAGTCGTCGGCGCCGGCCTCGAGCCCCTGGACGACGTCGATCGTGTCGCCCTTGGCGGTCAGCATGATCACCGGGACGGCGGACTGGGTGCGGATGTCGGCGCAGATCTGCAGGCCGTTGCGCCCGGGCAGCATCAGGTCCAGCAGCACGAGGTCGGGGCGCACCTGCTGGAAGGTGGCGACGGCCCGGGCACCGTCGGAGACGAACGCCGGCTCGTAGCCCTCCCGCCGCAGCACGATGCCCAGCATCTCGGCGAGGGCGGCGTCGTCGTCGACGACGAGGACACGGCCGCGGCTGGCCCCGGAGGTGGGTGCGGAAGGTGGCACGGGCCCCATTCTGCGTGACGCACGCCAGGAAGCGGTCCGCCCCGCCCGGGGACTTCCCCCGGGCGGGGCGGAACGTGCAGCTCGACCGCCGGCCGGCGGCTCGGCGCGCCCAGCCGTCGGCCCCCTTGCAGGGCCCCACCGCGAGCTTGCTCGTGGTGGGGGGCAAGGGGGTCCTTCTAGTAGCGGTAGTGCTCGGACTTGTAGGGCCCCTCGACCGGGACGCCGAGGTAGTCCGCCTGCACCTTGGTCAGCGTCGTGAGCTTCACCCCGAGGGCGTCCAGGTGCAGCCGGGCGACGTGCTCGTCGAGCTTCTTGGGCAGCACGGTGACGCCGGGGGTCTTGCCCTCGTACGCGGCCTGGTTGGCCCACAGCTCGATCTGGGCGAGCGTCTGGTTGGAGAAGGACGCGCTCATCACGAAGCTGGGGTGCCCGGTGGCGTTGCCCAGGTTCAGCAGCCGGCCCTCGGAGAGCACGATGATCGTGTGGCCGTCGGCGAACCGCCACTCGTCGACCTGCGGCTTGATGTTCGTCTTGACGACGCCCGGGGTGCGGGCCAGGCCGGCCATGTCGATCTCGTTGTCGAAGTGGCCGATGTTGCCGATGATCGCCTGGTGCTTGGTCGAGGCCAGCTGCTCGGCGGAGATGATGTCCTTGTTGCCGGTGGTGGTGATGACGATGTCGGCCTTGCCGATCACCTCGTCCAGCGTGGTCACCTCGTAGCCGTGCATGGCCGCCTGCAGGGCGTTGATCGGGTCGATCTCGGTGACGATGACCCGGGCGCCCTGGCCGCGCAGCGACTCCGCGCAGCCCTTGCCGACGTCGCCGTAGCCGCAGACCACGGCCACCTTGCCGCCGATCATCACGTCGGTGGCCCGGTTGAGGCCGTCGATCAGCGAGTGCCGGCAGCCGTAGAGGTTGTCGAACTTGCTCTTGGTGACCGAGTCGTTGACGTTGATCGCCGGGAAGAGCAGCCGGCCCTCGCGGGCGAGCTCGTACAGCCGCAGGACGCCGGTGGTGGTCTCCTCGGTGACGCCCTTGATGCCCTGGCCGATCTTGGTCCAGCGCTGACCGTCCTCGGCGAGGCTGGTGCGCAGGGTCTCCAGGATGACGCCGTACTCCTCCGAGTCGGCGTCGGTGGTGTCCGGGACGACGCCGTCGGCCTCGAAGCGGGTGCCCAGGTGCACCAGCAGGGTCGCGTCGCCACCGTCGTCCAGGAGCATGTTCGGGCCGATCACCGTGCCGTCGGCGTCGGTGAACTCGAACAGCCGCTGGGTGCACCACCAGTACTCCGGCAGGGTCTCGCCCTTCCAGGCGAAGACCGGGACGCCGGTGGGCTGCTCGGGGGTGCCGTCGCCGACGACGATCGCCGCGGCGGCGTGGTCCTGGGTGGAGAAGATGTTGCAGCTGACCCAGCGCACGTCGGCGCCGAGCGCGACCAGGGTCTCGATGAGCACCGCGGTCTGGATGGTCATGTGCAGCGAGCCGGCGATCCGGGCGCCGGCCAGCGGCTGCGCGTCGCCGTACTCCTCGCGGAGGGCCATCAGGCCGGGCATCTCGTGCTCGGCGAGGCTGATCTCCTTGCGCCCGAAGCCGTGCAGGGAGAGGTCGGCGACCTTGAAGTCGCCGTCGGTCAGTACGCGGGTGCCAGTGCTGGCGGTCATGTCGCTCCAGTGTCCGGCCCTGCCCCGGGTGGGCGGGCGCTGTCGGTCGCTGTGTCCCCGGCGGTGCGCGGGGCGAGCGAGCATGCCGAGGCTTCGGCGGGGCTCGTGCCGCACCCAGGGTAACGCCGTGGGGTCGTAGACGACCTCACCCGCGGGGGCGACCGTGCCGCAGCGGCGTGTCCGCCGGTCCGAGTCGGCGGCGGCAGCGGCAGCGGCCGCCGTCGACCTTCTGGCGACCGCGTCAGCGCAGGGCGGTGGTGGCGCGGTAGAGGACAGCCGGCCCACGTGCGGTGACCGGTTGCCCGGCCGGGACAAACGCCGACTCCCCCTGGTGCAGCGTCACGTCACCGTCCTCGCCGGAGAGCACCGCGGGCCCTTCGGTGCACAGCACCACCTGCGGACCGGAGGTGGTCAACACCCCGGGCTCCACATCGACCTGGACGCGGGTGAGGTCGAAGTCGTCCACCGGCGTCGGATAGCGAAGCCCACCCGGGCCGAGCACCGGATGGATGACCGGCACCTTGCCGTCGGTGAAGTCGAGCACCTCGATCAGCGCGGCCAGGTCCACGTGCTTGGAGGTCAGCCCACCCCGCAGCACGTTGTCCGAGCTGGCCATGACCTCGACGCCGGCTCCGCTGAGGTAGGCGTGCAGGTTCCCCGCAGGCAGGAACACCGCCTCCCCGGGCGCCAGCCTCAGGTGGTTGCACATCAGCGAGATCACCACGCCCGGGTCACCCGGATAGGTCTCGGCCAGGCTCGCCGCCCACCGGTAGGTGTTGATGAACTCCGGGTCGTGCGCGGCGACGAAGCTGGCTGCCTTCTCTGCCACTGCGGTGACGAGCGACTCACGGCGACGGGTCGACAGCGCGAGCAGCTGCGGGATCGCCGTGCGCAGGCCGCCGTGAGCGAGCGCGGCGATCGTCGGCAGCAGCTCGGTCAGCTGGAGCTTGGCCAGGCAGTGCAGCGACTCGACCAGGGGGCGGAACCCGCACAGGGCTTCGACCGGGGTGATCGCCAGCAGGATCTCCGGCTTGTGGAACGGGTCTTTGAAGGTGCGCGTCGGGTCGTCGAGCGGGACGCCCGCCGCCTCCTCGGCCGCGAAGCCCACCTCCGCTTGCGCGGTGGTGGGATGGGCCTGCAGGGACAGCGGCTTGTCCGCGGCGAGCACCTTCATCAGGAACGGCAGCCGGTCACCGAACCGGTGCCGGGCTGCGGCGCCCAACATCACGTCGGGTTCCGCTGCGATCGCCTTGTCCAACGGCCGGCCGTCGGACAGGACGCTCGGCTCTCCCGGGTGCGCCCCCATCCACAGCTCCGCGTGCGGCTGGTCAGCCGGCGAGGGCTGCCCGAGCAGCTCGGGGATGACCGTGTGGGATCCCCACGGGTAATGGCGCACGGCGTTCGTCATCTGCCACATCGGGCGGGACGATACCTCTGGCTCTCCTCCAGCCAACCACTGAACCCACCGACGGTGGCCCCTCGTGTCATGACAGGGGCCACCGGGGCCACAACCGTCACGCGGGAACCACGGCGAGTCCTGCCACCAGCTCACCCCCCCGACGGCTCCCTGACATGCCGGTGGGTCAGGGGTGCAGGGCGCGCTCGTGGTCGAGGGCCAGCGCGAGGTAGACGGCGCTGAAGTCGGCCACGGCCAGCTGCCGGGCGAGCCGCGCCAGCCGCGGGGAACGCACGAGCCCCGGCTGCGCACCGTCGTCCTGTTCGGCGAGCGCACTGACCGGCACGTTGTGACCGGCGGCGACACGCAGCACCTCCTGCATCGCCTCATCCGCCGACCGGGCATCGCGCTCGCCCCCGTCGTGCCCGGCTGCGTCGGCGTCCCGGATGGTGATCAGGCGCAGCCGGCGCCCGGGGTCGTCCAGCCGGTCCCGGAAGAAGTCGTCCGGACCCTCCTCCGGGGCGAGTGGGCCCCCCACGACGGTACGGGCGGCGACCCGCTGGTCCGGCAGCCGGAAGCTGCCCACCGGGAGCCCGGCGAGCGTGGCGAGCTGGTCGGCGACCCGCCCGGCGGAGGCTCCGGCGAGCGGCCCCTCGGCGACGATCACCGGCAGGGCGTCCAGCAGCTCGAGGGCGAGCGTCTTGGCCGGGTTGACGAAGGACTCCCGCGCCGGGCCGCACTCCGCCGCCGTCTCGTCCAGCGCGGCGGCGACCAGCTCGGTGTCCGCGGCGTCCGCGGGCAGCAGGCCCAGGTCGGCGGCGAGCAGCAGCATCGGGGTGAGCAACGACCACAGCGTGGTGTGCCGCACCCGGGTCGCCGGCAGCGCGACGTAAGGCGCCCGCGCGCTGGCACAGGCGGCGTGCAGCGGCGAGTCCTCGGCGCCGATGCCGACCATCGCGACCCCGCGGCGGGCCGCCTCGTAGGCGGGGGCGACGGCATAGCGGCCCGCCCCGGTGCGGGTGGCCACCACGGCGACGTCCGAGGGCCCCATCCAGACCGGCAGCTCGGGCCCCGGGACGACGTCGACGGTCACCGGGCTGGCCGGTCCGAGCAGCGCGCGCAGCACTGCCGCGGCGACGGCGCCCTCGCGGCGGGCGACGATCACGATGCCGCGGGGGCGGCCGCCGGCGGTCACCCGGTCCAGGCCGGTCTCCCGAGTCAGCCGGGTGGTCTCCCGCACCTGGGCACCCGCCCCGGCGACGGCCGGCAGCAGCCCGCGGGGGTCCCGGGCACGCAGCAGGTCGAGGTCGGCGAGCACCTCCTCGGCCAGCTCCGGCGACGTCATGCCGGACGCTGCCGGGCCTCGTCGAGCAGCAGCACCGGGATGCCGTCGCGCACCGGGAAGGCGCGGGAGCAGGTCGGGCAGACGAGCTCGCTCGCCTCGACGTCCACGGTCAGGGACGTGTGATGGGTGTCCGGGCAGGCCAGGATCGCCAGCAGCGCCGGGTCGATGCCCAGCGTCGCCGAGTGCACCCCGCCGCCCGCGGTCATGCCCGCACCACGGCCAGGACGTCGTCGCGGACCTGCGCCATCCGGGCGGCGTCGGGCGCCTCGACGTTCAGCCGCAGCAGGGGCTCGGTGTTGCTGGCCCGCAGGTTGAACCAGGCGCCGTCGGGCAGCTCGACGGTCAGGCCGTCGAGCTCGTCGACGGTGACGCCCTCGCCCTCCCCGAACGTCTCCCGCACCGCGGCGACCCGACCGGCCTGGTCGACGACCGTCGAGTTGATCTCACCCGAGGCGACGTACCGCTCGTAGGACTCGGTCAGCTCGGACAGCGGCTTCCCCTGCTCACCGAGCGCGGCGAGCACGTGCATCGCGGCGAGCATCCCGGTGTCGGCCCGCCAGAAGTCCCGGAAGTAGTAGTGCGCCGAGTGCTCGCCACCGAAGATCGCGTCGGTCCGGGCCATCTCGGCCTTGATGAACGAGTGCCCCACCCGGGTGCGCACCGGCTCGCCCCCGTGCTCCCGGACGATCTCCGGGACCGCGTGCGACGTGATCAGGTTGTGGATGATCGTGGTGCCGGCGCCCTTGGCCAGCTCGCGGACGGCAACCAGCCCGGTGATCGCGGACGGGCTGACCGGCTCGCCACGCTCGTCGACGATGAAGCAGCGGTCGGCGTCGCCGTCGAACGCCAGGCCGATGTCCGCGCCGTGCTCGGTCACCGCCGCCTGCAGGTCGACGAGGTTCGCCGGGTCGAGCGGGTTCGCCTCGTGGTTGGGGAACGACCCGTCGAGCTCGAAGTACATCGGCACGATGTCCAGCGGCAGCCCGGACAGGACGACGGGCACGGTGTAGCCGCCCATGCCGTTACCGGCGTCCACGACCACCTTCAGCGGGCGGATGCCGGACAGGTCGACCAGCTGCCGCAGGTAGGCGGCGTACTCGGCGACCAGGTCGCGGCCGCTGACCGTGCCGAGGCGCTCGGGCTCGCGCGCGAAGACCGCGTGGCCGTCGAGCAACTGCTCGGCCCACTCACGGATCTGCACGAGCCCAGAGTCCTGGCCGATGGGCGCGGCTCCGGCCCGGCACAGCTTGATCCCGTTGTACTGCGCCGGGTTGTGGCTGGCGGTGAACATCGCCCCGGGAAGCCCCAGCGAGCCGGCGGCGAAGTACAGCATGTCGGTGGAGCCCAGCCCTGCCTCGACGACGTCGACGCCGCGGGAGAGGACGCCCTCCGCGAAAGCGCGGGAGAGGGGCACCGACGAGTCACGCATGTCGTGCGCGGTCACGACCGCCGTGGCGCCGGTCTCGGCGTGGGCGAACTCGGCGAAGGCGGCACCGATGGCGCGGGCCACGTCCTCGTCCCACTGGTCCGGGACGACCCCGCGCACGTCGTAGGCCTTGATGATCGATGTCAGGTCCGGCAACGCAGCTCATCCTCGCAGTCAGGGACCGCGGCCCGGGCGGCCTGCGGCGAGTCGACCCTAACGGCGCGGGGTGCGCTCAGCGCGCAGGACCGGTCAGCTGAGGTCGGGCAGGACGCGCAGGTGGCCGCGGCGGGTGCCGCTGCCGTCGTCGGCCGGGTCGCGCGGGGGCTCGGGGCGGGCCGCCTCGCGGACGGCGTCGGCCAGCGCCAGCAGGTCGTCGCCGGTCGGGCCGGCGTCGTCGACGTCGATCTCGTGCCGGACGACCTCCCAGCCGCGCGGCACGGTCAACCGGCCCGCGTGGAACTCGCACAGGTCGTAGCTGTGCGGCTCCGAGTACGTCGCCAGCGGGCCGACGACGGCCGTGGACTCCGCGTAGACGTAGGTCAGGGTCGCCGCCGCCGGCTGGGCACATCCGCTGCGCGAACAGCGTCGCGACTGCCTCACCACCGGTTCCTCACGGTTGGCACACTAACTCCGAAGCGGTCGCCTGTGGAGGAGGCACACCGAACCCGCGCGCGTCCGGTCCCCCACGCGACCCGGGCGGTCCGAGCGCGACCGGCTCTCCACCCCGACCAGGAGGACGGCGATGACGACCGGACCGGACACGGTGCTGCTGCTCGGCGGCCGGAGCGAGATCGGCGTGGAGCTGGCCGAGCGGCTGGTCCGCGACGGCGCGCGACGGGTCCAGCTGGCCGCGCGCCGCAGCGACGAGCTGGACGCCGAGGAGGCCCGGCTGCGGGCGGCCGGCGCCACGGTGGTGGAGCGGTTGGAGTTCGACGCCGACGACCTGGCCGGCCACGAGCGGCTGCTGACCGGCGCGCTCGGCCAGGGGGCGGGCAACACGATCGCGCTGCTCGCGTTCGGGGTCCTCGGCGACCAGGCGCGGGCGGAGACCGATGCCGCGCACGCGGTGTCGGTCGTCTCCACCGACTACGTGGCCCAGGTGTCGGTGCTCACCCACCTGGCGCGGTTCATGCGGGCCGCCGGGGCGGGCCGGATCGTCGTCTTCTCCTCCGTCGCCGGGGTGCGGGTGCGGCGGGCCAACTACGTCTACGGCTCGGCGAAGGCCGGGCTCGACGGGTTCGCCAGCGGCCTGGCCGACGCTCTGCACGGCACCGGTGTGAGGCTGCTGCTCGTCCGGCCGGGGTTCGTGATCGGCCGGATGACCGCGGGGATGAGCCCGGCTCCGCTGTCCAGCACCCCGGCGCAGGTCGCCGACGCGGTGGCCGAGGCGGTGCGCCGAGGGCGGTCGGTCGTGTGGGTGCCCGGCCACCTCCGGCTGGCCGCACTGGTCCTGCGGTCGCTGCCCCGCCCGCTGTGGCGTCGGATGCCCCGGTGAGCTGCCGCGTCCCCGGCCCCCGACCGGACGCCAGCCCGTAGGCTCCAGCCGCGATGGACCGCCTCCCCGCCCGAGCCCGCCGCGACCGACACGGCCGCGGACTGCGTGGCCGCCTCGTCCCACCGACCGTGCCGCTGTCCCGCAGCCGCGCGGAGCAGTTCGACGACCTCGTGCTCGACGCCGTCGAGGACCTCGAGCGCCGCTGGGAGCGGGAGCTGGCCGGGGTCGAGTTCGCGGTCGAGGACGTGCCGTGGGTCGACCACACCAGCCCCGATGAGGTGGTCCTGGACGCCGACGTGCTGGAGGACGGCAGCGTGCCGCTGGCCCGCGTGCTGCCCGCCCACCGCGACGGCGGTCAGGAGCACCCGGCGCGGATCGTGGTCTACCGCCGCCCCCTGGAGATCCGCGCCGCCGACCGCGACGACCTCGCCGACCTGGTGCGGGACGTGGTCGTCGACCAGGTGGCCGTGCTGCTGGGCCGGGACCCGGAGGAGATCGACCCGACCGCGTAGCGGGCCGGCGCCACCGACCGCCGGGCCGCACCGACCGCGGGCCTTGCCATGCTGGGCGCCGAGATGAGCAAACCCGACGAGAAGCCGCCCGCCACCCGCACCCTGGTCACCGGGGCCGTCGTGCTGCTGGTCGTGCTCGGGCTGGGGCTCGCCGCCCTGGCCCTGCAGCCGCGCGCCACGACGGCCGCGGCGAGCCTGACGGTCACCCCGCGCACCGACGCCGGCGCGGACGCCGCCGTCCTGCTCGCCGACCGCTACGCGGCGCTGGCCGACTCGGCGACCACGCTGCGCACCGCCCGCGAGAGCAGCCCGGAGCTGGCGGACACCTCGCTGGAGGAGCTGCAGGAGGGCACCACGGTCGACCGCGCCGACCGGACCGCGGCGATCACCGTGCGGGTCGCCCTGGGCGACCGGGACGCCGCCGTCGCGGCGGCCAACGCCGTCGTCGGCACCCTCGTCGAGCAGGGCGCGGACGAGGACCTGGTGGACGTCGACCGCGGGTCGGAGGCGACGCCGGCCCGGGTGTCGACCTCTCCGGACGCCACCCGCTGGGTGCTGGTGACCGCACTGCTCGCCCTCGCCGCCGGGATCGCGACCGCTGCCCTGGCCACGGGTACGGGACGGCGGCGGCATGGCGCGGCGGGCCCGGCCGCGGCGGGGCTGCCGCCGGCGTCCCCCGGCGTCGGGGACGACGGCCCGGCCGAGGTGGTGGACGACCTCCCGGGCTTCCTGGAGAACCCGCCCGGGTCGGTGCCGGCGCTGCCCGCCGCGGCGCCGGCTCCGGCCGCGGTTCCCGCGCCGGCCGACCGCACCCCCGCCCGGACCGGGGCGACCAGGTCCGACGGGGCGGGCACCCCGGGCCGGACCCGCGGCGCAGCGCTCGGCGCCGCCGTCCTGCTGGTGCTCGCCGCGGTGACGATCGCGGTGACCGGGCACCGCCCGGGCGGTGCGCCCGGGACCCAGGTGAGCAGCCGGCAGACGCCCGGCCCGGACGGCGTGGTCGGGCCGACCGGGCCGGCGGACGGCGCAGCCGCCACGCTGAGCGCCCCCACGGACCCCGCCGTCCCGGGGCTGGACGCCACCGAGCCCACGACCACCGTCCCGGCCGGGGCGAGCGAGACCGCCGCGGCCGCGCTCGCGCTGACGTCGGTGCCGCTCGGCGAGGACGGTGTCGCGGCGAGCGTCTCCGCGCAGGGGCTGCTGCTCGAGCAGCGGGCGGTCGGGCTCACCGTGACCTACCCGAGCCTCAGCGTCTCCACGGACGGCCGCCGGTCACTGGCCCACGTCCGGCTGCCCACGTTCAACTGCCTGACCGCGGAGCCACCGGCCGACCCGGTCGCCGCCGGCTGCGCCCGCTCGCTGACCGAGTACGCGGACCTCGCCAGCCCGCAGCTGCAGCTCACCCGGGACGGCGACCGGGTCGAGCTGGTCGGCCTCTTCCCCACCTACACCCGGCCCAACGGCAGTGCACCGGTGTACACCGGCCGGGCGTACCAGCTCGCCGCCACGATCGCCCCGGTCGGCCCACAGGAGAACGGCAGCACGCCGGCGGCCGGCGTCGTCCGGATCGGCCTGGACAGCGCACCGACGACGGACGATGCCGGGGTCAACCGGTTGCAGCACCCCGGCTGAGGCCGCGGGCACCACCCGACCGGCCGAGCCGGCTCAGCCCGGCGGCGGCGGTCAGGCTGACCGAGGGCGACCCGAGCTCGCGCCGGAGCCCGCCCACGTCGCTGACGCCCCACCAGGGCCACCGCTGCTCGCCGGCCGGCCCGCGGTCCAGCAGGGTCAGCAGGAGCGCCGCCGGGCCACCCGTGCCGGGCACGACGGCCAGCTCCAGCTCACCGACGGCGGCGTGCAGCCGGACGACCGCCCCCGTGGCCGCGCGCCGATCGGCAGGGACGCGGGCCAGCAGGTCGGGCAGCCGGCGCTCCACCTCGGCCGGGTCCCGGGTGCGGTGCACGGTGCCGACCGCATCGAGCTCGTCCACCAGCAGGCGGCTGCGCGAGGTCGCCAGCGAGGAGTCGGGCATCAGCGCGGCGAGGTGCCGCACCGTCGGGTCGCCCAGCGGGAGGCCCGCCAGCCGCAGGGTCCACGGGGCGCGCAGCCGGTCGAGCAGGTCGGCCACGCCCTCGGCCAGCCGGTGGGCGACGTCGTCGTCCCGGGCGTACAGCCGGGCCGCGGGCCGCCCGTCCGGCAGCGGCGCGGCCTCGGGCTCGGCGCCCAGCAGGGTGATCGCGGTCGTCGCGCCACGACGCCGGTACGACAGCAGGGCCAGCCCGTCGGGCCGGCCCTGCGGGTCCCGCTGCACCACCACCGCGCACGGGCGGACCCGACGCAGCGGACCGCTGGACTGCGCGTTCAGCGCTGCGGTCAGCCACGGCCCGCGGGCGGGAGCGGGGGCGGCCAGGTCGGCCATCAGCGGCGCGGCGGCGCGGACCTCCCCGACCACCCGGGCTCGTCCGTCGGCGACGCGGATCTGCACACCGGCCAGTCGACCACATCGCCGCCCGGGATCGGCGGCCGGACCCAGCGAGGGGGTGGGGTCCGGCCCGCCGACGTCAGGTCAGCGGGTCAGTGGTGCGGTGCTCGTCAGGTGGCGTCTCTCCGACCCCTTCGCAGGGGCCCGCCGCGAGTGGGAGGACCCCGTCCTCCTCATCCCTCGCAGGCTCGGGACGAGCCTCGGGACGGGGCCAGGGGCGAAGGGGTCCCTCCTCAGCCGGCGCGGCGGCGGAGCCGGCGGCGCTCACGCTCGGACAGGCCGCCCCAGATGCCGAAGCGCTCGTCGTTGCCTAGCGCGTACTCCAGGCACTCGGCGCGGACCTCGCAGCCGGTGCAGATCTTCTTGGCCTCGCGGGTCGAGCCGCCCTTCTCCGGGAAGAACGCCTCCGGGTCGGTCTCGGCGCACAGGGCGCGCTCCTGCCAGCCCTGGTCCTCGCCGTCCAGGCCCCGGAGGCCGGCGTCGAAGACCCCCGCCATGCCCAGGACGTCGGACCCCGACCCTGCTGCTGCGCTCTTGTACTCGCTCAACCACGACACCTCGGCCATCACGTTGCGTCCCCTCGCTCCGTCACGGCGCGTGCCCTCCGGGCGGTTCCCGGGTCGTCAGCGCCTGATGACAACGTCGGAATTACACGCGTGTCGTTGAGTCGAGGTCAAGTCGAGCTCGTGTATCGCGGAGTCACAGCGGTCACACCAGTCACAACTTGTGCTGAAGTGGTCACGCGCTCCCCCGACACGCCGCCGTCTTCCACAGGAACTGCCATCGGGACGATGGTGTTTCGTGTAGATCGAGTTGTGCCCTACCGGGTGCCCGGTGCACATCTGACGACGTGCAGGATGGTCCGGTGCACATCGTCGTACTCGCCGGAGGCGTCGGCGGCGCCCGCTTCCTGACCGGCGTGCTGGCCGCGGCACCCGGGGCCGAGGTGACCGCGGTGGTCAACACCGGTGACGACGTGACCATGCACGGGCTGCGCATCTGCCCCGACCTCGACACCGTGATGTACACGCTCGGTGACGGGATCGACGAGGAGCGCGGGTGGGGCCGCCGCGGTGAGAGCTGGGTCGTCAAGGAGGAGCTGGCCGCCTACGGCGCCGAGCCCACCTGGTTCGGCCTCGGCGACCGCGACCTCGCCACCCACCTGGTGCGCACCCGCATGCTGGACGCCGGCTACCCGCTCTCCGACGTCACCGCCGCACTGGCCCAGCGGTGGCAGCCCGGCGTCCGGCTGCTGCCCATGAGCGACCAGCGGGTCGAGACCCACGTCGTGGTCGACGACCCGGAGACCGGGCGGCCACAGGCGCTGCACTTCCAGGAGTGGTGGGTGCGGCACCGGGCCGCGCTCGACGCCCGCGGCTTCGTCCAGGTCGGGGTGGACGACGCCCGCCCCGCCCCCGGGGTCGTCGAGGGGCGGGGCGGGGCCCACCCCCTGGTGTTGGACCCCCAACACACCCCGGGGTAGGTCGGCCGCCTGGTCGGGGTGGCGGGGGTCCTCCAGCGCCGGGGGGCG